>NZ_CADCWS010000195.1 GCF_902806475.1 Candidatus Frankia nodulisporulans
CCGCGAGCCCGTCCGCCGGCATCGGCACGCGCACCAACCGTGGGACGCGCAGCCCCGTCGACCGCGCGGCGAACTGGAACTCGCCGCCAGCCGCATCGCCCACGGTGAGCGCGACACCGAGCCACAGCAGCGACTGGTCATCGATCCCACGCCCGCCAGCCCCGCTGTCCCCGCTGTCCCCGCCGAGCAGACCAGGCAGACCAGGCAGGTCGATCAGGCCGCCCCAGGTGTGGGGACGTTCCAGGGCCAGGGTGCGGCCGAGGCCCCAGGCCATGGCCTGGTCGGGCTGGGTCACGGGGTGGTCGTCGTCGGCGGCCACGGCACCCGTGGTGATCATCCAGAGCGGAGCGTCGATGGACGCGTCGGCCAGTGCCTGCGGGCAGACGACGGACAGGGCGAGGCCGCGGGTCAGTCCCGGATGGTCCGGATGGGGGGTGTCGTCCAGCGCGAGCAGGGAGAGGACGGCGCCGATCGGCGTCGGGTGACCAGCCCGAACAGCGGCGAGCCGGGCCACGATCTCAGCACGGTCGGCATGTTCGAGCTGGATGATCTCGCTGCCGCCGAGACGCTCGAGGACCCAGCCGAGCCGGGCGACCAACGTCCGGTCCGCACCTCGCGGTGGGACGAGCACCAGCCATCGCCCGCCCGGATCATCGCCACCGACCTGACCGCGCTGGCCGACCCGGCCGCCCTGACTGGACGGACCGCTCCGGCCGGACGGGCTGATCCGGCTGGACGGGCTGATCCCGGCGAACGCGGTGAGCACGGCGGTCACGTCCGCATCGGCGAGTGGCTGCCAGACGGTGCGGTAGTGCCATCCCGTCGACGACGGACGCGTGGATGGCCCAGGCGGGGTGGATGGCCCAGGCGGGGTGGATGACTCGAAGGGAACGGTGGCGGGGGTGTCCAGCCAGTGGCGGCGGCGTTGGAAGGGGTAGGTGGGCAGGTCGACGAGGTGGCCGGGGCGGTCGGGGACCGCGTGCCAGTCGACGTCGATGCCGTGGGTGTCCAGAGCCGCGGCCGCGCCGAGCACCATCTCGGGCTCCGGGCGTCGCGCTCGCGCCGTCGCGACCGCCAACGGCGCACGCCGTCCAGCACCGGCGGCGGCACCGGCACCGGCACCGGCGCCCGTGTCGTCGTCTTCGAGGGTGGCGGGGACGAGGGGGGTGAGGATGGCGTCGGGACCGAGCTCGAGGAAGCTGTCGGCGCCTTCCGCCGCGAGGCGGCGCAGCGCCTCGGCGAAGTACACCGTGCCGCGGGCCTGGCGGGGCCAGTAGTCGGGTTCGAGCATCCAGCGCGGGGACAGTTCGCCGGTGAGCGTCGAGACGATCGGGATGATCGGCTCGTGGTAGGTGAGGGTGGCGGCGACGGCGCGGAAGTCGTCCAGCATGCCGTCCAGGTGCGGGGAGTGGAAGGCGTGGCTGGTGGTGAGCCGGCGCGTCGCGACGCCGCGGGCGGTGAAGGTGGCGGCGACGTGTGCGGTGGCATCGGTGTCGCCGGCGATCACGACGGCGGACGGCGCGTTGACGGCGGCGAGGGTGACCCGTCCGCCGGTGCCGGCCAGTGCGACGGTCACCTCGTCGACGGTCGCGCGGATGGCGATCATCGCGCCGCCGGCCGGGCAGGCCTGCATGAGTCGGCCGCGGGCGGCGACCAGCCGGACGGCGTCGTCGAGGGTCCAGATGCCGGCGACGTGCGCGGCGACGAGTTCGCCGATGGAGTGGCCGGCCAGCAGCGCCGGACGCGGCCCCCACGAGGTGACCAGGTGGAACAGCGCGGTCTCATGGGCGAACAGGGCCGGCTGGGTGTATTCGGTGCGGTCCAGCAGGGCGGCCAGGTAGGTGCCCGCCGGGGCGAACATCACGTCGAGCAGTGGACGTCCCAGCTGGGCGTCGAAGCGGGCGGCGATCTCGTCCAGCGCGGCGGCGAACACCGGAAACGCCTGGTAGAGCTCGCGGCCGAGTTCAGGGCGCTGGCTGCCCTGGCCGGTGAACAGCATCGCGAGCCGCCCCCGCGCACCGGGCGCACAGGTACCCCGGACGACGCCGGGCGCGCCGCGCCCCTCGGCCAGCCCCTCCAGCGCCACCGCCACCCGGCTGGCGGCCGACACCCCGGCAGCCGCGCCCGCCACCTGGCCGGCGGCCGACACCTGGCCGGCGGCCGACATCCCGGCAGGCACGGGCGACAGGGCGGCTGTCCGCGCCGAGGTCGGGGTGGACAGGTCGGTGAGCACGACGGCTCGGTGTTCGAAGCGGGTCCGTCCGGCGAGGGTATGGGCGACGTCCGACAGATCCAGGTGCGGATGGGTGCGCAGGTGCGCGGCGAGGCGCGCGGCGCCCGAGCGCAGCGCCGCGTCGGTCCGTCCGGACAGCACCAGCGCCACCGGCCGCGTGCCGGCCGTGGGAACAGCCGGGGGGACGCGGATGGGCTCGGGCTCGGGTGGGGCTTCCTCGATGATGAGGTGGGCGTTGGTGCCGGAGATACCGAACGCCGAGATACCGGCGCGGCGGGGGCGTCCACCGGGGTGGTGCGGCCAGGGCAGCGGGTCGGTGAGCAGCGCGACCGCACCGGCGGACCAGTCGACGTGCGGGGAGGGGGCGCGCACGTGCAGGGTCCGCGGGAGGGTCTCGTGCCGCAGCGCCTGCACCATCTTGATGGTGCCGCAGACACCGGCGGCGGCCTGGCTGTGGCCGATGTTGGACTTCAACGACCCCAGGCGCAGCGGACGGTCGAGCGGGCGGTCCTGACCGTAGGTGGCCAGCAGCGCGGACGCCTCGATCGGATCACCGAGAGCGGTACCGGTGCCGTGGGCCTCGACGGCGTCGACGTCGGCGGCGCGCAGTCCGGCGTTGGCGAGCGCCGCACGGATGAGGCGCTGCTGGGACAGCCCGTTCGGCGCGGTCATCCCGTTGCTGGCACCGTCGGAGTTCACCGCGCTGCCCCGGATGACAGCCAGCACCCGGTGGCCGTGACGCCGGGCGGCGGAGAGCCGTTCGAGCGCCAGGACGCCGGCGCCGTCCGCCCAGCCGGTGCCGTCGGCGTCGACGGAGAAGGCCTTGCACCGTCCGTCCGGGGCGAGGCCGCGCTTGCGGCTGAACTCCACCAGGATGCCGGGCGTCGACATGACGGTGACCCCGCCGGCCAGCGCCAGCTCGCACTCCCCCGCCCGCAGCGACTGGGCGGCCAGATGCACCGCGACCAGCGAGGCGGAACACTGCGTGTCCACGGCCAGGGTGGGGCCTTCCAGGCCGAAGGTGTAGGCGACCCGTCCGGCGATGACCCCGGGTGCGGTCCCGGTGAGCAGCTGTCCCTGAGCGGCGGCCGGCGCCACATGCCAGGACGGTCCGTAGTCGGCCAGGGAGGTGCCGGTGAACACCCCCGTGCGGCTTCCGCGCAGCGAACGCGGGTCGATCCCGGCATGCTCGAGCGCCTCCCAGGACGTCTCCAGCATGAGCCGCTGCTGCGGGTCGATGGCCGCCGCCTCCCGCGGCCCGATGCCGAAGAAGGTCGCGTCGAACCGGTCGATGCCCGCCAGGAACCCACCCCGCCGGGTGTAGGCGGTGCCCGCCCGACTCGCATGCGGACTCGGGTCGTAGAGGGCGTCGAGGTCCCAGCCCCGGTCGTCCGGCAGGTCACCGGTCGCGTCCAGGCCGGCGCCGACCAGCTCCCACAGCGCCTGCGGCGAGTCGACGCCCCCCGCCAACCGGATGCCCATGCCGACGATCACCACCGGATCGTCCGCCACCGCGGGCGGCCTGCCCACCGGGTCGGACGCGGTGCCCGGGCCGGCTGACGTGGCGGTGTCGCGCGGCTCCCCGAGCAGCGTGCGACGCAGATGGCCGGCGAGGGCGTCCGGTGTGGGCAGATCGAACAACATGGTCGCCGGCAGGACGAGCCCGGTCTCCTCCCCGAGCACCGCACGCAGCCGCTCGGCGATCCCGCGGTACACCCCCAGCGCCCGCCACGACGCCTGCGCGTCCAAGCCGGCAGCGGCGGTGTTGGGAGCGGCGCTGGGTGCGGCCGCGGAGCTGGGAGTGGCGGCAGGGCTGGGCGTGGCGGTGGCATCGTGGATGGCGGTGCGGATGGCCGCCAGGAGCAGGTCGTGCTGGGCTGGCGCCGACCGTCCGGCCAGGCGGGCCCGCCACCGCGCACGCGAGGTGGCCGCGCCGTCTCGAGGGGAGCCCGGGACCTGGCGCGACTGGGGCATGCGGAGACTCCCACCTGATCGGAACGCGGCGACGGCGGCAGCACATGGCGAACTCACTGGCCCGAACATCTGGGCAAATACTGTCTTAGCAGCCAAAAAGGGCAGGCCATTCCGCCTGACCGGGCCACCGCCTACAGCGCCCCACCCCTGGCCTGGACGCCTCGCGGCAACGCACATCCGCGCAGGTCAAGCCACTCGCCATGGGCGCCGGTCACCACACCGCCGGCCGCGCGTCAGGGCTACCCGGCAGGTGCCATCGCGGCCCCGGCCACGCCGTGGTCAGCCGGAGGGGGCCGTCCGCGAGAGGGGGGCCGCCCGCAGCCGCTTCTCACAGCCGGAAACGTTCAGTGGACCGGGCGCTAGCCGGGTGGGAGGCCGTCCGCCAGGAAGAGGGAGCTGCCGGTGCGCAGGGCGGCGAGGCAGGCGTGCAGGCGGCGGGCGATATGCGGCTGGGCGAAGTCGGACAGGTTCTCCTCGGGGACGAGGGTCCAGTCGGCGAGTTCGTCGGCGGGCAGGCGGATGCGGGCGGCGTCGTCGTCGGTGAGCAGGCCGCCGTCGAAGACCAGGGCGAGGCCCTCGGTGCGCAGCGGCGAGGGCGGCACCCAGTCCACCGCGAGCAGTCGGCCGGGGACGCGGTCCAGGGCCAGCTCCTCGCCGACCTCCCGGCGGGCCGCGGCGTACGGCGACTCGTCCTGCTCGACGACTCCGCCGGGCAGGTCCCAGCCTGGCCGGTAGGTCGGTTTCACCAGCAGGACGCGGCTGTGACCGTCGACCAGCAGACACGCCGCGTTCATCCGCTTGCGGGGCAACCCGCGCTGCCATGCGAGCTGGGCAGCGGCGTCCGGGGTCGTCATATCCCTTAGAGTAGAAGCATGTTCGCGCGCAGAGGTCTGTGGCGGGCCGTCATCCTGGCGGCCGTCTCCACGCGCGCGTAGCCCGCATCCGAGCACGCGGCCGCCCCTCCGGCGGTCGCTGTTGTCTCCTGCGGCGGGCATCTCCCTCGGGTCACTCTTCTCGACCTGGGACGAGCTCGCGAACGGGCACCGGACGACCCCGGTCCACGGCGTCGCGTCCCGTCCCACTCGACGAGGTCGTCACCGATGAACCCACACCACCCCGCACTGCCGCCGGCCAAGATGTTGCCGGCCGAACCACCGCCGGCCGAGGTGTTGCGCCGGCTGGTCGCCGCGTGCGCCGCCGGTGAGGATCCCGGGCCGTTCGCGCTGCTGCGGCGCGCGGGGACCGACGCCGACGCCGACCGTGGTGAGCTGGAGCTGGAGCTGGAGCTGCTGCGCGGCGAGCTGATCACCGTCGCCCGCATCGCCGATCTGCCGCTGCCGCCGGGCAGCACCGGGCCGCGTGTCCTCGCGATCGTGCCGTTTCGCCAGCTCACCGAGGTCGGTCTGCCCTGCGTCGACGACGGCAGCCCGTTGGAGGCGCTGCGCGTCACCGAGCACCTGCGCGTTCCCCTCGGCGATGCCCTCGCCGTCCTGCCCACCGATGGGCCCTCCGTCCACGGCGGCGGATTCGACCTCGACGACGACCAGTACGCCGAGCAGGTCCGCGCGGTCGTGCGGGACGAGATCGGCCACGGTGAGGGCTCCAACTTCGTCCTGCACCGGACGTACACCGCCACCCTCGACGGCCCACCGCCGCACGCCGCCCTCGCCGCGCTGCGCCATCTGCTGCACACCGAACCCGGTGCCTACTGGACGTTCCTCATCCACACCGGCCGGCGCACCCTCGTCGGCGCGACACCGGAACGCCACGTCAGCGCCGTCGACGGCCAGGTGACCATGAACCCGATCTGCGGCACCCACCGACTACCGTCCGACCCGCCTGATGCGTTCGACCTGTCCGATCCGTCCGGGGCGGCGCGTGCGGGGCTGATGCGGTTCCTCAACGACGCGAAGGAGATCGACGAGCTGTCCATGGTCCTGGACGAGGAACTGAAGATGATGGCGGCGCTCACCGACGACGGCGCACGCGTCGTCGGACCGCACCTGAAACGCATGTCCCGGCTCGTGCACACCGAGTACCTCCTGACCGGCCACAGCGACGCCGACGTCCGCGACATCCTGCGCGCGACGATGTTCGCCCCGACCGTCACCGGCAGCCCCCTGCACAATGCCCTGCGCGTCCTCGCCCGCCACGAACGCCGCGGCCGCCGCTACTACGGTGGCGTCGCCGCCCTGCTGGGCTTCGACGCCACCGGACGCCAGACCCTCGACGCCCCCATCCTGATCCGCACCGCCGAGCTCACCCCCGACGGTCGGCTCCGCCTCCCCGTCGGCGCCACCCTCGTCCGCCACTCCACCCCGTCGGGCGAAACCGCCGAAACCCACACCAAGGCCGCCGCCATCCTCGCCGCCTTCGGCCTGCGCCCCGCCCCCACCCAGCCGACCCGGCCGACCCTGCCGACCCCTCGCACCGAGGACCCGGTCATCGCCGCCGTCCTCGCCAGCCGCAACACCGACCTCGCCACCTTCTGGTTCCACCGCTCACCCCGTCGGCCCCTCCCACCCCAGGCCATCCCACCCGGTTCCGCGGAACACCCGTCCCAGACCGGTTCCGCGGAACCGTTGTTGGCGGGACGGTCGGTGTTGGTCGTCGATGCCGAGGACGCGTTCGCTGTGATGCTCGCCCACCAGTTGCGCTCGCTTGGGCTGATGGTCACCGTCCGCCCCTGGTCGCAGGTGACGCCGCCGACGGACGACCGCACCGCCCCGGCGCCCGAGGTGGACGCGGTGCCTGAGGTGGACGCGGTGGATCTGCTGGTTCTCGGGCCGGGGCCGGGTGATCCACTGGCGTACCGCGGCGGTGATCCGAAGATGGCCGCGTTGCGTCGGCTCGCCGAGTACCGGCTGGCGCTGGGACGGCCACTGCTCGGCGTCTGCCTCGGCCATCAGCTGCTCGCGGACGTCCTCGGCCTGCCGCTGCGTCGACGTCCCGACCCGCACCAGGGCCTGGGACGCACCATCGACCTGTTCGGCCGTCCGCGCCGCGTTGGTTACTACTCCACGTTCGCAGCGGTGGCCAGCACCAAGGGCGACCCGTCCGAAGGCGGTTCGTCCGAAGGGGAGCTGTTTCGGAGCGGGTTCGGGCCCGTGCGGCTGGCGCGGGACCGCAGTGACGGGACGGTGCATGCCCTGCGGGGGCCGTCGTTCGTGGGGATGCAGTTCCATCCCGAGTCGGTGCTCAGCCGGGACGGTCTGGACATCCTGCGTACCGAACTGAACACCCTGTTCGCGGCCGCACCGATCGTCCCGGTCGGATAATTCAAGCGGCACCGGACAGCACCGCACGAAGCAGGACGCACGACGCGTGACGCGTGACGCGTGACGCAGGGCGGCACCGGATCAGACGGGACGGAGGGCCATGGGATCGGTGGTCAGGATCAGGGCGGCGCGGCTGTCGGACGCCGCGGGTATCCAGGCGGTGTACGGGCCGTTCGTGACCGGCAGCCCGGCGACGTTCGAGGAGGAGATCCCGACCGTCGAGGCCATCCGCGCCCGCATGACCGCTGTCCCCCGCCTGCCCTGGCTCGTCGCCGAGGCCACGCCCACCCTCCCGTCGGACGGCGTACCGGACGGCGTACCGGACGGCGTACCGGACGGCGTACCGGACGGCGGGCGGGCCGGTGTGGTGATCGCGGGGTACGCCTGTGCCGCGCCGCATGGGCAGCGGGCGGCCTACCGGTGGTCGGTGAACGCGTCGGTGTACCTGGCGGCCGCGTTTCACCGGCGGGGGCTCGGGCGGCGGTTGTACGCACGGTTGTTCGCCGAACTGCGTGCCCTTGGCTATCTGAACGTCTACGCCGGGATCACGCTGCCGAATCCGGCAAGCGTCGGGCTGCACACGGCGGCCGGGTTCACCCCGGTCGCCGTGTATCCCGGGATCGTTGACATCCTCCCCGGCCTGAAGACCGGGGATTCCTAGAGGCTTATGCAGA
>NZ_CADCWS010000196.1 GCF_902806475.1 Candidatus Frankia nodulisporulans
GCAGGCGGAGAACAGTGCCCGAACCGCATGTCGGCTGCTCGACAGAAAACGCGCCGTCGCGTCAGCCGGTCGGCCACGTGATCCCACGTAAAGTCATTCTTGCCATCCCGTCATCAGCCGGTGACAGGATGGCCATGATGGCGACGGCCACCCTCGTACCGGCACATGGGAGAGCGGTTTCCGAAAGCCTCGCCCGATGGCGACCGAAGCAGCGACGGCGACCGGACGAGGCCGCGCCACCTGCCCTCGCCCCGGATATCCAGGGCTGCTTCTTGGAGCGACACGGTGAACAGCGAGAAGGTGAGCGACCCGGTAACCACCGGCGCCACCCAGGGAGGAGGCATGGAATCCGCTCCGAACCGGATACTCGGCCAGGAGAACCGCTGGGCCCACCGCGTCGGACCCAGCCCGTCGGGCCGCCGGCGGTTCGCCGCCGAACCGGTCAGTTTTTCATCCGACACACCCGCATGGAGGTGTCACATGCCCACGCTGAAGTTCGTCAGCGCCGACGAGAAGGTCGACTTCGAGGATTACGTCGACCTGACCGACATGGATGACATCATCACGTTCGGCTGTAGGTCCGGCAGTTGCGGAATCTGCGCCGTTCGCATCGTGAGTGGCGCCGAGAACCTGTCGCCGCGCACCTCACGGGAGGACAGCCTCTTCGAACTGCTCGGCGAGGACAGCCCGGCCATGCGCCTGGCCTGCCAGAGCCGGGCCTACGGCGACGCCGTCCTCGACGAGGTCAACTAGCCCCCCCACCAGCACGTTCACCCGCACACCCACCAGCATCAGGAGAACTGCCATGGAGACCACGAACCGCCTCACCCACAGCGCGCTGCTGCGCCGCAAGCCGTTCCTGTCGCCCCGCGACAGCGCGCAGGCCAAGCAGGAGATCGACGCCTTCCTGGACGAGAAGATGGCCCAGTGGAACGCGACCGTACCGTTCGCGCGCCATCTCGAGGGCAGCGAGATCCAGCTGCGGTACTACCGGCAGACGCTGATCGAGCACGCCTGGCGTATTCGCCTGATGCGCACCGCCCAGTCCTACGCCCTCCACAAGATCACGAAGGTCAATGCCGAGGCGGCGAAGCTGTACGCGGCCTATCAGGACGAGGAGATGCTGCACGACGTCCTGTTCATGAAGGACGCCGAAAAGGTGGGGCTGTCCGCGCAGGACATCTTCGAGACCGAGCCGAGCCTGTACACCCGACTGCTCGCCGGCTACCTGTACTTCGTGGCGGAGCACGAGAAGGTGCTCGGCGTGATCTGCTACAGCTATCTGGTCGAGTACACCACCCAGAAAATCACCCCGAAGCAGATCAGGGCCATGTCGAAGTCACTCGGCAAGGACATGATCGTCGGCCAGGCCGCGCACCTGAACACCGACCTCGTCGAGGACCACACCCAGGACATGTGGGACATCCTCGGTCTCTTTGTGGAGAGCCAGCAGGACATCGTCGACATCAAACGGTACTTCGACGAGATCCAGGAGCTGCTCCGCCAGTTCTTCGTGGACATGTACGAGCGTTTCGGCGCCGTCGAACCGCAGTCGGCCTGACGCCGACCGAAACCCCTGTTCCGGATTGGATTATCGGTATGGCTGGGAACTCTGGCTTTCTCGTTCTTTCGCACCAGCTCAGGACCATGGTGGCGCCGCTGGTCGCCGCGCTGCGCCAGCGGGGGATCACCCCCTACGTCCTGTCGTCGCGTCCCGCGGACGCCGGCGTCGGCGAGGCGGCGGACTGGCAGGCGGACGTCGGGGCGCTACACCTCGGCGACGGCCACGGTCTGCGCGAAGCCGACGTCGACGAGACGCTCGCCCGGTTGGCGGCGGACGGCGTCCACCTGCTGGGCGCGATCAGCGTCTGGGACGCCTACCGGGAGCTGATGGCCTACGCGAACCGGTCGATCGGCACCGGTGACCTGGCCGTGGGCACCGTCCGCCAGCTGCGGGACAAGCTCGCGATGCGGGAGCGGCTGCGCGAACACGGGTTGACGCGGGTGGGTGCCTGGCCGTTCGACCCCGAGCGTTACGCCACGCTGGCCGACCCGTCCCGCTACTTCGTCAAGCCCCGCACCGGGTTCGCCTCGCTCGGCGCCGTGCGCGCGGACCGCCTCGGCGGCGCCGCGGAACTCACCGAGCTCTGGGAGCGGGCGGCGCGCGACATCGCCTACGCCGGTGCCTTCGAGGGCGCCCCGTCGTTTCTCCTCGAGGAGTTCATCGACGGCGTGGAGTGCAGCTTCGAGGTCAGCGTCCAACGGGGTTCGGCGACCGTGCACGCCGTGCACGAGAAGGTCGACCTGCGCGAGTCCGGCCGGACGGTGCTCGAGAACGCCTGCGTGTGCCCGCCGACCTCGCTGGGCGCCGCGGCGGTGCAGCGCGGCATCGACCACGTCACGCTCGCCCTGAAGGCGTTGGACGTCGACACCGGCGTCCACCACGTCGAGGCCCGCCACACCCCCGACGGGACCTGGGAGATCGTCGAGATCAACCCGCGGATCGGCGGCGCCTACATCGTGCCCAGCACCCTGGTGCACAGCGGTGTCGACCTGCTCGGCCGCTGGATCGACCTGCTGCTCGACCAGCCCGACACGGCGGCGGCGGGCACCGAGACGGCGGCGGCCGATGGGGTGCGCAGGACGTTCTTCCGGGTCTTCTTCGGCGATCCAGGTCAGCGGATCGCCCGGATCACCCGCCGGCCGGCGCGCGTCGAGGTGCTCGAGGAGAAGGTGTTCGTCCACGACGGCGACACCCTGCCCGACGTCGACCGGGAGATCTTCGTCGGCCAGGCGCTGTGGGACATCACCGCGCTCGGCCCCGACCTGCCGGCCGACTTCGTCGTCGAGACGGAGTCCTATCTGGAGATCGGCTATCGGCCATGAACATCGTCATCCTGCACCGCATCCCGTTCAGCAAGATCCGCTACGACCTGGCCGTCGACCACACCCGCCATGACGTGCGCTACCTGTGCACGGGCACGACCGACGGCCTGCCCGCCGGCGCCCACAGCCGCGTCCTGGCCACCCCGACCACGGACGTGGACGCCCTGTCCGCACAGCACGCGGACTGGCTGGGCAACGCCGACCGGCTGATCGCCCGCTCCGAGTACGACCTGCTGCCCGCCGCGCACCTGCGTGCCCGCTTCGGCATCCCCGGTGACCGACCCGCCGACATCGCCCCGCTACGAGACAAGTGGCTCATGCGTACCCGCGCCGCGGCCGCTGGCATCCCCCAGCCCGCGTTCTGGAGCGTCGCGGACTTCCGCCGCACCCCGCCCATCCCCACGTCCACGCCCACGTCCATCACCGCGTCCACGTCCAGCGCGACGGCCGGCACCTATCTGATCAAGCCGCGGTTGGAGGCGTCCAGCACCGGCATCGAGACCGGCGACGTCCGGGCGGTCCTCGAGCGCCTCGACCGGCTCGGCGCCGAGGCCGCGGCCGAGGTGTTCGTCGAGGAGTTCGTGCCCGGCGAGATCTGGCACCTCGACGGTTATCTACGTGGCGGCACCGTCCGCGCGGCCACGTGCAGCGTCTACGTCGGGGACTGCCTGAACTTCGCCTTCGGCAGCCCGCTGGGCTCCGCGCAGACACCCGACGAGCCGGCGGCGCTCGCGCTGCTGCGCCGCACCCTGCCCGTACTCGGCCAGCGGGACGGCTGTTTCCATTTCGAACTGATCCGGGCCGGCGACGGCCGGTTTCTGTTCCTGGAGACGGCGAGTCGGGTCGGCGGCGCCGGTGTCGCGGAGACCTTCGAGCTACGCACCGGTATCAACCTCTACCAGGTGGACCTGGCGCAGCAGCTTTTCGGTGAGATCGACGAGCCGCAGGTCCGGCTGTCCACGGATCTGTACGGCTGGTTCGTCTTCCCCGCCCACCATGACACCGACCACGCCACCGTCGACTTCGACCCGCACCGGTTCACCGGACGGCTGGTGTCCCACGTCCACAACACCCGTCCGGCGGCGAAGGCCGGCGAGATCAGCTATGCCGCGGCGGCGACACCGCTTTCCGGGATCGTCCGCGGCAACGCCACCGACCTGCGGGCGACCCTCACCGAGATCTGCACACGGACGACCCAGCGGACCCAGACCCAGCCGGCCGTTCTGGAGCCGGTATGACCACGGCCTGCTTCGTCCTCACCGGTTACAACAACACCCGCGTCTACGACGTCGCCAAACTGCGCGACCTGTGCCATCGGGAACACCACGCGCGGCTCGTCCTGGTCACCGAGCGGCCGGGACCGCGGGATGCCACCGCCGCCGACGTCGTGATCGCCGCCCCGCTCGGCCAGCTCACCCCGTCCGACCCACCCGAAGCGACCGACCCACCCGGCTCGACCGGCTCGACCGGCGCCTTCGCCGCCGCGAAGCGGGTCGCCGCGCGGCTGGGACAGCTCGGGTTGCGGCCGATCGGCGTGCTGCCGTTCGCTGACCGTGGCGTCGTGCTCGGTGCGGAGCTGGCGGCCAGGTTCGGGCTGCCCGGCGCCGAACCGTCCCGGGCGGTGCTCGGCCTCGACAAGCACCGGTTCCGCGCCGCCGAGGCCGCGGTCTCCCCCACCGCGCATCCGGACGGCTACACGCCGCTGCGCAGCCAGGTCGTCCATTCACTGGGCGCGTTCGAGTCGGCCGTCCGCCGCTTCGGCGGCACCGCGTTCGTCAAACCGACCAGCGAAGGCAACAGCCGCGGCTGCCAGATCGTCCCCTCCGTCCCCGCCTGCCCGCGGGTGTGGACGGCCCTGGCGCCGTACCACGAACATGGGGTGATGGTGGAGACGCTGGTGACCGGCGCCCGCGAATACAGCTGGGATTTCGCCGGTGGCCACCGCTGGCTGACCGAGAAGCACACCACGACAGGCCGTTTCCGGGCCGAATACCAGCAGATCGTGCCGGCGCCGCTGGACGACGTGCAGACCGCGCTGCTCGACCGGGCCGGCGCGCACGTGCGCGATCTGGTGTCCCCGACCAACGGCGCCTTCCACACCGAACTCTTCCTGCTGGAGCGGGGGGTCGCCGCGGTCGAGACCAATCTGCGTCCCGCCGGCATGCACATCTGGGATCTCGCCCGGCTCGCCTTTCCCGGTTTCGACCCGTGGCGGGAATGGCTACGCTGGTCGACCACCGGCGAGATCCAGCCCGCCCGCCCGCGGGCGCACGCGGCCAGCGGTATCCGCATGCTGCGCGCCCCCCGCGACGGCATCGTCGTGTCGACCCCAACCGTCGCCGACGTCGCGGCCGACCTCGGCATCCCCCTGCACGACGCGACCCTCACCACCGCGCCGGGCCAGCGTGTGCGCGCCGAGGTCGCGGACAACGCCGGTTTCGTCGGGCAGATCGTCCTGGTCGCCCCCGACGCCCCGACCCTGCGGGACCGCCTGGACCGGCTCAGCGCCGCCGTCGAGGAACGGATTGACATCGATGCGCACTGACCGCGAGGGGGACGGCACATTGGTGATCATCCTGGCTGATGTCGTGATCGTCCTCGGGAGGAGGCATGGGTAGCTGGCAGCTGCGGGTGTTCCTGGCCGCCCGCGTGCTCTCGACGCTGGGCGATCAGGTACTGCAGTTCGCGGTGCCACTGATCATCTACACCGCGACGGGCAGCGTGTCGCTGGCCGGCTTCGCGTTCCTGGTCGAATGGCTGCCCCGGCTGAGCTCGCTGCCGCTGGCCGGGGTGCTGTCCGACCGGTTCGGCGGGCGCCGCGTCTACGCCGCCAGCGACAGCGTCCGGGCGGTGGCCTGCCTGCTCACCGTCCTGGCGTTCGGCCGATGGCCGGGGCACACCTTCGGTCTGACCGCGACCCTCATGGCGCTGTGCGCGTTCTGCTACGCCCAGACGTTCATCGCGTTGGAGTCCACCATCCCGCAGCTCGTCCCCAAGGAGGATCTGCCGAAGGCACAGGGCGTCCTGCAGATCATCAACAGCGGCTCGGGGGTGTTCGGACCGGCCGCGGGCGGCCTGATGCTGCTCTGGGTCTCCCCCACCCAGTTGCTCTGGGTGAGCGGGGTGGCGTTCGCGGTCGGCGCGTGCGGCGTCCCCGCCCTGCGCGGCCTGAACCCACTGACCCCGGACGTCCCAGCCGCCGCGGACAGCCCCGGTGCCGCCCGGACGGCCGGTGTGGTGCGTCGCAGCGTGCTGGGGGATCTGCGGGTGGGTGTGCGCAGCCTGGCCGCGGCGCCGATCCTGCTGTCGCTGGTCGGACTCACCATGGTCGCGAACCTCATGGTGGGTTTTGCCATGGCGACCGGGGCAGCCCTGACGATCGGCCGTTTCCACCAGCACGACACCGTCTTCGCGACATTGCAGATCACGGTGGGGGTCTTCTCCGTCGGCACCCTGCTGCTGCTGTCACGGCTGCGTCGGCACCTGTCCATCTACCGGATCGGCGTGCTGTCGTTCCTGCTCAGCGCAGTCGGCGCGGCGCTGATCGGGGTCGCGCCGCTGTTTCCGCTGTACGTGCTCGGCTATGGCCTGTGCCTGGGCATGACCGGCCTGTTCAACGTCTTCATCCGGGTCGAACGGCTGCACTGGATCGCCCCGGCCGAACGGGGCCGCGTCATCAGCCTGATCGTGCTGCTCAACCAGAGCACACTGCCGCTGGCCGGTGGGCTGGTCGCGCTGATCGGCGGCCGGTTGTCCGTCCAGTTGCTGTTCCTCGCCGTCGCGGCCCTGGCCTGGCCGGCCTACGCGCTGCTGCTGCGTCCGCTGCGCACCCAGGCCATGACGGCCCGCTCGGCCGACCCCGCGCCGGTGGCGGTGGCGGTACCGGTGGCGTCGTAGACCGCCTCGTCCCAGGTACTGCCGTTCGCTGGACGGCCGGACCGCCGGTGAGATGAAGTGCCAGAGGTGACAGCCTCGGGCCACCGACCACGGACCGTGGACGGCCCGACGGGCTGACGGCTGATGGCTGACGGCTGACAGGACGGAGATGGCGATGTCCGAGGTGCTGGTGGAACAGGACGGCGCGGTCCTCACGGTGACGCTGAACCGGCCGCACCGGCGCAACGCGCTGACCTACACGTCGTTCCGCTTACTCGCCGACACCTGGGACCGCGCCGACCAGGATCCGGACATCCGGGTCATCATCGTCACCGGCGCCGGCGGCAGTTTCTGCTCCGGGATGGACCTGCGGGCCCTGTCCGACCGGCAGAGTGAGGGCGGGGCCGCCGCGTCCGCCGAGGACTCCCGCGTCTACGACGCGCTGCTGCGCGACCGCCGCCCACGCCAGCCGCTGATCGCCGCGGTGGAGGGCAGCGCCGTGGCCGGCGGCGCCGAACTGCTGCTCGGCACGGACATCCGGGTCGCCGCCGAGAACGCCCGGTTCGGCCTGCCCGAGGTCCGCTGGGGTCTCTACCCCGAAGGCGGCGGCGCCGTCCGACTCCCCCGCCAGATGCCCGTCGCCCTGGCCGCCGACCTGCTGCTGACCGGACGGACCATCACCGCCGTCGAGGCCCGCGACGCCGGCCTGTTCAGCCAACTCGTCCCCGCCGGCCAGAGCCTCACGAAGGCCCGCGAACTGGCCGCCGCCATCGCCGCGAACGGCCCGCTGGCGGTGGAAGCCGTGCTGCGCACCCTGCGCGAGACCCTCACCCTGTCCGAGCAGGACGCATACGCCCACGACCACCCCTACGCCACCGCCGTCAACCACTCCCAGGACGCCCGGGAAGGCCCCGCCGCCTTCGTCGCCAGACGCACCCCCGTCTTCCACCGCCACTGACACTCCTGGTGGTAGGCGGACCGTCCCATCCAGCCAGGTCCCCTCTGCCGCCCAATCCGCCAGCGACCCCGAAGGAAACCCGCGGGATTCAGGTGAAAGGTTCCCACGGAAAGCCCCACCACGAACAGGGTGCGGGCGCGCAGAAAAGCAGCACGCTGCTCGGGGCGCAGACGGTTCCAGTCCGCCCAGAACGCCGCGACCGGATAGAAGGTGGGCACACCGCCACGTTAGTACTACCCCAGGTGCGGACCGTCACCGGCTCTTCGCCCTGCCGGCAGCCGCTAGCTGGCCTCCGCCTGATATGGGGCACCGGTCAACAGACGGTCGAAGGTCTCGGAGTCGCAGACCACGAAGCGACCGGCTTTGTAGTCTG
>NZ_CADCWS010000197.1 GCF_902806475.1 Candidatus Frankia nodulisporulans
GGGGTCGAGGCGATCAAGATGGTCGAGGCGGCGCAGCTGGTCGATTCCGGTGGTGGGGCCTGGGCTGGCGCCGAGGTCGATGCCGCTGCCGAGGTCGAGGCTGGCATCGGGGTGCGAGGGGACGGGGTGTCGGGTGGTGGATCGGCGTGGCCGGGCACCGTAGGCACGGACGGTCACGGGGGGGACGAGGTGCTCCGCGGCGCAGAAGTCGAGGAAGTCGCGGAGCTGGGCGTCGACGTGGTTCGCGACGGCGGCGGCGCGTTCGAGTCGCTGGGCCTCGGCCCGCTTGGAACTGCGGATGGCGTGACTGCCGCGGAGCAGGACATCGGTGAGGGTCTCGGGCAGGGCTTCGCCGGTGGGGGAGAAGCCGACCGGCCAGGCATCCGAGTCGGTGGGGTCGGCGCGGTGCAGGTAGCGGCGGCGCACCGCGGGGACGAGGGCCGTGGACGGTACCGGGGCCGCCTGGCCGGGCACAGAGCGATCATCACCCGATGACCGCGAGCCGATTGTGGTCACCGCCTTCACCCCACCCCACTATCGCTGTCCGTGACTGCACTAGCGTCACTGGTAACTCTGCGTTACGCAAGTGAGCGGCGTGGCGGAACACGGGCCGGCCGGGCCGGGCCGGGGCGAGGTGAGGCGGGGTGAAGGCCGGGACGGAACCAGACGGGACGGGCGGGCGGATGAGGTGCGGTCAGACCAGGTCGTTGATGACGAGGGTCTGGTCGCGGCCGGGGCCGACGCCGATCGCGGACACGGGGGCGCCGGAGAACTCCTCCAAGGCGCGGATGTAGTCCTTGGCGTTGGCGGGGAGATCGGCGAAGTCGCGGACGGCGGAGAGGTCCTCGTGCCAGCCGGGGAGCTCGGTGTAGATCGGCTTGGCATGGTGGAAGTCGGTCTGGGTCATCGGCATCTCGTCGACGCGTTCGCCGCCGATGTCGTAGCCGACGCAGATCGGCACCCGGTCGAAGCCGGAGAGCACGTCCAGCTTGGTGAGGAAGAGGTCGGTCAGGCCGTTGACCCGGACCGCGTACCGGGCGATCACCGCGTCGAACCAGCCGGTGCGCCGGGCCCGGCCGGTGGTGACGCCGAACTCGCCGCCGATGCGGCGCAGCTCCTCGCCGACCTTGTTGTCCAGTTCGGTGGGGAACGGGCCGGAGCCGACCCGGGTGGTGTAGGCCTTGATGATGCCGATCACCCGGTTGATCCTCGTCGGGCCGATGCCGGCGCCGGTGGCGGCGTAGCCGGCGGTCGGGTTGGACGAGGTGACGAACGGGTACGTGCCGTGGTCGACGTCGAGCAGGGTGCCCTGGGACCCCTCCAACAGGACGACCTTGCCCTCGCGCAGGGCGGTGTCCAGGATGAGGCCGGTGTCGGCGATGTGCGGGCCCAGGCGCTTGGCGTACTCGGCGTACTCGTCGCACACCTCGTCGAGTTCGATCCGGCGCCGGTTGTAGACTTTGACGAGGACCTGGTTCTTCTCCCGCAGCACGAGCTCGAGCTTCTTGCGGAAGATGCCCGGGTCGAGCAGGTCCTGCACGCGGATGCCGGTGCGGGCCACCTTGTCACCGTAGGTCGGGCCGATGCCGCGACCGGTGGTGCCGATCCGGGCCTTGCCGAGGTAGCGCTCGATCACTCGGTCCAACGCCCGGTGATGCGGCATGATCAGATGCGCGTTGGCGCTGATCAGCAGGCGGGAGACGTCGATCCCACGGGCGGCGAGGCCGTCCATCTCGGTGAGCAGCACGCCGGGGTCGATGACGACCCCGTTGCCGATCACCGGGATGCAGTCGGCACGCAGGATGCCACTGGGGATCAGATGCAGCGCGTAGCTGTCCGCCCCGATGACCACCGTGTGGCCGGCGTTGTTGCCACCCTGGTAGCGAACGACGTAGTCGACGGCGCCGCCCAACAGGTCGGTCGCCTTTCCTTTTCCCTCGTCGCCCCACTGGGCGCCGATGAGGACGAGAGCGGGCACTCGGGCGAGGTTACTAGGGATGACCGCCGCGCGTGGCCGAAGTGTCAGGTCAGACAGCGTCCGACCGTACGGACCGGCTCCGCGGGAGGCCTCCGACGGACCTCAGACCAGGCCGAGGACGCCGGCGACGGTGGGGTCGCTGTCGGCGAGGAAGGTGCGGCAACGGTCGGCCTCGGCCGTCTCGCCGATGACGGCGGCGGCCTGGCCGAGGACGGCGAGCGCACGCAGGAAACCGCGGTTGGGCTCGTGGGACCAGGGGATCGGACCGATGCCCCGCCAGCCGGCGCGGCGCAGCGCGTCCAGCCCCCGGTGGTAGCCGGTGCGGGCGTAGGCGTAGGCCTCGACCGTGCGACCCGCGGCGAAGGCCTGCTCGGCGAGAACCGCCCAGGCGGCGCTCAGCTCCGGCGTGGCCGCCGCGACGACGCTGGGATCCTCACCGGCGGCCAGCGGAGCGGTGGCGACCACGTCCGAGGGCAACCGCGTGGGGGGCGGGCCGGACAGCAGGTTGTGACCGGCCGCGGTGCCGCCATGGCCGCTGTGGCTGCCGTGGCCCGAATCCGACGAGGTCATCATGACCTCATCCTGCCGCACCCGGTCGTGCGGTGCCGCACCGGGTCAGGAGCGGACGGTGACGTTCCACAGGTTCTCGCCGACCACACCGGCCTGGCCGTCGCTGGTCCGGGTCAGGTAGCCGTACAGCGCGGCGATGCCCTGCGACTGCGGGCCGAACTTGCCGTCGACGGTGAGCACGAAGCCCTTGTTGCGCATCGCGGCCTGCCAGACGAACGCGTCGGGCCGGACATCCCCGCCGTAGCTGGCGTTCAGGACGGTGCCGCTGAACGAGCCGTCGCCCATCTCCTGCCGGGCCCGGTCGAGGGTCATCGGCTGTTCGGCCGGGGTGAGGGCCTGCTCGATGACATCACCGGAGCCGGAGCCGACGCTCGCCGGGCCGTTGTTGACCAGCCCCATCTTGCGGGAGCAGGACGGCCACGGCTGCCAGCCGCGGGAGTTGTAAAGCTTGGCGGCGGCCTCGTCCTGGGTGGCCAGGGATGCCTGGTACGGGCGGCCGGAGTAGCCCAGGCCGTGCCAGGTCTGATCATCGAACTGGTAGGCGCCGGTGAAGCCGTTGCCCGTGTTGATCGCGTAGTTGCCGCCGGACTCGCACTGGCGGAGCTTGGCGAAGTCGTCAGCGGCGGCGGCCCCGGCCGGGCTGGCGCCGACCGCGGTGACCGCGAGGCCGCTGCCCACCAGGGCGGTGACCGCGCCGGTCGTGCGCAGGATACGGGTCGCAGCCGAGGGGGCCTGCGCTGCCCGGTGCTTACCTCCACGCCGTGCTGACGGCATGTCAGTCCAATCCCGTATCGCCTGCGGGGTGAGCTGTCGGGTTCGGACTGGGATGGCCCGGCCGGCGTGAGCCGACTTAACCCCAAGGACGTCCGGAGACGCCCGGTAGTGGTTCCCCCACTCCTGCCCATGTCGGTGCGCTCGGCCAGCCGCCTGGACAGTGGGCAGGACTCGGCGTCCGTCCCGACGGCATCGCCTGATGGCGAGTGAGCGGCACTCTAGCGATACCGGTCCAGGCCGTGCAAACCGGGGTGGTTCGTGGTAACCGGGCGACCCACGCACAAGGCGTGGCCCGGACGGGCCGCCCGATCGTGGAAAACCGGTGCACCTCAGGGGTCGCCCCCGTGTACCCGAAGGGTTGGCCGGGTAGTACCTCGGTGCTCGGGGTGCCCCGGTGGGGGGTGGTGCGCCCGACCGGCCCCGTTGACTCCCGCGCGCCGGAGATCGTCCGGGCTGTGCGGGGGGACCGGTCGGGTCGTGGCGTCACGCTGCCCGGCTTGTGCGGCCGGGGTGGGACGGCTGGCGCCGCCCGGGGCTTGTGTCCCCATGCCCCGGGCGGGTCGGACCAGATGCGGATGGTGCCGGATGGCGGCGTCGCAACCGGTCCAAGGACGCGTTGTGGGTGGCGTCCGGCTCAGTGCGGTGCGGCGGGTGGCTCAGCCGAAGGTGGCGTGCCAGGTCGCCGGTCCGACGACACCGTCGGCGGCGAGACCCCTGGCGGACTGCAGCGCGCGGGCGGCAGCGGCGGAGCGTGAGCCGAAATGACCATCTGGGACGAGCGGGTAGCCGATCTGGCTCATCCGCGCCTGCCAGGCTCGTACGTCGGCGCGGTTCTGCCCGGCCAGCGCGGTCGAGAGGGTACGGGTGTACGAGGGCGTCGAGAGTGCCGCGGGGGCGACGGTCAGCGCGCCGCGCTGCGCGGTGCGGGACGCCTGCACCGCCGCGCCGGACGAGGAGCCGCCGGCGAGCTGCGCCGTCCCCATGCCACGGCCGCAGACCGGCCACTGCCCGAAGCCGGAACGCTGGGCCAGGCGCAGTGCGGCCTCGTCCTGGACCGCGGGTGCGGCCTGGTGTGGCAGGCCGGTGTAGCCGAGGCTGCGCCAGGTGCCGGCCGAGAACTGGTACGCCCCGAAGTAGCTGTTGCCGGTGTTCGTCGTGTAGTTACCGCCGGACTCGCACTGCCGCAGTCCTTCCCATGTGGTCGCTGCCTGCGCTGGACCGGCGACGGCGAGTGAGACGCCGACCGCCGCCGCGAGAACTGGAGCAACCATGAGAACCCGCGCCCGTATACGGGTGCCGGCGCTCCATTGTCGGCCACTGGTACGTGCGTCGGACATGTATGTGTAGTCCTTCCCCACGCCTGCGAGGTGAGCTGTCGGATTCGGGCTGGGAACTGCCCGGTCATGCCAGGGACATCCTGGGATGCGCACAGACCGAAACCACGGTCGGTCTGGCGACGCATGACTTCACCCCTAGAGCATCGAATCCTTTCGATGCTCGGAGATGGTTCCCCCGTTCCTGCCACATGGTGACGGAGAAATCGCCGGTCGGGGGCAGGATTCGGCGTGCCGCCCGACGAATGCCGCACGTTGTCGTTCGGCACGGCGATGACCATAACCACGCCGTCCGGCGAGTCGCCAAGCATTGAATAGGGTGCGTGACCAACAGCACACTCGGCGTGGCTGCTTGGTGATGGGGTGCATTGGCTGGTAACGCGCGTGCGCGCCCGCTCATCAACCTGGCGACATCTTCGAATGGCCGTTTTGTGCGCGCCTGCTCACGCTGTTTGCCGATGGGGCACGATGGGCGGAGCGTAATGATTTATGTCGAACGCGTCACCTGGTCGCCGACGCGCCACGATGTGCGGCCGTATCCGACTGATGGCTTTGTGTGCAGATTCTGCCTTGATGGGGTTCGACGTGGCAATACGCCGATGCTGGTCGATGCGTGGGCAGCTGTGAGATACGCAATGGTCTGCAACCGGCTTGTTACATGGCTGTGATTTGGTCTCGCAACGTAAAGTGATCGTGTCTCTGGGTGGCAGATTCGGGGCGGATTGCGGACTCTGACGGGTGGGATGTCCGGTCCATGTCGCCTGTCCGGGACCGCGGCCGGGCGGCCCCACCGCCACGGATCTGACGCTGCGTAGAGAAGTCGTGGCGTTCGGCTGGTAGGTGGGCGGGTGGTCCGCGCCCCATGGGTCGGCTATGGCGCCGTCATGCCTATCCGGCACGGCCGGAGGCTTTGGGCGGAACCGTCTGGCCGCGATGGACCGCGGTGGCGGTGCCCGCGATGTGGCGAGATGACGGTTCCGCGACCGAGAGGACGGTGCCGCAACGCAGTGGTCCCCCAGTCGCGAGCGGCAACTGGGGGACCGGCGGTTCTGGGCGGTGACTCCGCTGCGGGACTGTTTCTCCCGCCCGGGGTCGTCCCGCCCCGGATGGATGGAGCCCGGCTGGTTCGTCGGGCCTTCCTGTCTGGGTCAGGCCTTCCCGAGCGAACGGCCGGTGGAGCGCAGGTCCTCACAGGCCTGGGCGACTCGGGCGGCCATGCCCGCTTCGGCGAGCTTTCCGTAGGTTCGTGGGTCGTAGGCCTTCTTTACGCCGACCTCGCTGTCCACCTTGAGGACACCGTCGTAGTTCTTGAAGGCGTGGTCCACAATGGGGCGGGTGAATGCGTACTGGGTGTCGGTGTCCACGTTCATCTTGACGACGCCGTAGTCCAGCGTCTCCCGGATCTCGCTGAGGTCCGAACCGCTACCACCGTGGAAGACAAGGTCGAACGGCTTGGAGCCAGCCGCAAGGCCCAGCTTCTGTGCGACGTGGTCCTGGCCGTCCCGAAGAATCGTGGGGCGCAGCTTCACGTTGCCGGGCTTGTAGACGCCATGGACGTTGCCGAATGTCGCGGCGAGCAGGTAGCGACCCTTGTCACCCGAGCCAAGAACCTCGGCGGTCCGCCACATGTCACCGGGGGTGGTGTAAAGTTTCTCGTCGATCGCGCCGACGACACCGTCCTCCTCACCGCCGACCACCCCGATCTCGACCTCGAGGACGATCCGGGCGGCGGTCGCGTCCGCGAGCAGTTCCTCGGCGAGCTTGAGGTTCTCCTCGAGCTCGACCGCGGAGCCGTCCCACATGTGCGACTGGAACAGCGGGTCGCGACCGGCCGCCACCCGCTCGCGGGAGATCGCGATCAGCGGCCGGATGTAGGTGTCCAGTTTGTCCGCCGGGCAGTGGTCGGTGTGCAGCGCGATGTTGACCGGGTAGGCCTTCGCGACATGGTGGGCGAACTCGGCCAGCGCCTCGGCGCCGAGCACCATGTTCTTCACCGTGGAACCGGACAGGTACTCGGCGCCGCCGGTGGACACCTGGATGATGCCGTCGCTGCCGGCTTCGGCGAAGCCGCGCAGGGCGGCGTTCAGGGTCTGCGACGACGAAACGTTGATCGCGGGGTAGGCGAAGGCCTCGGACTTCGCACGGTCGAGCATCTCGGCGTAGATCTCTGGCGTGGCGATGGGCATCGGTGGGGCTCCTTGTCGAAGCTGTCGGGGCGCCGATCAGCCATAAAAGGCGGCACGGGCCGGCCCGATCGGGCGCAAGCGCACCCGCGCGACTGTTGGTGGGCGAAGGGTATGACGACGCGCGTCGTTCGGGTGGCCGGATGCGGTGGACGTCGCGGCACAGTTGCGCCGACGCCGGTCGGCCGCGTCCGAACATGGCGCGTCCGGGCGAAGCCACGCCGTCCGGGCGAAGCGGTGCCGTCCGAACGGCCTGGGACAGCGCGGGATGTGGTCCACCACGGCGACCAAGGGCTCCGCGTCGGACTGTCCGCGGTGGATTGCCGGCACACTGGACGGGTGGATGTCGGTCACCTGTCCGGGACGACCCTGTACGCCGTCGTTTTTGCGATGATCTTTGTTGAGAGTGGTGTGCTGGTCGGTTTCTGGCTGCCCGGCGACACCATTCTGTTCGCCGCCGGTCTGGTCGCCGCCGACGGCGGCGCCGATGTCTCCATCTATGCCCTGTCCGGCGGGGTCGCGGTCGCCGCCAGCGCCGGTGCCGTGGCGGGCTATTACACCGGGGCCCGGCTGGGTCGGCCCTATCTGGAACGGCGGCACGGAACAGCCCTGGCTCGGACGGACGACTTCTATCGCCGGTTCGGCGCCGTGACGCTGATCGTGGCCCGGTTCGTGCCCTGGGCCCGGACCTTCGCACCCGTGCTGGCCGGCGCGGTGGCGATGCCGTGGCACCGGTTCCTGGCCGCCGCCGTCGCCGGTGCGCTGGTGTGGGGCAGCGGCCTGATCGTGCTCGGGTATCTGGCGGCGGACATTCCGGGGCTGCGGGACGCGGCGGGCCCGATGGCCGGGGTGGTCGTGCTGGTCTCGGTGCTGGCCGGGCTCGGCGGTGAGCTGCTGCGCCGACGCGCGGGCCGACGCCGCGCCGCGAGCACGGATCCAGCCGCGAGCACAGATCCAGTGGTGGCGACCGCGACGCGGGCGGATGCTGTGCGGACCGACTCGGCGGTGGACGAGCCGGTGATCGTCGAGGTGCCGTCGACGGGGGTGGCCGTGGTCGACGCGCCGCGGACAGTCGACGCGCCGCGGACAGTCGACGCGCCGCGGACAGTCGACGCGCCGCACACAGTCGACGCGCCGCACACAGTCGACGCGCCGCACACAGAGGAGAGAAGGTAGCCAGGGCCGAAACGTGGTTCGCCACCGTT
>NZ_CADCWS010000198.1 GCF_902806475.1 Candidatus Frankia nodulisporulans
GAGCCACGAGAGACTTCACAGTAAGCCCGCCCAACGGGTTCCCCGCTGGGCGGGCTTACTGTGCGTCCGGACTCTTCGCCACCCGTCCGATGGGCCTTCTCGCGGGTTCCGGGGCGCGGTGGATATCCCGGTTGACGGCGCGGGCGACCCCGGCCTGCCGGCTCGCCCCGCCCGTCCGCCGACAGTGTTGCCGAGCACCACCCGGTGGCACTGTCGGACAGTTCCGGAGAAGGCGGTATCCCACTGCTCGCGGTAGCAAAGGTGACGGGCCGCAGCCGGGTTGATGCGCTGTATCTTCGGTAATCCACGGCTACCTTGGTCGTATCGGCGACCCGGTCTTTTCACGCCAGCTTCGCATCGGCTTAAAGGTTCATAAGAAACAGCCGAAAGGCCATTGGCGTGCGTTGTCGAGATGCCTGGCCGGCGCTCTGCTGAGGCCGACCAGGCCATGTGTCGATCAAACGCGTCCCGGTTCGCCGACGCTTTGTCAGCCGGCCAGCGGTGCGGCCGTATCGTTCGCGCCCACCAGCAACTCGGCGATCTGCAGCGTGTTCAGCGCCGCGCCCTTGCGCAGGTTGTCACCGCACAGGAACAGGGCGATCTCGTGCGGATCGTCCGGTGACTGGCGGATGCGCCCCACCCAGGTGGGATCGGTACCGACCACATCGGAGGGCGTCGGATACTCGCCCGCGGATGGATTGTCGACGACCTCGACGCCGGGCGCGGTGAGCAGCACCTCGCGTGCCTCACCGGCCGTCACCGGCCGTCCGAAACGGGCGTGCACCGCGACCGCGTGTGTGGTGATCACCGGCACGCGCACGCAGGTCGCCGAGACCCGCAGCCCCGGCAGGCCGAGGATCTTGCGGGACTCGTTACGGACCTTCAGTTCCTCCGACGACCAGCCGCCGTCCTTGAGGGAACCGGCCCACGGCACGACGTTGAGGGCCAACGGTGCGGGGAACGGGCCCAGCCCGTCCGTACCGAGGGCCTTGCGCACGTCGCCCGCGGTCTGCCCGAGCTCTCGGGTGCCCCCGACGGTGGCCAACTGGTCGTAGAGCGCGTCGATGCCGGCCTGCCCGGCACCGCTGGCCGCCTGGTAGGACGCGGCGAACATCGACTCGAGGCCGAACGCGCGGTGCAGCGCCCCGAGCGCGACGATCATCGACAGGGTGGTGCAGTTCGGGTTGGCGATGATGCCCCGCGGCCGTGCGGCCAGCTGATGGGCGTTGACCTCGGGCACGATCAGCGGAACGTCGTCGTCCATCCGGAAGGCGCCGGAGTTGTCCACGGCGACCGCTCCGCGCGCCGCCGCGATCGGCGCCCACTCGGCGGACACCTCGTCGGGCACGTCGAACACGGCGACGTCCACCCCGTCGAAGACCTCGGGCGCCAGCAGGCGCACGACGACGTCCTCGCCGCGAACCCGTACCGTCCGCCCGGCGGAACGGGCCGAGGCGACCGGTCGGATCTCGCCCCAGACCTCCGGTCGTTCGGCGAGCAGCGACAGCATCACGGTGCCGACCGCGCCGGTCGCACCGACCACCGCAAGCGTCGGCCGTCGGCCCGGCGCTCCGTTGCCGCTCATCGTCCAGTTCCTCCGGTCGCTCGAGACTGCGCAGCAGCGCGCTGCGGCTGCCTGACTGGGTGGGGCAGTACGGCGGGGTGGGTGAGTACGGCGGGGTGAGTCATCGGCCGGAGCCGGCGTAGACCACGGCGCCGCCGTCGGGGTCACCGAGCTCGAAGGCGGCGTGGACGGCCCGCACCGCGGCCGGCAGGTCGTTGTCGCGGACCACCACCGAGATCCGGATCTCCGAGGTCGAGATGATCTCGACATTGATGCCGGCGTCGGCCAGGGAGCCGAAGAACCGGGCCGACACACCCGGATGCGACTTCATCCCGGCACCGATCAGCGAGAGCTTGCCGATGTGGTCGTCGTAGAGGGTCCGCTCGAAGCCGATCTCGCTCTGCACCTTCGCCAGCGCCGTCAGCGCGGTCCACCCGTCCGTCTTGGGCAGGGTGAAGGAGATGTCGGTGCGTCCCGATCCGGCGACCGAACCCACCTGGACGATCATGTCCAGGTTGACGTCGGCGTTGGCGACGGCCCGGAACACCGCCGCGGCCACCCCGGGCTTGTCCGGACAGCCGACGACCGTCACCTTCGCCTCGGCGAGGTCGTGCGCGACGCCGCGGATGATGGCCTGTTCCACGAGCTGTGCCTCCGGAATCTCGGTGACCCACGTGCCCGGCTTCGAGGAGAAGGACGAGCGGACGTGCACGGGGACGTTGTAACGGCGGGCGTACTCGACACACCGCAACATCAGGATCTTCGCCCCGCAGGCCGCCATCTCCAGCATCTCCTCGTAGGAGATCCGGTCGATGCGACGGGCATCCGGGACGATGCGCGGGTCGGCGCTGAACACGCCGTCCACGTCGGTGTAGATCTCGCAGGCATCCGCGGACAGCGCGGCAGCCAGAGCCACCGCGGTCGTGTCGGAACCGCCGCGGCCCAGGGTGGTGATGTCCTTGGTGTCCTGGCTGACGCCCTGGAACCCGGCGACGATCGCGATCGCCCCCTCATCCAGCGCGGCGCGGATACGCCCGGGAGTGACGTCGATGATCCGGGCCCGACCATGGGACGAGTCGGTGATCACCCCGGCCTGGGAACCGGTGAAGGAACGGGCCTCCGCGCCCAGCGTGGTGATCGCCATCGCCAGCAACGCCATCGAGATCCGCTCACCCGCGGTGAGCAGCATGTCGAGCTCGCGTGCCGGCGGCAGCGGGGACACCTGCTCGGCGAGATCGAGCAGCTCGTCGGTGGTGTCACCCATCGCGCTGACCACGACCACCACGTCGTTGCCGGCCCGGCGGGACTCCACCACCCGCTCCGCCACCCGTTTGATGCGGTCCGCGTCGGCAACGGAGGACCCACCGAACTTCGCGACCAGGAGCGCCATGGCAGTCAGGTTACCGAGCACAGCGGCCCGTCCGGGCTGCTCGCGAGCGAAACCACGCCACCCGCGGGCACATCGACGGCCCCGCTGGCCACCCGCACCGACCCTGGACGTGGTCCGTGTCGTCCGGGCGACGGCAGACTGGGCGGATGCGGCAGGTTGTGCCAGGGTGACGGAGACGGCCGCAACAGCCACAACAACCGTGCCGGCACGCCGACCGTGCCGCGCACGGGTGCGCCCCGCGCGGCCCCGCGAACTGGCCACGATGCCGTGCGCCAGCCTCAGGAAGGACCAACCGCAATGGCAGTCAGCCTCGCCAAGGGTGGCAACGTCAGCCTCACGAAGCAGGCGGCGCAGGCCGGCAACACCCAGCTCACCTCCCTCAACGTGGGCCTGGGTTGGGATGCGCGCACCACCACCGGCACGGACTTCGACCTGGACGCCTCGGCGATCGGCCTCAAGCCTGACGGCAAGGCACTCAGCGACGCCTACTTCATCTTCTACAACAACCTCGCGACGCCGGACGGCGCGATCACGCTGACCGGCGACAACACGACGGGTGAGGGCGAAGGCGACGACGAGTCGCTGATCATCAACCTGCCGGCGGTCCCGGCCGACATCGACCGGATCGTCGTGCCGGTGTCCATCTACGACGCGGCGAACCGATCGCAGAACTTCGGCCAGGTACGGAACGCCTACATCCGCGTCGTCGACCAGACCGGCAACGAGCTGGTCCGCTACGACCTGTCCGAGGACTACTCCACCGAGACCGTGGTGATCTTCGGAGAGGTGTACCGCAGCGGCGCCGAGTGGAAGTTCCGTGCCGTCGGTCAGGGCCACAACGACCTCGGTGGCCTGGCCCGCGACCACGGCGTCAGCGTCTGATCCACCGCCAGGCCACCGGCCGGCCGGGCCGCACGGTCCGAGCCGGCCGGCCGGCTGGCTGCGGTCTCCATCCGCGTCCGTCCAGCTATGTGCCGGGCTATCCGTGTACCGGGCTGTCCCATGCGTCGGGCTATCTGTGCGTCGGGCCGTCCCGTGCGTCAGGTGGTGCGGGCGGCGAGGCGGCGTAGGAGCAGCGTGCCGGCGGCGGTGAGGGTCACCGCGGTGGCCACCTCGCGGGGGAGCCGGTTGCGCGCCTCGTTCTGAATACGCTCATGGAAGCGGTCGAAGCGGCTCGGCCAGGGGCTGATGCCGACGAAGTACCGTCCGACCTTGTCGGTGTCGGGCAGGCAGGCGCCGGTCATCCCGGCGAGTACCGCCAGGCGACGCCCGGGCGGAGCCGCCGCTGTCAGCACCGCCATCGCCGCGAGCCCAGCCACCCCGTCACGCCGGGCGATCGGTATCCACTCCGACTCGGTGTTCGGTCCGGTGCCCCAGTGCGGCATCGCGTCCATCGCCAGATGCGACGCGAATCCCGCCGCCACCGCCACCACCGGGTTGCGAACCGCTATCCCCACGAACGCGCCCGCGGGGACGTGTGAACTGATGATCATCTAGGGGCCTCTCTGGGACGATGCGGATGGGCTGGAGCTGTGACCACCGCCTGACGCGCGCCACTCGACTCGCGTCCTAGCGCACTCGTGCTCCGTCAGCCTCCCACTCCCGCTTCGGGCCGCCCAACCCGCACCATCACTTCCCGCAACCAGACGAGCGCGCCAATCGGCCCGCCCCCACCCCACCCCACCCCACCCCGCCCGCGCTGGGGTTTCGTTTCCTCGTCCAGCCTCGCTGGGATCCGATCACCATCTTCTGTTCGTCCGATATATGCAGAAATGGGCGCCTGTTGGGGTGTGGTGGCGGATGCCGAGCGCCTTGGCGCTCCCGTGATCGCGGCTGGTTGCGGCCGGATCGCGGCCGGATCGCGGCCATGATCGCGATATGCCGAGGGTCGTTCGGGGATTTCGGCCTCGAGATTGTGAAGAGTCCTCGGCATGTGGCCGAACAGTCCTCGGCATCGTGCCTCGACGCGCCGAGCGGGCGTCGGTGGTCGGGCTGTGGCCGGGCGTACCAGCGGCCAGGAGTTGAGCCGATGGGTCATGGGTGGGTTACTGGTGAGTTTTGCGCCCGGGGGTCGAGAGGGTGGTGAAATGTGCCACTTTCAGCCCGTGTCGGGCGTGTGTCCGTGGCTGAGGGGTGGCTGGCAGGTCGTCCAGCTGCGCGTTTGGCTTGCGGGCGCGTGCATGCCCGAAGGGGCGGTATGACGCCGGACCATCGGCCCGGGCTGATGCCCGTGCAGATGCCTGGGCGAGCGCGCATCATTATGGGTCTGGACGCGGGGCGTAGCTGGCCTGTGCGGAGGGCGGAGTCTGGTCGCTGTCCGCAGCGCAGTGGCGCGCCGCCGGTCGAGCCTCGAGGTGGCGGGTAGTCGAAGTTACGGAGGGTGATGGCGCTGGGAGGGGTGGCCTGGGGTGCGCGCGCCGGGTGCTGGCATCTGCATCCGCATCAGGTGCTCTCCGCCGAGGACTTCGCACCGGATCTGCCGCCGGGAGCACTGGTCTCGGTGGCGTGGCGGTTGGACGGGGCCGGCCGGGTGGTCGGCGGGGCGCTACCGCGTGGCAACCCGCATGGTGGGGCGTGGGGTAAGCGGGTCCTGCGCGGTGAGGGCATCTGGCCGGCGGAGATGTATCCGCCGGGCCGGGAGATCACCGCGGAGCTTGACCTGGTGGAACCGGGCTCCGCCGCCGATCCGGCGCGCATCGTCGTCCACGGACCCCTGCATGACATCCCGGGCCTCGTCGACCAGCCCGGGTTACCCACCGCCGGCTGGACGCGGATGGTCACCCGCCTGCGCCGTGACTCGCGGCGCAGGCGGATTCAGGCCGGGGGCGGACCTGGTGGATTCGGGCGTCGCGGATGTTCGGGGTCCGGGTGGTCCGGGAGAACGGCGTGGACGTCTACTGCACCCGAGGTGGTCGGCAGGCGATGTTCAGCGCCGAGGCGGACGATCTCGACGTCAGCGTGGTGCTGTTGACTCTCGGGTCGATCCCCAGCTCCACCTACGCGCCGATCCTTGGTTTCTGAGCCAGCCGGGACGGTGCCAGAGCTCGAGCGGACAAGTGGCGAGCGAGCGAGCGGGCGTGCGTGCGGACAAGTGGCGAGCGAGCGGGTGTGCGGTCAGGCGTGCGGGCGGAGCTGGCCGGTGGTCAGGCGCCGACGACGCGACGTCCCTCGAAGGCGCGGCCGAGCGTGACCTCGTCGGCCCATTCCAGGTCACCGCCCATGGGCAGGCCGCTGGCCAGCCGGGTGACCCGCAGGCCCATCGGGCCGATCTGACGGGCCAGGTAGGACGCGGTCACCTCACCCTCGGTGTTCGGGTCGGTGGCGAGGATCAGCTCGGTCACGGAGCCGTCGGCGAGGCGGGCGATGAGCTCACGGATGTGCAGGTCGTCGGGGCCGACGCCGCCGATCGGGTTGATCGCCCCGCCGAGCACGTGATAGCGGCCGCGGAACTCGCGGGTGCGCTCGATCGCGACGACGTCCTTGGGTTCCTCGACCACGCAGATGAGGCTCTGGTCGCGGCGAGGATCGGCGCAGATCCTGCACAGTTCGGCCTGGGCCACGTTGAAGCAGCTCCGGCAGAACCGGACCTTCTCCTTGACCTCGGTGAGCACCGCCGCCAGGCGACGGACGTCCACCGGGTCGGCGGCCAGTAGGTGGAACGCGATCCGCTGGGCGCTCTTCGGGCCTATGCCGGGCAGCCGCCCAAGCTCGTCGATGAGATCCTGGACGACGCCCTCGTACATCGGTGCTCCTGTCCGTCAGCGCCGGCGTGGCGACCTAGCGTGGAGTCCGGCCACCGGAGGTGGGCCGCGGATCGCCACCGGCAGCGCTGCCGCCGCCGGTACCGCCGCCACCCGCACCGCCGCCGAACAGTTCGCCCAGGGCGCCGAGGTCACCCAGGGCACCCGGAGCACCCGGAGCACGTGGCGTGCCCGGCGCGCTCGGAGCGCCGAAGGGGCTGCCCGCGGCACCTGGTCCGCCGAGGCCACCGGTGATGGAGCCCATGCGCTCGGCGGCGAGCCGGTGGGCGTTGGTGGTCGCGTCCCGCACCGCGGCGAGGATCAGGTCGGCGAGGGTCTCGGTGTCCTCCGGGTCGACCGCCTCGCGGCTGATCGTCAGATCGACCAGTTCGCCGCCGCCGTTGACGGTCGCCCTGACCAGGCCGCCGCCGGAACTCCCGTCCACCCGGGCGTCCGCGAGCTCCTCCTGGGCGGACAGCAGTGCGGCCTGCATCTGCTGTGCCTGCTGGAAGATCTGCCCCAGTGCGAAGCCACCGGCTTCGCCCGCGTCACCGACGGGAATCTGCGGGTTCGACATATCCCCGAGCCTACTGTGCTCGGAGGTCCGCTCCCGAGCGACGGCCGACCCGATCAGGAGGTCGGGGTCTGTTCGAGGACGGTCGCTCCGAGCCCCGTGCGCAGCAGGGACATCGCGGCCTCCTCGCCGCCGCGCGCACCGCCCGCCTGCTGCGGGATGTCCTCGTCGTCGAAGGGCGGCTCGTCCATGATGGGCGGCCGCTGACCGGCGTCGAACGCGCCGCCGCCGCCGCCCATAGTCGCTGGCCCTGAGGCTTCTCCGGGACGTCCCGCGGCGAAGGTGTTCCCGTTGCCCGCGACCGCGGCGCCGTTGGTGTTTCCCCAGGCTGGGGCGGCTGCGCGGGGCACCGTCCCATCGGGTCCGCCCGTCCCATCGGGTCCGCTTCCGCCCGGACCGCCCGGTCGGGGAGCCGGCGGCGGGTCGTCCTGGCCACCGCCGGTGTGGACGATGGTGCTGGTGCGGCCCTGCACCGCACCGGCGTTCGCGGGATCGATGGCCGCCGCGTTCACCGCGGCCGCCTGTCCGAGCCCAAAGCCGCCGGCCTCACCCGTCGCGGCGACGCCCCACGCACCGGAACTTCCGCCGGAACCGTTCGGCGCGGCACCGTTCGGCGCGGCAGCGCCCTGGACGGCACCACCCTCGTCCCGGCCGCCCCAGGCAGGTGGCGATGTCGGTGCGCCCGCCGACGGGGGACGACCGAAGTCCTGGCTGGCCG
>NZ_CADCWS010000199.1 GCF_902806475.1 Candidatus Frankia nodulisporulans
GGCCATTCGACCCTTGGCATTCACGCGCCCTGGATCGCCCAGGAATTCCTCCCGGCGCTCACCAGCGAACTCGACGCGCGCGGCATCACATTCCTGCCGGCCGTGTTGTCCGGCGGCGATGTCCCGGCCCGGATCGGCGGCCGTCCCTGCACGGATCTCACCACCGACTGGGACCGCGGCGTCGCGAACATCCTGAGCGCCCTGGCCTGAACCACGACAGTCCGGGCACGCCCGTTCGACCACGGCCGTGCCCTGGCCACGCCTGGACGGCCCGGGCTGGCACGATCCCAGGAATGTCCAGCTCCTCACCGCACGACGCCGTCCCGCCACCGGACCCCTCGGTGCTACGCCGGTCCTACGAAGCGGACGGGTTCGAGGCCGAGCAGCTCGCGCCGACCTGGGTGGAGCAGTTCGCCAGGTGGTTCGCGGACGCCGTCGCCGCCACCACCGCCGACACGTCCGCTCCCGGCACGTCCGCTCCCGGCGGGCTCACCGAGGCCAACGCCGCCGTGTTGGCCACCGCCTCGGCGCTGGGCCGGCCCAGCGCACGCACGGTGCTCATCAAGGCCTTCGATCACCGGGGCCTCGTGCTGTACACGAACTACACGTCCCGCAAAGGCCAGGAAAGCGCGGAGAACCCGTACGGCTCCCTGGTGCTCCCCTGGCATGCCCTGGGACGACAGGTCGTGGTCGTCGGGTCGATCGAACGGGTCAGCCGGGCGGAGACCGAACGGTATTTCGCCGCGCGGCCCAGAGGATCGCAGCTTGGCGCCTGGGCAAGCCACCAGTCCGAGACCATCACATCCCGGACGATCCTCGACGAGCGAGCCGCGCGCCTCGCCGCCCGGTGGCCACCCGGCACACCCGTGCCGACGCCCCCGTTCTGGGGCGGGCTGCGCCTCGTGCCGGAAACCGTCGAGTTCTGGCAGGGACGGTCCAACCGCCTGCACGACCGGCTGCGCTTCCGCCGGATCACCAGCGACCGAGCCGACGCCACGGGCACCCCTGCGGCCGACCCCCTCGCGGGCGGCACGGAACGCTGGATCGTGGAGCGCCTCGCACCCTGAGATCGACGGCCAGCCACCACCATCGAGCCGACCGCGCTCGGCCGCGCCCCGGCCCCACCCGGCTCCGGCCCGGCCCCGACCCGGTCGCACCGGCCGCGTCCCGCCGGATCGATCCGGCGGATCGACCGGCCGTGCCACGACCACGGATGGTCCGAATACGGCAGGTCATCCGGCCACCACGGACCATCCAGAAGTGCACACATCACCGCGGCGGACATCGTCCGTTGACGGTGGGATAACCGCGAAAAGGTGCTTCCCTCCCCCAACGGTCACGCTACGCCAGACCCGGAGGTATACGGATGGCCGGGAGGTTGCTACCTTCTCCCCGATCAGCTTTTCCGCAGGTCCATGTCGAGGAGACAGATTCATGCGCAGCACCGGAATGCGGGCCATGACGGCCGGCTTCCTCGGCATGGCAGCGATCATGCTGGCGGCTCCCGCTGCCTCGGCCGCCACGACCAACCCGGGCGAACCGGGCTCGACGCCCACCACGACGGCGACCGCGACGGCGACCCCGGCCACGGGCATCGCCCCAGCTCCCACCCCCACCAGCACGCCAGGTGCGGACGCCACGACGACCGCCTCCCCGGACGCCTCCGCGACGCCCCTCGGGGCGGGGCTCCTCCCGGGCGCCACCGCCACGACTTCGGCCAGTGCCGAGGCGACGCCGAGTGGCCTGCCGGTGCCGAGCGTGTCACCGGGTATCGAGGTGTCGGCCACCGGTAAGCCGTCCACCGGCAACGAGGGCCTCGACCGATTCCTCGATCTGCTGCCCTTCCGGGTGCCGTTCGACAAGGAAATCAACGGTGTCGAGGACATCGACATCAACCCGCTGGTGCTGACGTTCACCTGCACCGGGGCGGAACCCTCCTGGCAGCTGCGTAACACCTCGGACAAGAGCTTCGGATTCGGTTGGTTCGACACCAGCCTCGGCGGCGGCATCCTGGACATCGGCCCGCAGCAGACCGTGCCGCTGCCGTCCAAGGCCATCGCGGTCATCGGCTCCCCCTGGGACGCCGAGACCAAGGAGCTACTGGTCGCCATTCCGACGATCGGCGTGTCGAACTGCGCCGGGGTGACCCCCACCACGATCCCCGCGATCGCGGCACCGGTGGTACTGCCGGCGGCGGCACCGGCGGCGGCAGTCGCCGTCCAGGCCGAGCCCTACTACACGGGATGATCATGAGGCTGGGACTGGCCCGGCGACCGGCCTCGGCCCACGCCGCCGGCCCGGATTCGGGTGCGGTCGCCGTCGCCGGGTCGCGGCTGCGGCTCGGCGTCGTGCGTACCACCGTGCTCACCGCGAGCCTGCTGGTCGGGCTCGGTGGGCTGACCGGCTGTGGGGGCAGTGGCGGCGACGGCAGCCAGGCCGCGCCCACCAAACCTCTCGCGCAGGTGCGCAGCCAGCTCGCCGCCATCGCCGGCATCGGCCAGGGACGCAGCACGGTGGTGACCGCGTCCGGGGCCAGCGTGGACCTCTACAGCGCGCCGACCGACACCCAGCCGTCCTCGACGCTCGCGAGCCCCAACCAGAACGGGGTGAAACGGGTCTTCCTGGTCCAGGCGAAGCTGCCTGGCTGGTGGCAGGTGATGCTTCCGGTCGCACCCAACGGAAGCACCGGATGGGTCCAGGCCGACCAGGTGACCGCGTCCGAGACGCCGTACCGCATCGTGGTATCCCGCGGCCAGCACTCGCTGAAGGTGCTCAAGGACGGTGCCCCCATCGCCGAGGAACCGGTGGCGATCGGCACCACGGACACCCCGACCCCCGGCGGACGTTTCTACCTGATGGAACTCCTCCAGCCCCGCAACCCCAAGGGCGCCTACGGCCCGTACGCCTTCGGCCTCAACGGCTTCTCGACGTCGATGACCTCCTTCGACGGCCACGAGCCGGTCATCGGCATCCACGGCACCAACGAGCCCAAGCTGATCGGCAAGGATGTCAGCCACGGCTGCATCCGCATGAACAACGACGCCATCACCCGCCTGGCCCAGACGGTCCCCCTCGGCACGCCCGTGGACATCACCGTCTGATCCCGCGCGACGAACGTTGACTGCCGAACGTCCCCTGCCGAACGTTGGCGGCCGGAGCCCTGGCCGCCAGAGACTGGACGTCGGAGAGCCTGGGGAGGCGTGGCGCGCCGCGCGTGAGCTGCCCTCCGCATCTCACGCGGGCGCGACCACCTCCGGCGGAGCCCGTCACTTCTCCGCCGGGCTGGAGCGGGAGATCCTGCCCCCGTACCTCCTGCCCGGGTACAAGGGTCGCTAATCACCACGGTCCGGGTCCTTCAGACGAGAAAATTCATCTGTCGGATTGCCGACAAGTAGGCGGCCCGGCGGACGGCGGTGGCCCGTGCGCCGCGGACGCGGACGGTCGCGCCACCACCGACTCGACGGGGTCAGGAGCGGGCGGCGCGGGCGGCTTCGTAACGGGCCAGGGCGTCACATCGTTCGGCGGCGTGGTCGACGATGGGCGCGGGATAGCCGGCGGGTGGCCCGGCCGGCAGCGTCCACGGCTCGTGCACCTTCGCCTTCGGGACGTCGCGCAGCTGCGGAATCCAGCGGCGGACGTAGGTTCCGTCGGGGTCGTAGGTGCGGCCCTGGGCGACGGGATTGAAGACCCGGAAATACGGTGCCGCGTCGGTGCCGGTGCCGGCGGTCCACTGCCAGCCGTGATGGTTGGAGGCCAGGTCGCCGTCGACGAGTCGTTCGAGAAACCAGCGCGCCCCGTGCGTCCAGTGCACGTGCAGGTCCTTGCAGACGAAGGACGCCTCGATCATGCGGACGCGGTTGGGCAGCCATCCTTCGGCGAGCAGTTGGCGCATTCCGGCGTCGACGATCGGAAAGCCGGTCTCACCCCATTTCCACGCCTCGAACGTCCGGCCCGGCGGTTCGTAGGACATCGCCGCGAGCGCGTCGGTGAGGTCCGCTCGGGCCGAATCCGGATTCGCCGCCAGAACGTCGGCGTAGAACTCCCGCCAGGCCAGCTCCGAGCGGAACTTCTCCGCGTCCCCGGCGGCGGGATCCGCGCCACCGCCGGGGACGTCGGCCAGGGCCGCGAGGACGGTGCGTGGGTGCAGACAGCCGTATTTCAGGGCGGGCGAGAGGCGGGAGGTGGTGTCTCCGTCCGGGATGTCCCGGCGCTTGGCGTAGCCGGCGAGCGGGCCGCTCAGGAAGTCGTCGAGGCGGGCACGGGCGGCACTCTCCCCGGCGGGGGGCAGTCGGACGTCGCCGAGATCAGGATCGGCCGGGATGGCCGCACCGGTCAGGGTGGCCCAGCGGACCCCGGCGGGCTCGGCGATGGGTGCCCGCCAGCCGTGGGCGGTCCAGGCGCGGTAGAAGGGGGTGAAGACCCGGAACGGGGTGCCGGCAGCGGTGTGCAGCCGTCCCGGCGCGACCGCGTAGGGCGAGCCGGTGGCGACCAGCTCCCGGCCCTGGGACGTCAGCGCCTGGCGCACGGCGGCGTCCCGACGTCGCCCATAAGGGCCGTGGTCGGCACCGATGTGCACCTGGGTGGCATCGACCGCCCGCGCCACCTCCGGGACGACCCGCGCCGGGTCGCCGACCCGTACGCACAGCCGTCCGGACAGGCGCTCGTCGAGCTCCCGCAGGCAGCGGTAGAGGTAGGCGAGGCGGACCGCGCCGGCCGGGCGCCTCAGCCGGTCGTCCAGCACGAACAGAACCAGGACCTCGTCACCAGCGGCGGCGGCCGCGCACAGCGCCGGGTTGTCGTACAGGCGCAGGTCGCGCCGAAGCCAGCAGACCGACACCGTCATGCGACCCGAGGCTAGCCGTCGCGGGCCGCGCTCGGACGACACCCGATCGACACCGGCACCGCGACCCACCGTTCGGACCCGGTTCGCCCGATGGAGGAGCACCTGTGGATGTGCGTTGGGCGAACTACGGCGCGCCCGGCCCGCGGGTGGGGCACTCTGGAAGCGGACGGGCCACCGACGGTCGGCCATCGGTGCGCACCACCTACATCACCCTGACCCGGTTGTCCGGCACAGTTCGGGAGACCCGCTGACGCCCCGTTCGTAACCGATCTTCGCGGCAGCGGCCCCATCAACGTCACGAGTGGCGAGCGGAGGGACATCTCGGTGGACCAGCTCTCGGATCTGGAGCGTTCCCGGTTGCTTCTCGGCTGGCTGGCCGCGCGGCGCGCGGTGGACAACTGCCTGTCCGACCTGTTGGCCGCGGGGCCCGCGGGTGAGCGGCGGGTACGTGAGTCACTGGCCCTGGTGGACGATCTTGAGAGTCGTGCGCAGGAGGCGTTCGACCGGTACCGCACCGCGGCGGAGCGCACCCCGGCACCGCCGGTGCGTCCGGCCGGTCGGCGCGGCCCACCGCCGTCCGAGCGGCCACGGCTCAATGTGGTCCGCGCCCCCGAAGGCGACCTCGCGCGTAGCAGTTCCAACACGAAGGGTAATCACCGGCACCGGTAACGTCGGTGGGCCGCCTGCCGGGTGACAATAACCAGCGTGCCAGCCGTTCGTCGCCACCGGATCGCCGCGGTCTGGCTCCTCTCGCTGCTCATCCCGGTTCTCCTTGCGGTGACGGGCTGTAACACCGCGAGTGGATCACGGCGCGGAGATGTGGCCCCCGGGCCCACACCCAGTGCCACGGCCACCGCCGGGCCGGACGCCCTCGAACGGTCCGGCCGGGGCATCCCGCTGCGGATCACGCTGCCGCCACCCGGCACACCCGAGCCGTATCCCCTGATCGTGGCGCTGCACAGCCTGCACTACGACGGCACCGACCCGAAGACGAACTGGGATCTTGACGGCCTGGCCCGGGCGGCCGGACTCGCCGTCGTCTATCCCGACGGCATCGGGAAGGCCTGGAACGCCGGCACCTGCTGTGATGTCGCCTCCGCCCGCAACATCGACGATGTCGGCTACCTGCGGGCCCTGATCGCGCACATCAGCGAGAACTATCCGATCGACCGCAGCCGGGTCAGCCTGGTGGGTCTGTCCAACGGCGGCATGCTCGCCTACCGGTACGCCTGCGAGCACGGCGACGAGATCGCCGGCATCGCGGTCGTCTCGGCCAGCCGGCAGGTCACCCGGTGCCAGCCAGCCGCGCCACTGACCCTCGTCGTCATCCACGGCGGTGCCGACCAGCACGTTCCCTACGCGGGCACGCTGTGGTCGCCGGTTCTGAACACGGCCATCACCCCGGTCGAGCAGAGCATGGCGCCGATGCGGGCCGCGGACGGCTGCGCCCAGCCCGACGCCCCCGGTGACACCGTCCTGACCGACGGGTACGGAGTGCCCCTGCGCAGCTCGCAGCCCGCGATACCGGACGGCCTGTCCGTCTCCGTCGGCGGAGATGGCACCGCTGGTGCGGCAGGGCCGGCGGGGGCGGCTGGGGCGACGGGCACAGCGCCGGCGACCAGTTCCGGGGCGGGTGGACCGGTGATCCGGCGGGAGGCCCCGTGCTTGACGTCGGCCCGGGTCGTGGAGTACCTGATGCCGACGATGGGCCATGGTTGGCCGCCGCGCACCGGCGAGGGCACGTTCGCCACGGCCGGTGTGATCTGGAACCTGCTCGCCCCGGCCCGGTCAGCCCGGGCCGGGCCGCGGCTCTGAGCCACCCGACCCGGTCAGCCGGCCGCGCGGCGGTGGGTCAGGCGGCCGGAGCGAACGAGGTGCGCAGGGCGCCCATCAGCGTGTTGAGGCTGGCCGACGCGTCGGTGGACACCCTGGCGATCAGCACGTAGACCGCGCCGTTGCCAGCCACCGTCCGCATCAGGTAGGACACCCGCTGGCCCTCGCGGTCGTAGGAGCCGGCGATCTCCTGGGTCGGCTGGCCGTTGGAGTCCGTGGCCGGGCCGGATCGTTCCCGGGTCAGCCCGGACACCCCGGCGAACTCACCGGCCTGCACCCGGGTCAGCGCCGCCGCCTGGTCGGTGCCCTCGATCCGGGCGGCCCCGATCATCGCCGGTCCGAACTCGGCGGTGGTGCTCGGTTCGCCGTAGAAGATGCCGGTGTTGTCCCGACGCTGCTTCCACACCGGTGGATGGGAGAAGGTCACCTTCTGCACCGTGTCGGTGAAGGCCACCCAGTCCGCCGGCACCGCCACCTGCCCGGTGCCCGCCGCGGCCGCACCGCCGCCCGCCGGGGCGGTGGCCACCGCCGCGCCGGCGCCGCCCGCCGCAGCGGTGGCGGTCGGCATCGGGGTCGGGTCGTTCGAGCCGGCGGTGGCCGTGTGGCCGCTGGGACGTACCTTCTCCCACACCACTCCCGCGCCGACGCCAACGCCGAGTGCCACGGACAGCACGGCCAGGGCGACTCCGACCCGGCGCAGAAACGACATCGCCTCCCCGGCCGGAGCCGACCGCGCCGCGCCGCTCCGGGCGCCGAGGATGACGTCGGCGTTGTCGTCGTCGGCGTCACCCTCGTACGGTGCGTCGACGTCGGCGCCAGGACCGGCGCCGTAGGCGGATTCCCGGGCGTAGGGAGAGCGGCGGTCGTGGGGGGAGCCGTCCCGACCGGGTGTGCCGTCGTGGGCGGCGTCAGGGTCCTCGTCGCGCGGCTCCCGCCGGTCACGGTCGCCGCCGGCACGGACGAGTTCACGCTCCATCGCAGCGGTGAGCGGCCCACCGGGGCGGCGGGGCACCGGGCCGCCGGAGCGGGCCTGGCCCCGTCCACCCATGGACGTCGCCGCCGGGTCCCCGGTCGGGTCGACGCGGCCGGCACCGGGCAGGTGCGGACCGGTCGCGGCCGGCCGCGGGGCCCGACCACGCGGGTCGGAGCCGTCCCGCGAATCCACGCCACCCCGGATATCCGAGCGGTCCCGAGGGTCCAGCCGAGCACGCGGGTCCGAACGGTCCCGAGGGTCCAGCCGAGCACGCG
>NZ_CADCWS010000200.1 GCF_902806475.1 Candidatus Frankia nodulisporulans
GTCTAAGCCGAGGTCCGGCATAGTGCCGGACCTCTCGGGAGGCCCCTCGGTGCCGCAGGTGCGACTACACTAGGAGGCCGGTGCCCGGTCCCTGTTGGGGCTGGTCCCGGACTACCTCCGAGTAAGCGGGTGGGCGTGTGCCACGAACGCATGTCGTCGACACAAGCGTGCTGCTTTCTGATCCGGGCGCGCTGCTGCGGTTCGCGGAGCACAATGTCGTGCTCCCCCTCGTCGTCATAGGTGAGCTGGAGGGGAAGCGTAACCATCCGGAACTGGGCTGGTTCGCCCGGGAGGCCCTGCGCCTCCTGGACGACCTGCGCATCCGGCATGGTCGCCTCGACCAGCCCATCCCACTGGCGGACGGGGGAACGCTTTGGGTGGAACTCAACCACACCGATGCTGCCGTGCTTCCACCGGGGTTCCGGGTCGACACGAACGACTCGCGGATCCTCTGTGTGGCCATGAACCTGGCCGCCGAGGGCCACGAGGTCGTGCTGGTCACCAAGGACCTTCCGCTGCGGGTGAAGGCCTCGGTCCTGGGCCTGCCGGCAGAGGAGTACCAGGCCCTGTCGCCGGTGGACACCGGATTCTCCGGGATGGCGGAGCTCACCGTCGACCAGGAGGACCTCGACCGGCTCTACTCCCGGGAGTACACCGAGATCCTGGCCGCGGCCGATCTGCCGTGTCACACCGGGCTGGTGCTCACCACCTCGGGGGGCAGCGCCTCGGCGCTCGCCCGGGTCACCGCGGACAAGCAGGTCCGCCTGGTCCGTGGTGATCGGGACGCCTTCGGCCTGCACGGTCGCTCCGCCGAACAGCGGGTGGCCCTCGACCTGCTGCTCGACCCGGACGTCGGGATCGTCTCGCTCGGTGGCCGGGCCGGCACCGGCAAGTCGGCGCTGGCGCTGTGCGCGGGGCTCGAGGCGGTGATGGAACGGCGGGCGCACCGCAAGGTCGTCGTCTTCCGTCCGCTGTACGCGGTGGGTGGGCAGGAACTCGGCTACCTGCCCGGCAGCGAGAACGAGAAGATGGCCCCGTGGGCGCAGGCGGTGTTCGACACGCTCGGGGCGCTGGTCTCCCCGGAGGTGATCGAGGAGATCGTCGACCGGGGCATGCTCGAGGTGCTGCCGCTGACCCACATCCGGGGTCGCTCCCTGCACGACGCGTTCGTGATCGTGGACGAGGCGCAGTCGCTGGAACGTGGGGTGCTGCTCACCGTGCTGTCCCGGCTGGGGCAGGGCTCGCGGGTGGTGCTCACCCACGACGTGGCCCAGCGGGACAACCTGCGGGTCGGCCGGCATGACGGTGTCGCCTCGGTCATCGAGACGCTCAAGGGTCACCCGCTGTTCGCCCACGTCACGCTGACGCGGTCCGAGCGCTCGCCGATCGCCGCGCTGGTGACGACGATGCTCGAGGACCTGGTCCTGTAGCCCGACGGTCCTGTAGCCCGACGGTCCTGCCGTCCCGCGGGACGTCGTGCGTCCCAACGCCGACGTCCCGCGGGACACCGGGTCGCGGGAACGTTCGGGCCGGGCGAGTGGTTGTCACAGGTGACCTTCATGGGAGGTGTCACCGCATGATCTTCGGTCGCCACAAGACCGCTCTTCCCACCCCGGAGCAGGCGCTGCCCGGGCGGGACAGTCCCATCCTCGTCGGTGACGTGCCGCACACGGTGCTCGGCACGTCGATCACCGGTCCGTTCCCCGCCGGTCTGGAGACGGCCGTGTTCGGGCTGGGCTGCTTCTGGGGCGCCGAGCGGATGTTCTGGCGGGTGCCCGGCGTGTACACGACGGCCGTCGGCTACGCCGGCGGGTCGACGCCGAACCCCACCTACGAGGAGACCTGCTCCGGGCTGACCGGGCACACCGAGGCCGTGCTCGTCGTGTTCGACCCGGCGAAGGTCACCTACGAGCAGCTGCTCAAGGTGTTCTGGGAGGGCCACGACCCGACCCAGGGCATGCGTCAGGGCAACGACGTCGGCACCCAGTACCGCTCGGCGATCCACACCACCTCCGACGCGCAGGCGAGGACCGCCGCCGCCAGCCGGGACGCCTTCGCCGAGGTTCTCGCCGCGGCCGGGTTCGGCGCGATCACCACCGAGCTCGCCCCGGCCGGCACGTTCTACTACGCCGAGGAGTACCACCAGCAGTACCTCTCCGATGCCAAGAACCCGCACGGCTACTGCGGTCTCGGTGGCACCGGGGTCTCCTGCCCGGTGGGTGTGGCGGCCACCGGCGGCTGATCAGGCCTTGTCGGCCGGGGTGAGGGCGCCGTCGATGGTGTGGACGTCCCGGCCGACGGGCAGCTTCGCGACGCTGTCGACGACCGCGGTCGGGCGGTAGGGGAAGCGTTCGATGTCGGCCCGGCCGGTGATGCCGGACAGCACCAGGACGGTGTCCATCCCGGCCTCGAGACCGGCGACGACGTCGGTGTCCATCCGGTCACCGATGACGACCGTGGTCTCGCTGTGCGCGGACAGGGTGTTCAGGGCGCTGCGCATCATCAGCGGGTTGGGTTTGCCGACGAAGTACGGGGTGATCCCGGTCGCCTTGGTGATCATCGCCGCGACGGCGCCGGTGGCCGGGAGCAGGCCCTCGACGGACGGTCCGGTCGGGTCGGGGTTGGTCGCGATGAAGCGGGCCCCGCCGCGGACCAGCCGAATCGCCCGGGTGATCGCCTCGAAGCTGTAGGTGCGGGTCTCCCCGAGGACGACGTAGTCCGGCGAGCGGTCGCTCAAAACGTAGCCGACCTCGTGCAGGGCGGTGGTCAGACCCGCCTCGCCGACGACGTAGGCGGACCCGCCGGGCCGCTGGGTGTGCAGGAACAGGGCTGTGGCCAGCGCCGACGTCCAGATGCGTTCGGCGGGGATGATCAGGCCCGAGCGGGCGAGCCGGGCCGACAGATCCCGCGCGGTGAAGATCGAGTTGTTCGTCAGTACGAGAAAGCCCAGGCCCGCGGCGGTAATGCCGGCGATGAACGCGTCGGCGCCGGGAATGGGATGTTCCTCGTGGACGAGAACGCCGTCCATGTCGATGAGATAGTTCTCGATCCGTCGTTCCGACATGGACGCTGATTCTGCCCTGTGGTCGGCCGTTCGTCGGCCTCGGGCGGTCCGAAGGGGTCGGTGGCTCACAACACGGCGACTCCCGCGGCCGCCTGACCGGCGGGCATCGTCAGGCACAGCGCCGGGACCACGAGCCAGCGGCGCAGCCCCTCGTCACGGGCGTAGCGGTGGGCGTGTTCCGGGGCCCGAAACGGCCCCACGACGCCCCGGATCCGCTCGCCGGAGCCGCCGAGCACCACCACCGACCAGGCTTCGGCCGAGGTGTCGTCGGCCGTGTTCGGCAGCGCGGGGGACTCCCACCAGACCGGTGCCACGTCGATCATGCGTTCCCCCCACATTTAGTGCGACTTTTCGTCCGCATTGTGCTTAATAATTGGGATTTGACGTGGGAGATAGTTTTGAGGTTGTTCATCGGATATACGCGTGAGTGTGGCCGCCGGCCCGGCCGGAAAGTGTGAGCTGGTCGGACGGGGCAGGCGTGGGTACCCGTTCGGCCGGGCCGTGACCAGACCCGCCAGGTCTGGCCCGGATGGGGGAGGGCAGTCCCCGGATCGGGGTGGCCGGCGGCTGGGCGCGATCACAACGGCAGGCGGCGCAACGTCGTCGCCAGGCCGCGCGTCTGTTCAGTCGTTACTTCTCACCACGGGGGGGATCCGTGCGCCGCCGCCATCAGTACCGCACCTGGGAGGAACTCTCCGGGCCGGAACGCCGCCGAGGGCTGGCGATCCTCGCCGTCGTCGGCGTCGCCGCGGTCACCACGGTCTACCTCGTCGTGGGCGGCGGTGACCCGCAGGCCACCGCCGGTGCCCCGAGCCCGCCCCGCGTCGCCCTCGCCCTCGCCGGCGCCGGCGAGGGTTCCGGTGTCACGGCCAGCCAGCCGCAGGCCGCGGCGCAGCCACCGCAGCCTCAGCCGCCGACCGATTAGGGCCAGCTGGACGCCTGGTACGCCGGCACCGCGCAGCTGCGCGGCGAGATCGTGACGGCGGTGGGCGTGGTCCGCGCGGACATCCAGGCCGCCAACGGCCTCGAACTCAGGCCGGCCTGCCAGCGGCTGGGCACGATCGTCGACGGCGTTCCCGGCGCCGGCGCACCGCCGGTGACCAGCACGGCGGGGCAGACCTGGAACGCGGGCGCCGCGGCCTACGCCCAGGCGGTGTCGACCTGCGGGAACCTCTTCGACGGCACCCCGCTCCCGCCCACGGTGTTGTTGGCGCGCACGACCGAGGCGCTCAACACCGCCGACGGCCACTGGGCCCGGCTCGCCGCGCAGATCGGCGCGCCCGCGCAGATCATCCCGGCGAACGGCCAGCTCCCGGCCCGCTGAGCCGAAGCGCCAGAGGGGGCGGTGCTGCCAGACTCGGGCGGTGGACTACTTCGCGATCATCGAAACCGAGGGTACGGCGCTGCTGCGGTCGACGTCGACGAACCTGGACGCCGAGGTCCCGTCCTGCCCGGGCTGGAGTTCCCGCCGACTGCTGCGCCATGTGGCACGCCTGCTGCACGGGGTCGGTGTCGCCGTGCCGCGCGGGACGACCGACCCCCCGCCGCGCAACCCGCCCGCGCCGACCGAGGACGCACAGCTGATCGCCTTCGGCTGGCAGGCCCTCACCGATGTGCTGGCCGCCCTGCGGGACACCGACCCGGACCTGCCCGCCTGGAACCACACCGGTGCCCCGGCCGTCGCCGGTTTCTGGTCGCGCCGGCTCGCCCATGAGCTCGTCGTGCACCGATGGGACGCCGACACCGCCACCGGGCGGACCCGGCTGCCCGCCGCCGCGGTCGCCGCCGACGGCGTGGACGAACTGCTCACCGTCCTGCTGCCGGGGATCGCCCGGACGCGCGTCCCGCGGGACGCGGCGAGCGTGCACGTCCATCTCACCGACACCGCGCCGGGTGGGGAGTGGCTGGTGCGGTGGGCCGACGGCGCGTTCGAGGTCCACCGCGAGCACGCCCGGGGCGACGCGGCGCTGCGCGGTCCCGCGGGACCGGTGCTGCTCGCCCTGTGGGGCCGGGTGCCCTTCGACCATCCCGACCTCGCCGTGCTCGGCGACCACGGCCTGCTCGCCGAGCTCAGCACCGGCCTCTGAGCACCACGGGACGCCATCCCCCGTGCCCCCGTGCGCGGGCGCGCGGGGGATGCCCCCCGGTCCCGGTGCGATCCGTCTCCGCCGACGGGCGCGGGTAGCACCTTCGGGTGGCCCCCGGCGGCCGCGGGCGGCTCAGGCCGTCAGGAGGGGCCGGTGGGACGACGGAACAGGACCGCGGTGGGCGCGGCCGGGGTGAGGGTCGCCCTGGACGGGGTGAACAGGAACGACTGCTGGGGCTGACCGTTCGGGCCGAGCAGGAAGGCCCGCTCGATCGACTCGACCTGGACGCGGGCGCCGAGGTCGCGTCCGGCGCCGACGACGCGGGTCGCCTCGATGGAGGCGATGTCCTCGGCGACGGTGCCGGCGGGCAGTTCGATGGCGGTCGCGGCCGGAACATCGCGGCGCAGCGCCCAGATCGGATACACCTTGGCGCTGCGGTAGGTCTGGGCGCTGCCGGAGAGCCGCACGCCCACGGACACACCGACCCAGTTGTCGTCGGTGTTCGGCGGGCCCACCGTCGTCTTACGAATGATCAGATACACGTAGTTGCGCGGGTCGCTGATCCTGGTCGTCGAGTTCGGTGTCTTGTCGTTGTCGACCTTGCCCTCGCGCTGCACCTCCTGGGCCATCACCCAGTAGGTCCACGGGTTCGCGTCCAGCTCGCGTTCGCGGGCCTCGGCGGCGGGGTCGAGGGTGTCGGCGGTGGACAGCGCGAAGCGCATCCGGGCGTCCGGGTTCGGGCACATGGTGTTGTTCGAGGTGCAGGTGCCGAGCACGGGATGGGTGCCCTCGTAGCGTCCGGTGAACGGCACCGTGGTGTGCTCCGGACCCTGGATGAGCGCGCTACCGGGAACCGCGGCGCCGGCGGCGTTGATCTCCACCTGGTAGATCCACTCGATGTCGGTGGTGCGACCCCACTGGGCCATGAGCTCGGGTGTGGTGCTGCCACCGTCCTCGTTGCTCCACACCATCGAGTAGGTGAGCAGCCGGTGCCCGGCGACGGCGGTCGGCGCCTCGGAGTGGAAGGCGAGCAGCGGCGTGTCGTCCACAGCGTTCTGGAACGGTCCCCCGGCGGCGGCGGCCGTGCCGGTGGCCGCGGTGCCCCCGGTGGTGCTGCCCTGGGTGGCCGCGGCGGCGTCGGGAGTCACGGCGCCGGTGCGGCCGTAGACGACGGGTGCGTGGGCGAGGGCCTGGTAGGAGGCGTCCTGCGCGGCGACGGTGCGGTAGGTGAGGCTGGTCAGGCGGGCCGAGGTGGCGGCCTGGGCGGAGCGGTCGTCGGCGAACGCGACCCGCAGGGTGTGCTCGCCCCTGGCCAGCCGGCCGAGAGCGAGGCTGCGCCGGATGGGGAACGAGGCGGGAATGACGATGTCGGTGGCGTAGGTGTTGTCGACGAACAGCGACACCACGGCCGACTCGCTGCCGGGGGAGCCCCAGGAGACGCCGGGCGCGGCGGTGGTCACGTCCAGCAGGACCTCACCGTCGGCGGCGGTGCGGAAGGGGGTGGCCGAGCTCTGCCCGCGGTTCACCACGATCTCGGCGGGTGGATCGACCGTCCTGTCGTGCGAACTGCAGGCCACGAGACCCACTGTCATGGTGGCGGCCGCCGCCACCGCCGCGAGTACCCGCCGCACTCCCCTCGACACCGCGTTTTCCCCTCTCGGGGCCGGCGAGCTCGCCACCCGCGTGGCCGTCCCCACCCCACCGGTCCCGGTTCCATCCTGCCTCGGTCCCCCTCGCCGGCCGGCAGCGGTATGGCGCGGACGGCGAACGGGTCGGCGTGGGGTGACCGCGGGTGGCGGCGCCGGGCGCGGGGGTGCCAGTGCCACGGCGTGAGACGGGTCTCGCCGGCTGGCCGTTCGGTGTGGGTGGCCCTGGCTGGCAAGGGACGGACGTCCCGCGGACGGGACGTGGTGTTCCCCACGCGCCAGCCGACCAGGGTCGGTGCCGGCGTCGCCCGTCGATTGCCGGATACGGTCGTCGGACGGACCTGGTACCGGCGGAGAACGTCCGGACAACCACGGGTTGGCCGACACACCGTGGGCCGGTGACTCGAGACGGAGCGGGAGCGGGATTCGTGCGCAAGTTCGTCATCATGGGAGTGCAGGGCAGCGGTAAGGGAACCCAGGCGACGATGCTGGCGCGGGATTTCGACCTGGTCCACATCAGTGTCGGTGACGTGTTCCGCTGGAATGTCACGAACCACACGAAGCTCGGCGCCCAGGTGAAGCGGACGGTCGCCGCCGGCCGGCTGGTGGGCGACGACCTGGTCGAGGCGGTCGTGCGCACGCGGCTCGACCAGCATGACTGGAACTACGGTTTCATCATCGACGGTTTCCCGCGTAACGCCCGGCAGGCCGAGTTCTTCCTGGAGAGCTACGACATCGACGGCGTCATCTACCTGGACCTGCCCGACGAGGAGGTCTACCGGCGGGTGCTCGCCCGCCGGCTGTGCTCCCGCTGCGGTCTGGACTACAACCTGATCGCCAGCCGGCCGATCGTTCCCGACACCTGCGATGTCTGCGGCGCGGCGCTGCGCAGCCGCCCGGACGACAACCCCCAGGCGCTCGCGGTGCGGCTGCGGGACTACCACGAGAAGACCAAGCCGGTGATGGAGATCTTCCAGCGCAAGGAGTTCGTCGCCGTCGTCGACGCCCGCCGCGAGCCGCGGGCGGTGCAGGGCGAGATCCGCGGCTACTTCGACCTTCCGGAACTCGCCCCCGCCACCGT
>NZ_CADCWS010000201.1 GCF_902806475.1 Candidatus Frankia nodulisporulans
GGCACTAACACCCGCCATTTTCTTTTCCGCGCCGACGGCTGTGTCCAGGTCGGTGCACCCACCGAACGCAACGAATCCGACCGTGTCGCGTGGATTCCGCTCGCCGAGCTGCGCGGGATGATCGAACGCCGGGAGGTCGTCAGTGGCGCCACGATCGTCGGCGTGCTGTCGTTGCTGCTCGGTCGTCCTGCTCACCCTGCTTGACGTCGAGCCCTCCTACCTGCAGGCCGGGCTGGACCAGGTGCGGGCCTCCTACGGATCGATGCAGAACTACGCGACCGAGGGACTCGGGCTGAGCCCCCGGACGCTGCGGGCCCTGCGGACAAAGCTCCTCGTCGGTCAGGCCCGATAGCCCCCGCGTCACGGCGGACGGCACGCTCCGCGGCGAGCAGGAGGACGCGCGGATCCAGCGGGCATCCTCCTGCTCGTTCGCCCGCGCCGGGAGGCCATCGACCAGGTCCGCTCGGTCGCAGTGATAAGCACATGCGATCGATGCGATCACGAACTGGCGTTGGACGTCCCATGATGTTCGCCCTTAGCTTTACGGGCATGGCTGAGACTGCTGGCGGCTTCCCCAGGGGCGCCGCCCGCCCGTCGGCCCCGTCCTCGGCCGCGGTCCCCAGCGCGCCCGGACGGCGCCTCGTGCGGCGACGCGTGGTCGATTTCATGCGCCGGGGCACGACCGGCTGTCGCTGACCAGCCGGGGTCCTGGCCGCCGAGCCCTGCTGTCACAGGCGATCTCCCGGCCGGTCCTTGCGCCCCGCACCCGCGTCGGGCCGTCCAGGCGACCAGCACAGGCAGAGGACCGCACACGTGACGACACTGACCAGTACGGAAACCGCCGGCGCGGATGCGGCCAGGCCGACGACGCGGCTCGGGTTCAACACCCGGGTGTCCTTTACCGCCGGCGAGGCGGGACGCGGGCTGCGTGACGGCATCGAGCTGTTCAGGGCGGCCGAGGAGCTCGGCTACCAGTCCGGCTGGGCCTACCAGCGGCACTTCGACAACTACCTGTCCTCGCCGCTGCCGTTCTTCGCCGCCGCCGGGCAGCACACCAGCCGGATCACCTTCGGCAGCGCGGTCATCCCGATGCGCTACCAGGAGCCGATCCTGCTGGCCGAGGCGGCCGGCACCACCGATCTGCTCACCGGCGGACGGCTCCAGCTGGCCTTCTCCAGCGGTTCCGACGCCTGGGACGACGTCTTCGGCGCCGTCGACACGGACGCCCGCACCGAGGGCCAGCGGCGGCTACGCCGGTTCCTGGCCGGTGTCTCCGGCGAGGTGCTGCACACCGTCACCGAGCATCGGCCGCCCGGCCCCCCGGTCGGCACCGAGCTGCGGGTGACCCCGCACAGCCCGGGCCTGCGCGAACGCATCTGGTACGGCTCCGGTCACATCGACTCGGCGGTGAACGCGGCCCGGCTCGGGCTGCGGCTGATCACCGGGACCATTCTGCGTGGACTGGCCGAGGGGGAGACCTTCGGCGAGTACCAGGCCCGCCTCATCGGCGAGTACCGGGCCGCCTGGACGGCCACCCACGGCACCCCGCCGCCGCCGGTCGCGGTGTCCGCGTCCGTGCTGCCCGGGCCGACCGGCGAGCTGCGCGAGACCTACGCCGCCTACGACCTGGAGCGACGCACCTACGGGCCGGCCGCGTCCCGGCCGCGGGGTGCCCTGCCGCCGATCAGACTCGCCGAGCTGCCGGCCGGGTTCGCGATGAGCCCAGTCTACCACGGCGATCCGGACGCGGTGGCCGCGGCGGTGCTCGCCGACCCGGGTATCTCGGTCGCCGACGAACTGGTGCTGTTCCTGCCGCCGGCCTTCGGCCTCGACCAGAACATCCGCCTGATCACCGACCTGGCCACCACCGTCGCCCCGGCTCTCGGCTGGACCCCGGCCGATCCCACGTAGGCCACGCCTGACCGGAGTTGATCGACTACGCTTCTGGAGTGGATGACTCGCTCCCGACGGAGAACAGTCTTCCGTTCGGTAGACTTGGCCGGTTCTGGCGAGGAAATCTGCACACCCATACGGACCGGTCCGACGGGGCGCTGTCGCCGGCGGAGACGGCGCGGCACTACCGGCAGGCCGGTTACGACTTCCTGGCGATCACCGATCATTTTCGAGCCAGGTTCGGGTTCCCGCTGGTCGACACCCGTGACCTGCGCACCGAGGGATTCACGACCCTGATCGGTGCCGAGCTGCACGCACCGCGTACGGAGTTCTCCGACGAGTGGCACATCATCGCGGTCGGCCTGCCCCTGGGTTTCCCACGGCCCGAGCCCGAGGAGACCGGCCCGGCACTGGCCCGCCGGGCGCGGGCCGCGGGCGCGTTCATCGGGATGGCGCATCCGGCGGCGTCCCTGCTCACGCTGGCGGACGCCGAAAGCCTCGACGCGGCCCACGCCGTCGAGGTGCACAACGCGCTGGCGGCCCTAGAGGACCGTGGCGACAGCTGGGTGCACGTCCGCGCCGTCGCCCTCGATCCGAACGAACTCCTGGCCGCTCTCAAAGCCGGCCACTACTACGCGAGCACCGGCCCCGAACTACACGATGTCGAGCTGCGTGAGGGTCAGATCACCGTCCGGTGTTCGCCGGTGCGCAGGATCCTGCTGACCGGTGGCGTCCCGGGCAAGCAGGTGCTGGTGGGAAAAGAACTGACGGAAGGCTCACTCCCGGTCGCGATGTTCGGTGACGGCTACTGCCGGGTCACCGTCGAGGACGCCGCCGGCGGCCGCGCCTGGACCAACCCCATCCACCTTCGACGGCCGTGACCCGGGCGCGGATCAGTCATTCCTTGTGATCGCGCTGCTGACACCAGCGAGGATCCATCGTCCGCTGTTGCGGCTGGCCGGTATTCAGCCGTGCGGGGGAATCCTTGATGCTGCCGCATATGAGTACTGTCGAGACCGGACCGATTACACCGCAGGCTGATAGCCCGATCTCATGCCCGCAGCAGAGTGATTGTGCGTCCGGCGAGGCTCAAGGTGGTGGTGATGCTGGTCCGTTCGGCGATGGGTTTCGCGGCGGGTCTGCGGTCGAAGATGACGAGTGTGCCGTGGTCGAGGCCGAGCCGGTCCAGATAGCCATCGAGCTGGGCCAGCCCGGTGGGCAGCGTGCCGGCGGCGCCGCCGGCACGGGCCTTGAGCTCGAAGGCCTCTCGCTGGAGGGCGGGTTTTCCGTCCGGTCCGGGATGGGGCCAGCGGATGAGCAGGTCGATCCGCCCGCGGCCTACGCCGTACTCCCGGTCGACGTAACCGCCGCCATTGACGACGCGTTGCAGATACGCCATCAGGACCAGGTGGGGCGCGGCCTCGTGGTAGACCTGCCGGGCAGTCAGGATGTCGCCGTTGGCCCGCCAGAACGCGGCGAACTGTTCGATCAGGCCGGGGATATCCAGGCGACCGTCGGGCAGGACGAACGCCCGGGCCTTCGGGGCGTCCGAGGAGAACTCCAGCACCGGGTCGGTGAGGATCCGCGCGACGACCTCCCGGTAGATCGGGTTGGCGATCCGGACCGGGGAAGTCTGCGCGAGCAGTCCCAGATCCCTGGCGTACTGGACGTCGTCCGCTGGCGGGTCGGTGGTCGGCTCCGTCCCGGCCAGCACCGGTTCGATGATGACCCGGACCCGGGGCTCGTTGAGCTTGTCGGCCAGCGAGTCGAGATGGGTCGCCCGGGCGCGGATCAGCCGTTCCTTCGCCTCGTTGACGTGGTCGGCGGTGACCGGTTCGGTATATGGCACCGCCATCTCGTCCACGATTTCCGCCGCGAGCGCGTTCACCAGCCATGGCTGCCCGGCAGTCAGCTCCATCACCCGGCTGACTGCGTCCGGGGTGAAGACCTGGCCGGTTTCCGCCGTGTGCTGGCCGTAAAGGCCGCGTACTTCCTCGACGGTGAAATCACCGAGCCGCAGCGATCGGACGACGATGTTGAACGGACTCGGGCCACCGAGACGGCTGGGGTCACCGCCAGCGGCGACCTTATAGTCGCGCAGGTCGCGCAGGTCGCGCAGGCCGCAGAGGGCGAGGGCGGCGGGGAAAGCCGCGGGCCGGCGGCCGGCGCCGCTGCGTAGCTGGCCCAGGACACTGATCAACGTCCGTCCGGTCAGCGCGTCGATTTCGTCGAGGAACAGCACGAGTGGTCGGGGGCAGGCCTGCGACCAGGCGGCCAGCGCGGCTCCCAGCAGGCCCCCGTCGGACGCGTCGGACGCATCGGGCCACCGGGGAGGGCGCAGCTGCGGTGGCAGGGCAGCCTCGGCATCTGCCCGGGTGCGGTCGAGGATGGCGCGGGTCGCCGCCCCCACGTCATCGCCCCACGCCCGTCCTGGCTCGCATGAGGTGAGCAGCGCGGCGTACTGGCCGCCGGCCGTGAGTTCGGCGGCCAACGCACCGAGCGTCGTCGTCTTGCCGGTCTGACGGGGGGGCGTGCACGACGACGTAGCTCTCCCGGCTGACCAGCCGGGGCACCTGTGGCAGGCGCGCCGAAGCCGGGACCATGTAGTGCCGTTGCGGCACACAGGGCCCGGCCGTGTTGAACCAGTGTCCCAACGTGACCGTCCGGTCTTCTGTCTTCGACGTCCCGCTCAGGTCAGGGCGGCCAGCGCGTCGAAGACGCCGGTGAGGCGTTCGGTGTAGCGCTCGGGGCGGCTGACCTCGTCCAGACGGGGCTCGTCCAGGGGGAGGTCGCGTTCGGCGGCCTGTTTGCGCAGGGTGTCGCGGAAGGGGATACCGGTCTGCCAGGTCTCCATCGCCGCGGCCTGGGTGATGGCGTAGGCGTCCTCGCGGGACAGGCCCGTCTCGACCAGTTCGAGCAGCACCGCCGAGGTGTAGACTAGGCCGCCGGTGGCGTCCAGGTTCGCCCGCATCCGGGCGGTGTCGACGACCAGGCCGCGGACCAGCCGGGTGGTCAGGTGCAGCAGGTAGTCGACGCCGGCGGACGCGTCCGGCAGGGCGATCCGCTCGGTGGACGAGTGGGAGATGTCCCGCTCATGCCACAGCGGCACACCTTCGAGCACCGGGACGTACTGGGCGCGGACGATCCGGGCGAGGCCGGCGATGCGCTCCGACATGATCGGGTTCTTCTTGTGCGGCATCGCCGAGGAACCCTTCTGCCCGGAGCCGAACGGCTCGGACAGTTCGCGGACCTCGGTGCGCTGGCCGTGGCGGACCTCCAGCGCGATCGCCTCACACACGGTGGCGAGCCCCGCGAGCGCGGCCACCCAGTTCGCGATGCCGTCGCGCAGCACCACCTGGGTGGCGACCGGGGTCGGGCGCAGCCCCAGCTTCTCGGCGACGTGGATCTCGACGTCCGGCTCGATGTTGGAGTAGGTGCCCACCGCGCCGGAGATCTTCGCGAGGCCGACCTCCGTGCGGGCGGTGCGCAGCCGGTCACGGCAGCGGGCCAGGCCGAACGCGAGGTCGGCGACCCGGTGGCCGAACACGGTCGGTTCGCCGTGGATGCCGTGGGTGCGTCCGACCCGCAGGGTGTTCCGGTGCTCGAGTCCAAGATCACGCAGGGCGGCGACCAGGGTGTCGGCCTTCGCGAGCAGCAGGTCGGTGGCCTCGACGAGCTGCAGGGCGAGCGCGGTGTCGAGCAGGTCCGACGAGGTCATCCCGAAATGGACGTAGGCGGCGGCCGAGCGGGGCTCGGTGTTGTCCGCCCAGGCCGACAGGAAGGCGATCACGTCATGCTGGGTGACGGCCTCGATCTCGGCGACCGCCTCGGGCGTCGGCGCGGGGGCGGCCCGGACCGGTTCGACGCTGTCGGCGGGAATCCGGCCTGCGGCGGCATGGGCCTCGCAGACCAGCACCTCGACCTGACACCACAGTTCGTACTTGTGTGCCTCCGACCAGACCCGGCCCATCTCGGGCAGGGTGTAGCGGCCGATCACTGACCGGCGCCGACGCTGGCCCCGGCACCCGCGGTGGCGTCGGCGGGGGCGGCGAGCGCGGCGAGGCCTTCGGCGGCGGCACGCTCGAAGTCATCCTTGAACTCGGCGAGCCGCAGGCTCAGATCCGGGTCGGCAAGCGCCAGGATCTGGGTGGCGAGGATCGCCGCGTTCGTCGAGTTGTTCAGACCGACGGTCGCCACCGGCACACCCGGCGGCATCTGCGCGATCGCGAGCATCGAGTCCATCCCGTCCAGCGCCCCACCGGAGATCGGCACGCCGATGACCGGCAGTGTCGTCATGGACGCGACGGCGCCGGGCAGCGCGGCGGCCAGGCCCGCCCCGGCGATCACCACGGAGATCCCGCGGCCGCGCAGCTGACCCACGTACTCGGCCAGTGTGCGCGGTGCGCGGTGCGCCGAGATCGACACCTCCTCGTACCCCACGCCGAACCGCTCGAGGGTCGCGCCGGCCTTGCTCATCGTCTGGGCGTCCGACGGCGATCCGAAGACGATGGCCACCCGTGCCTGCCCCGGCGCGCTGCTGCTCTGCGACACGCTCTGCTCCTGTCCCTGTCGATATCGTTTGTCAGTGCCCGCGCGTCAGGCGCCGGCGGTGTGGCGCATCCGGGACGGATCCCCGATGTCGGTGCGGTAGTGCGCGCCGGCCAGCGAGATGCGACTGACCGCCTCATAGGCAGATCCTCGTGCGGATTCCAGGTTGGAGCCGATCGCCGTGACGGACAGCACGCGCCCGCCGGCCGACAGCACCTGACCATGCTCGTCCCGCCTGGTCCCCGCATGCAGGACGTCCACGCCGGTGAGGGCATCGGCCGCGGCCAGGCCCCGGATCGGATCACCCAGCCGCGGTGACTGCGGGTAGCCAGCCGCGGCGACGACGACGGTGATCGCGGCGCCCGAGCGGAACCGCGGTGTGGTCCGTCCCGTCAACACGTCGGTCAGCGGGGTCGACAGCAGCGCGAGGATCGCCTGCGTCTCGGGATCACCGAACCGGACGTTGAACTCCACCACCCGCAGGCCCCTGCCGGTCAGCGCCAACCCCGCGTACAGCAACCCGCTGAACGGGGTGCCGCGCCGCGCCATCTCGTCGACCGTCGGCCGGATCACCTTCTGGACGATCTCGGCGGACAGCCCCTGCGACGCCCACGGCAACGGGGTGTAGGCACCCATCCCGCCGGTGTTGGGCCCGGCGTCCCCGTCTCCCACCCGCTTGTGATCCTGCGCCGGGAGCAACGGCATGATCGCCCCGGACTCGGTGACGATCGCGAACAGCGACACCTCCGGCCCGTCCAGGTACTCCTCGAGGACGACCCGGTCATCCGGCCCGCGCAGACTCGCCCGCACCGCCGCGACGGCGGCCTCGCGATCCTCGGTGACGGTGACGCCCTTACCCGCCGCGAGCCCGTCGTACTTGACGACGTACGGCGGGCCGAACGCGTCCAGATCGGCGAGCGCCGGCTCGACCTCGGTATGGTCACGGGCGGCCGCCGTCGGCACCCCCGCCGCGCGCATCACCTGCTTCGCGAACGCCTTACTACCCTCAAGCCGCGCCGCCGCCGCGCTCGGCCCGAACACGGCGAACCCCCGGCGGCGCACCTCGTCCGCCGCCCCGGCGACCAGCGGCACCTCCGGCCCGATCACCGTCAGATCCGCGCACACCTGTTCGGCGAGCACCGCGACCGCGTCCGGATCGCCGACATCCAACGAGCGCGGCTCGGCGATGTCCGCCGTACCCGCGTTACCCGGGGCGCAGACCAGCGCGTCCACCCGCGGATCGCGGGCCAGCGCCCGGCACAACGCGTGCTCACGCCCACCCGAGCCGACGACCAGAATCCTCATGCGCTTCCCTCATCGACGCCGGAGCGCCGATACCGAAATGCGAGCCAGCCGGGTCGAGTCACCCTGACA
>NZ_CADCWS010000202.1 GCF_902806475.1 Candidatus Frankia nodulisporulans
CGCGGCGGGGGTGGCGGGGGCCGCCGCGGTGGCCGCGCCCACGCCGGCGGGGACCGGGGTGTGCTGCATCGGGTCGCGCCAAATGTGCTCGCGATGCGGGTTGCGCTCGGCCAGGTTCGGCAGGTTGCTCCAGGTGCCGAGCGCCTCGGCGAAGGTGACGTCGTCGTCGAGGCGACGCAGTTCCTCGGCGAGCAGCTCGCCGAGGCCGCCTTCGACCAGCGGCAGGACCCGGTCGGGGTAACCGGAACGGGCGATCGTCGCCGAATGGGCGTCGGTGCGGGTGATCGCGAGGCGGTCGCTGCCACCATCGACGGCGACGCCGCCGATGGTGGCGTCGCCACCGGTCTCGCGCACCGTCACCGCGACGCCGAGCCGGTTGCGCAGCCAGCCGGCGAACAGCTGGGCGCTCGGGTTCGACCGTCCGGCGCTGATCGTCACGGCGGTCGGCTGGTCGCTGACCGCGTCGAACGCGGCGGCGAGCAGGGTCCGCCACGGGGAGAGCCGGGTCCACGCGACATCGGTGTCGCCCGGGGCGAAGTCCGTGGCCCGCTGAGTGAGGGCGGCCAGCGGGTCGGGTGCCCGGGAGACGTCGGTGACGCGGCGGTCGGCGAACACACCGAGCGGGTCGTGGGCGATCCGGACCGGCGGCTCGTCATGCCACCAGGTGACGACCGGGGCGTCCGGGGCGAGCAGGGGCAGCACGACCGATTCGGCGTGCAGCGCGAGGCGTCCGGACATCCGCATGACGACGGCCTCGCCCGGGCCGAGCCGGCCGCCGATCGACACCTCCGCGTCCAACCGGGGATGCGGCGCGTCGATCTGGCGGCGCACGACCAGCAGCAGCCGGCACGGATGCGCGGACGCCGCCTGGGTCGCCGCGGCCTCGGCCTCGCGGACGTTCTTCTCGTCGACGACGGCGACGAGGGTGAGCGCCAGACCGAAGGCGAGGGCCCCGGCCGCACGCCGTTCGGCCGCGAGCGCCTTGACCACATCGGATCCGGTGGTGTCCCACAGTGTGGTCACGAGATGCTCCTCTCCGCCCAGCGACGGCACTGCGCCCGGGACGAACGTCCGAAGGTGCGTCCAAAGGTGCGTCCGGAGACGGTGGGATGCCCGGCGGCGATCATGGGCGCCGCCAGCGGCGGCTGTCGAGGGCGAGCATCTCGTCGGCGGCCGTGGGACCCCAGCTGCCCGCCCGGTACCGGAACGGGGTGGTGCTCGCCCAGTGCTCCTCGAGCGGGTCGATGATCCGCCACGACTCCTCGACCTCGGCGTTGTTCGGGAACAGCGTCGCGTCGCCGAGCAGGACGTCCAGGATGAGCCGCTCGTAGGCCTCGGGTAGCGCCTCGGTGAACGCCTCGCCGAACAGGAAGTCCATCGCGACGTCGCGGACCTCCATCGCCGAGCCCGGCACCTTGGAACCGAACTTCAGCGTGACACCCTCGTCCGGCTGCACCCGGATGACGAGCTGGTTGTTGCCGAGTTCGGCCGTGTCGGTCTGGTCGAAGGGCAGGTGCGGCGCCTTCTTGAACACGATCGCGATCTCGGTGACCCGCCGCGGCAGCCGCTTGCCGGTGCGCAGGTAGAACGGCACACCGGCCCAGCGCCGGGTCTCGATGCCCAGGCGCACCGCCGCGTAGGTCTCGGTCCGCGAGTCCGGTGGGATGTCCTTCTCGTCCAGGTAGCCGGCGACCCGCTCGCCCGCGAGCCAGCCCTGCTCGTACTGACCGCGCACCGCGTAGCGAGCCAGGTCGTCCGGCAGCGACACCGCGCGCAGAACCTTGATCTTCTCGGTGCGGATGGTCTCCGCGCTGAAGCTGACCGGCTCCTCCATCGCGGTGAGCGCCAGCAGCTGCAACAGGTGGTTCTGCAGGACGTCGCGGGCGGCACCGGTCTCGTCGTAGAACCCGGCCCGGGTGCCGATGCCGACATCCTCGGCCATGGTGATCTGCACCGAGTCGACGAACTGCGAGTTCCAGATCGGTTCGAACAACGTGTTCGCGAAGCGCAGCGCGAACAGGTTCTGTACCGTCTCCTTGCCGAGGTAGTGGTCGATCCGGTACACCCCGGCCGGTGTGAACACGTCGTCCACCAGCGAGTTCAGCTCGCGGGCGGAGTCGAGGTCATGCCCGAACGGCTTCTCGATGACCACCCGGCGCCAGGCGTCGCCGCCGGTGTTGGCCAGGCCGGTGCGCTGCATCTGCTTGAGCACGACCGGGAACGCCGACGGCGGGACGGACAGGTAGAACGCCGCGTTGCCGCCGATGCCGTGGCTGCGGTCAAGCTCCTCCAGCGTGGCGCAGAGCTTGTCGAAGGCCACATCATCGTCGAACGATCCCGGTACGAACCGGATCGAGCTCTCCAGCCGGTCCCACACCTCGGCGCGGAACGGGGTACGCGCCCCCTTCTCGGCGGATTCGCGGGCGAACTGGGCGAAGTCGCCGTGCTCCCAGTCGCGCCGGGCGAAGCCGAGCAGGACGAACCCCGGCGGCAGCAGACCGCGGTTGGCCAGGTCGTACACGGCCGGGATGAGCTTCTTGCGGCTGAGGTCTCCGGTCACGCCGAACACCACGAGGGCGCTGGCGTCCGGGAGTCGCGGCAGCCTGCGGTCGCGCGGATCCCGCAGTGGGTTGGAGTTCAGCGTGGACGCCACCCGATCCCCCTTCGTGTTCGTCGTGGGCCGGTCAGCGGGCGGCATCGGAGCGGCCGAGCTGCTGGGCCACCGTGTCGAGCAGCTGCTTCCACGAGTCCTCGAACTTCTGGACGCCCTGTGCCTCGAGCGTCTCCACGACATCATCGATGTCGACGCCGACCGTGGCGAGGGCGGCGAACACCGCCCGGGCGTCGGCGTAGTTCGGCCGGATCGTCTCGCCGGACACGCTGCCGTGGTCGGCGAACGCCTGCAACGTGGCCTCGGGCATCGTGTTGACGGTGCCGGGGGCGATCAGCTCGGTGACGTAGATCGTGTCCGGCAGCGACGGGTCCTTCGTCGAGGTCGACGCCCACAGCGGACGCTGCGCCTTGGCGCCCTTGGCGGCCAGTGCCGCCCAGCGGGGCGAGCCGAAGATCTTCTCGTATCGCTCGTAGGCTAGGCGCGCGTTCGCGATCGCGGCCTTGGCGTGCAGGGCCTTCGCCGCCGGCGTACCGATCTTGTCGAGGCGGCTGTCCACCTCGGAGTCGACCCGGCTGACGAAGAACGACGCCACCGAGGCGAGATCGGAGACGTCACGCCCGGCGGCGACGGCCTGCTCGACACCGGTCAGGAAGGCCTCGATCACCGCCTCGTAGCGCTCCAGGCCGAAGATCAGGGTGACGTTGACGCTGATCCCCTCGGCGATCACCCGGGTGATCGCCGGCAGGCCCGCGAGGGTGGCCGGGATCTTGATGAACAGGTTCGGCCGGTCGACGAGCCACCACAGCGCGCGGGCCTCGGCCACGGTGCGCTCGGTGTCGTGGGCCAGCCGGGGGTCGACCTCCAGGGAGACCCGGCCGTCGACCCCGCCGCTGGCGTCGTACACGCCACGCAGCACGTCGCAGGCCTCGCGGACGTCGGCCGCGGTGATCGCCCGAACGGCCTCACCGACATCGACGCCACGGACCTTCAGGTCATGCAGCTGCTCGGAGTACTGATCGCCCGAACCGATCGCCTTCTGGAAGATCGTCGGGTTACTGGTCACACCGACGACATCGCGGGTGGCGACCAGGTCGGCGAGATTGCCGGTGCGCAGTCGCTGACGGCTGATGTCGTCCAGCCAGACCGCCACTCCGGCGGCCGAGAGCTCGGACAGGGGGGTGCTCATCGGTGGTGTGTTTCCTCTCCGCGGCGATGGATCCTTCACACGATCTCAAGCTCGTCCCGGCGTCCGTCATGCCGGGATGATCCGTGAATCCGGCCGAGGTGGCCGAACCCACACCGGCCTGGCGCCAGGCGACGCGGCCGGATGAGACCTGCCGGGCGGTGCCGGATGCAGCCCTCGGGCAGTGCACCCGCCCATCCGGTCCAACCCCTTGGGCCCCTACCCCACCATGCCTGCGCCATCCCAGTCTGATCCCAGTCTGATCCCTCACGGTGCGCCTGCGTGACGCCCAGGTAGCGATGAGACGAACAGCCAGGTCAAATGGCCTGGACGGGGAGTGTGACCGATGCCATGGCGAGACGACCACCACCACAACTTCCACCTGGTCGGGCGGGCCACCCGGGCGGTCGGCCCAGCCGGGACGGGTCGACCGGCACCCCGCGGGCCGGACCTGAGACAGACGGCGGGCCGGACGTGAGGCAGACCGCATCCCCGCCCAGGGGGATCCAGGCGCGACCGGCGCGCGTGCGCCCCGATCCGACAGCTAGACTCCGACACGTCGTAGAACACCGTGCGCTCCGTAACCGGGGCTCCGTCCAGTGCGGGTCGTCCGCCGATCCCGCCGATCGCGAGGTCGCTCTGTCTACCGAGGCCGCCCTTCGTCGCCGGCGCGTCACCACACGCGGCCCGGTGCGGTCGGACACGTCACCAGCGGTGGCTCCTGGCTCCGTGGCCGCTCAGTCCGAACTGGGTCAGGTCCCGCACCAGGTCCAGCCGCAGCCCCCGAACCCGGCTGCCGCTGCCACCGTGACGGGCTCCAACGGCGTCAGGCCGTCCACCGGTGTGAGCCTGGCGCCGTCCACCGGTGTGAGCCTGGCGCCCTCGAACGGTGTGAGCGTGCAGCCGTCGAACGGTGTGAGCGTGCAGCCGTCGAACGGTGTGAGCGTGCAGCCGTCGAACGGTGTGAGCGTGCAGCCGTCGAACGGTGTGAGCGTGCAGCCCTCCAACGGTGTGAGCGTCAAGCCGTCCAACGGCGTGCAGCCGTCGAACGGGGTCAAGCCGTCCAACGGGGTGAGCGTCGCTCCATCGAACGGGGTGAAGGTGTCGAACGGTGTGAGCGTCACGCTGTCCAACGGCGTTTCGGCGTCCAACGGTGTTTCGGTGTCTCCTGGCGTCGCGGTGGCCGGTGGCGTCGGGACGCTCGCGGTCGCGGGTGGCCCGGTGGCGCGGCTCGCACCGGGTGCGGGGGCCGGCTCGGGTGTGCTGGGCGCGCTGAACGCGAAGGCGCGCGCCTACGTCGCCCTGATGAAACTGCGCGTGGTCGAACTGCTGCTGATCACCACGGTGCCGGCGATGATGCTCGCCAAGCGCGGTATGCCGTCGGTGTGGCTCATCGTCGTGACCCTGGTCGCGGGCACCCTGTCCGCGGGCAGCGCGAACACGATCAACTGCTACGTCGACCGCGACATCGACCAGGTGATGGGCCGCACCCGTAAGCGCCCCCTGGTCCGCGCCACCGTGACGCCGACCGAGGCGCTCGTGTTCGGCATCCTGCTCGGCATCGTCTCGACGCTCATGTTCGGCCTGCTGGTGAACTGGCCGTCGGCGCTGCTGTCGCTCGGCGCGATCTCGTTCTACGTTTTCGTCTACACACTTGGTCTCAAGCGCCGCACCCCGTCGAACATCGTCATCGGCGGCGCGGCCGGTTGTTTCCCGGTGCTGATCGGCTGGTCGGCGGTCACCGGATCACTGAGCTGGTCGGCGGCGCTGCTGTTCGCGATCGTCTTCTTCTGGACGCCGCCCCATTTCTGGGCGCTGGCGATGAAGTTCCGTGACGACTACGCCGCCGCCGGAATCCCGATGCTCCCGGTCGTCGCCTCACCCGAGACGGTGACACGCCGCATCCTGTTCTACGCCTACGGGATGGTCGCGGTGTCCCTGGCACTCGCCCCCGTCGCACACACCGGATGGTTCTACCTGGCCAGCGCGATCGCGGTCGGCGGCTGGTTCCTGGTCGAGGCACACCGCATCGTCCGGCGCACCGCCCGCGGCGAGGACCCGCGCGCCATGCACCTGTTCCACATGTCCATCACCTACCTCACCCTCCTGTTCACCGCGATCGCCATCGTCGCCGTCGTCTGACCTGTCTCTCGGACGCCCGTCGAAGGTCCTGATCGGGACGGCCCTGGGATATGCGAATCACGGCCCCGGGCCGGCGTGCGTGACGCCGGCCCGGGGCCGTTTCGTCTGCCCCGTCCGGGCCGCCAGCCGTCGACCGTCCTGTGTGGACGACCGAGCCCTGTGTGGACGACCGAGCCGCTGGGCCCGCGCCGACCGGACACCGCCCGCCGCGGCCATGACCGGCACCGGCCCACTCTCTCCTGAGGGAGGGCCGTTTCCCCGCCCCTGAGTAGGCGGCTTTCACGGCTTTTGTTCCGGTTCTCGGGCAGGTGCGTGCTGCACGGGTTGCCGTGGGGTGTTCCTGCCAGGGCATCGAGCCTGCCCCGAACCCGTCCTGCATCGCCCTGGCCTGGGCCTGTCTCGGGGCTGTCTTGGCCTGTCTCGGGGCCGCTTTGGGGGAGTAGCGGCAGGGGGTGGGTGGCCGATCGGCCGGTTTGAGGCCGATCCATCGACACCCGCTATCCGCGGCTCCACGCGGGCTCGTGCCCAGAAGACGAGACGGTCGCGGCCGTGAACCACCGTCCAACAGGACCCGCGTGTCTTTGAGCGTGGACCCGACAGCGCCGTGACTGGCCACCGACCCGGTGCGAACCGGCCCCCGCCGCTGCCCCCGCCGCCACCACCACTGCCGCCGCTGGCAGTGACACGGCCGGCGGCGACACGGCCGGACTCGGATGGGGCGGAGGGAGCGTGACTGAGCCGGCCGGGCGGCTGAGCCGGCCAGGCGGTCAGGGGATGAGGTTCGCCGACAGGGCCGGGGTTGCCGGGCGGTCAGCCGCGGATTCGGGAGACGTCGCGGACGTGGCCCTGGGTGCGGCCCCCACGCCAGCCGTGGCGGATTCGGCCGCGGCCGTCCTGGCTGCCGGGGGCTCGCTGACAGCGCTGGCGGTGGCGGCGGCCGGTTCGAGGGCGGGGCGCTGGGCCATGGCGAGCCACAGGTAGAGGGCGGCGATCCACATCACGGTGGCGCCGGTCATGTGCAGGGCGACCAGGCCGGACGGGATGCCGAGGAAGTACTGGGCGAACCCGACCCCGGCCTGGGCGACGATCGTGGCCAGCAGCACCAGCGACCCGCGCCGCGCGGCGGTGGGGGCCGTGGTGATCCGCACGGCGAAGGCCATCGCCGCGGCGAGGCCGGTGAGCAGCATCGCGCCGTCGGCGTGCAGCTGGGCGACATTGACGATGTCGAAGCCGAACCGCGCACCATGGGTGGCGTCGCCGCTGTGCGGACCAGTGCCCGTGACCACGGTCCCGAGCACGAGCACCGCCCCGGCGGCGACGACGAGCAGCCGGGCCAGCCACAGCAACGCGGGGGCGACCGCCGGTGTCACCGGACCGGCCCCCTGTCGGGACCGGCGCTCCAGCACGACCGCGTTCCATAGCAGCACCATCGACAGCAGGAAATGCGCCGCCACCGTGGCCGGATGCAGCTTGGTGAGCACCGTGATCCCACCGAGCACCGCCTGGCCGAGGTAGCCAAGCCACAGCCCGAACGACAGCCGGGTCAGATCACGGCGCCGCCCGCCGCGCAGCCGCAGCGCCATCAGCGGGGTGATCAGCACCACGACCCCGACGACCAGGCCGATCACCCGGTTGCCGAACTCGATCGCACCGTGCAACGCGTACTCGGAGTGCGGCGTGAACGACCCGTCACCGCACTGCGGCCAGGTGGGACAGCCCAGGCCGGAGCCGCTCAGGCGCACCACTCCGCCGCTGACCACGATCAGCGACAGCAGGACGACATTGGCCGCGGTGACGATCTGAAACGCGCGTCGCCCGACGAGCGGCAACCTCCGACGCGCTGTAGAAGCTGA
>NZ_CADCWS010000203.1 GCF_902806475.1 Candidatus Frankia nodulisporulans
CTCTGCTATTTTCTCGCCGCTTTCAAAGTCTTTTATAGTGGCTTTCAGGAAGTCTAGCCCGCGGTCGTCGGGGCAGCTGGCGGTGCCTGCTGCCGTTGTCCGCAGATGTTGCCCTGATGGATATCATGGCATTATCGCGCCGGCTTCGTTCCGGTCCCGTGTCCGCCTCCGACGCGGGTATACCCCGGCCAGCCGAGTGTGACGACAGTTCCCGGAATCACGCGCTTTCTGGTCGAGCGGCCGGTGCCTTCCCCGGCTGCCGCCGGCAGGGGAGGGGGTGGGCTGCCGTGCCGTCCTCGCACCGTGCCGTACACGCACCGTGTCGCCGTGTCGCCGTGCTTCGCCGGGTCGCGCTGGCCCGCTGCCCACGGATGCTCAGGGACGGCGTACCGGGTCGAGCCGCGGGGGTGGACGGCAGGAGTGATCGAGGCGCCGCCGTCGATGCTACGCTGACTAAACGTTGACAGAGTTTACACCCTCCGTAACTATTTGGATGATCATGACGGATGTGTGGACGACCCCCGAGTACATGCGGCGGACGCTGTTCGGGCCCGGTCAGGAGCTCCTCGAAGCTCAGCGGGAGGGGCGGCTGCTTCCGGTGACCACCCCCTTCGGGCTGAACGCGCGGATCGTGACCCGCTACGACGAGGTCCGCGCCATCCTCGGAGACGCCGACCGGTTCGGCAGCTTCGCCGGTGGTTTCCTCGCGTCCCCGGTCAGTGCCACCGATGCCACCGCCGCCGCCCGTGCCGCGAGGGCCACTGGCGTCGCGAGTGCCACTGGTACCGCCGAGGGCGTGGAGGGAACGGCTGCCGCCGGTGGCCCGCACGCGGGCACCCTGGCTGACCTTCGGGCCGGCAACCTGCTCGTCCTCGATCCACCCGACCACACCCGGTTGCGCCGCATGCTCACCCCGGAGTTCACCGGCGCCCGGATGCGGCGGCTCCAGGCGCGGGTCACCGAGATCATCGAGGATGCCCTCGACGACGTCGAGCGGGCCGGACGTCCCGTGGATCTGGTGCCCACCTTCGCGCTCGCGGTGCCGTCCCTGGTGATCTGCGAGCTGCTCGGCGTGCCCTACGCCGACCGGGACGCCTTCCACCAGCGCACCGCCCGTCAGATCGACGTGACCCTGCCCGTCGACGAGCGGTTCGCGGTGGTGGCCGAGAGCCGGGCCTACATGGCCACCCTGGTCGACCGGGCTCGCCGTGAGCCGGGGGAGGACACCCTGGGCATGCTGGTCCGTGAACATGGCGACGAGCTGAGCACCGCCGAACTGGTCGGCGTCGCGAACCTGCTGCTGATCGCCGGGCACGAGACGACCGCGAACATGTTCGCCCTCGGCACGCTGGCGCTGCTGCGCCACCCCGAGCAGCTCGCCGCCGTGCGTGACGATCCCGCGATGACCCTGCCGGCGGTGGAGGAACTGCTGCGCTGGCTGTCGATCGTGCACGCCGCCGTCCCGCGTACCGCTCGCGACGCGGGTGCGACGTTCGGCGGACGGGAGGTGGCGCCCGAAGACCACCTCGTGGTTTCGCTGCCCGCGGCCAACCGGGACCCGGCCTTCATCGACGATCCCGACCGCCTCGACATCACCCGGGGAGCCATCGGTCATGTCGCCTTTGGTTTCGGTCGCCACCACTGCCTCGGTGCGCCGCTGGCCCGGATGGAGCTGCGCATCGGCCTGCCGGCGTTGTTGCGCCGTTTCCCCGACCTCGCGCTCGCCATACCCTTCGAGGAGGTGGTTTTCCGGACCGACACCGTCGTATACGGTCTGCAAAGCCTTCCGGTGACATTCTGACGGAACCCGGCTGTTCCTCGGGCGCCCGACTGTTCTTCGGACGTATCGCAGACGCACCCGATTTCGCGTACGGCGGAAGGTGGACGGCGGGGTGCGACAGTGGGTGCCGTGCGTCACATGGGCATCTGGTGGTGGGTGGTGCGCCGGGGCGTGCGGGGTGGTGGGAGCGGTGCGGCATCGGCCGCGGCCATGGGAATGTGACGGCCGCTACGTGGAACGGCAATAGCGGGGGAACATCGTGTGACCGCGGTTACCGTCCAGGCCGGATTGTGAGCGCCATTACTGTGGGCCAGCTCATATAGGTCGACGAATGCGACGGACTGCAGTCCACATCACGTTGTCCGGTCACCCCGTAGTGGTCCTTCCGGGTGCAGAATGATGGTGGGAGATGACAGTGGCCCGTCCTCCCCGGTTGTGACTGAAGGAGTTTCTTATGAGCGCCCACCAGAATTCCGCTTTCTCGCTGCGGGATGCGTTCGCCGCGTTCCGTGCCCAGCGTGCCCAGCGCCGTGAGATCGCACTGCTGTTCGCAGACCCCGACCTTTCGCCGTCCGCCCGCCAGGAGATGGCCACGATCGTCCTGCGCGCCAACAGCGAGCAGGCCGCCCAGATCGCGGTTCCGGCGCAGCGGAGCGGGGCGCAGCGGAGCAGCAAGCCCGGCCTGCGTGTCCTCCAGGGAGCCGCTGGCTCCCGCTGACACCAGCGCGTTGGCCCGAGATCGGGGCCACTTCCGGGGTCCCGCCGTGAAGGCGGCCAGCCCCGACTGGCAACGGGTGGAATCAGCCGGCGCGGCCGCGATGGGCCGTGCCGGCCAGATGTCTCGGCGCGTTGGCGCCAGGGCGCCCCGCGATGCGAGGATGCCCGGCATGACGACGGTTGAACGGTTCGAGGTACAGCGCACGGTCGCGGCGACGCCCGACGTGATTTTCGCGGTGCTGACCGATCCGGCGGGACACGTCGCGATCGACAGTTCAGGAATGTTGCAGTCCACCGAGGGGCAGCGCGTGGCCCAGGTGGGTGACACCTTTGTCGTCCACATGGACCGGGAGTCGCTCAACGACTATCCCCTCGGCAAGTACGACGTCACGGTGAAGATCACCAAGTTCGAGTCGGACGCCCTCCTCGAGTGGACGATCGGCGGCGGGATCGTCGACCCACCGCTGCGGCACCTGTACGGCTACCAGCTGCGGCCCGTCGAGTCCGGCACCCTGGTCACGTCGTACTACGACTGGAGCGAGATCGACGAGGCGTATCGGGGGAAAGGGATCTTCCCGGTGATCCCCGAGGCGGGCCTGCGGGCGACGCTGGGCATCCTGGCCCGCACCGTCGAGCAGCCCGCGCACATCAGGGCGCCCCGGTAGCGCCCGCCGCGATAGCACTGTGGCTGTGCAGCCCCTTCCGGTCGTCCTCGTGTACCGAAACCAGCCCGAGCGGCTGGTGGACACGATCGACGCCTTTCGCGCCCAGGACGTCCCCGTCGTCATCACCCTCGTCGACAACGGCTCGGCGACGGTGCCGCCGGTCGAGGCCGACGATGTCACGGTGGTGCCCGCCGGCGGCAACGTGGGATTCGGCCCGGCCGCGAACATCGGCTACCGCCGGTTCCTCGAGGACCCGACCGCCGGTGAGTGGGTGGTCCTGGCGCCCCACGACGCGCTGCCCGCGCCGAACTGCCTCAGTGGCATCCTGGCCGCCCTCGCCCAACGGCCGCGGGCGGGCTTGGCCTGCGCCGATGTGGGCGACGGCGCCACACCGGTCATTGACCCGTACTTCGGTGGCATCCTCATCCCGGCGCGTGTCCACGAGGGCTGGGAGCCCGCCGGCCACCCGCACGGCACGCTGATGTTCGCCCGCCGCGCCTGCCTCGACGAGATCGGTGTCTTCGACGAGCGCTACTTCGCCTACTGCGAGGAGGCCGACCTCGCGCTGCGTGCCCGCGACGCCGGCTGGGAATGCGGCCTTGTCCGGGGCGCGATGGTGAAGAACCCACACATCAGCTCGACCTCCGCGGCCATCGACTACCTGCAGCTGCGCAACACCCTGCTGCTGGTCCGGGATCACTCGGGTCGCTACCACACGTTCATCCGCTTCTGTATCGCCCTGTGGCAGCTCGCCGCCGGTGCGGTGGCCCCATCCCGCCGCGGCCCCTACTGGCATCCCAGAGGACGCCTGCGGGGGCTCGTCGACTTCGTCCGCGGACGCTTCGGCCCGCCGCCCGCCGACCTGCTCCCCGACCACTGAGTCGCCGAGCCGCGCGACCGCCGTTTCGAATCTCGTCGGACGTTGGCGTGTTAAAGTCGACATGACGGGCACGCTGTGAACCATGCCGGCGCAACGGCCGCCGGTTGGACGACAGACAGCTCGAGGAGGTCACGATGAAGATGCTGCGCAGGCTCCGCGGTGAGGCCCGGCATGACGTGAACGCGGCCGACCGGTCGGCTGCCCGAGGTCTCCGACGTCTGCGTCGGCGCTCGCGTAACCGCTCGACGGCCGGCGCCCGCTACTGACTTTCGCTGACGATATGCCACGACCGCTGCCCGCTGAGCCTTTCGGCCCGGCGGGCAGCGGTCTTTTTCCAGTGCTCGCCAGGACGCCCGGTTCGCCGCGACCACCGGAACAATCACACAGTCGGATTCGGGATGGTCGGACCACGTCCTGGCGACCATTGACGTGAGCATGGCAGGTCCGAGGCCGCGCCCGGTCTGGCCGCGGTCGCCGATGAGATAGTCGAGGCTCATCGCGCCCACAGGCACCTCGATGACTGGTCTCAACTCGTCGAGGTACTCCGAGTAGTCGATCAGACGACATCGTTGCACCAGGCCGAACGGCTGATCGTCCAGCAGCGCGAGGAAGTCCTGTGCGGGCTCCTCGCCGCGGGCCGTCGGGCCGAAGTCGCGCCGGACGGCCTCGGGCGTGGTCTCGTGGTTCCACCAGCGGGCGACGTGCGGTTGCTCCAGCCACGTCCCCAACAACGGAAAGTCGTCTTCCGTAACCCGGCGCCACCCGATCATCTGACTCCCGTCCATCCCCGCCCGGGCCCCGGTCGCTCACTTCCCGAAGCCAGAACCATTCTTGCCCCCACGGCGGCAAATATGCATCATGCATATCCGAGGCTTTCGGAAAAGGTGTCACGAACCGCGGCCATGGTTTCGAGGCGTGGCGCCGCGTCTCATGGGCACGTCGGCGGAACCCGCGGTGGCGAGAACGCTGGTCTTCCGCTCGGCCCCGCTGTCGGGCGCCTCGTTGGCCGAACCGATGCTCCGCCGCGCGAGGGCGTGAGGCGGGAGGTCAGCCCGGACGATCTCGGTGGTTGTGGCTCTGTGTGGCAATGCGAACACTTTTTGTGTACCCCGGGGGAGATTCGTACAGCATCTACGCAGAACCGAGCGAAGTCACGCCTGGTGGTTTCGGCCCGTGTACCTGCACCTATCACTCCCAGTGACGGAGTCCAGTCGGCAGTGGCGCGGGCGCTGACCAAGGTGGATGCCTGATGGCCGGGGGTAATACGGCCGTGGTGGCCGGTCCGGCTGTGGTGCCGTCGGCGGCGGGACGAGACCCAGTGGCCACCCTGGTCGCCGTGATCATGGTTGTGGTCGTCGGTCTGACCTTCGCTTTCGGGTTCGGCAATGTGTTCCAGCTCGGGCTGCGTCTGGGAGTGCCGATCTGGGTCGCGCCGCTGGTGGCCCCGGCCGTCGACTTGTCCGTGGTGGGCCTTTTGCTGGGGACCCGGCAGCTTGCGGTGCAAGGCGCGCCGCCCGAGCTGCTGCATCCAGCACAGCGACTACTGATATTCTCCAGCGTGGTCACACTGACGCTCAACGTAGCAGAGCCGGTGATCGCGGGAGACTACGGAAAGGCTGCGTTCGACGCGGTCGGGCCAGCTTTGCTGATCGGCTGGTCCGAGGTGGGCCCGGGGCTGTTGCGCGCGATGCGCCACCCCACCACCTTCCACCCCGTCGTCCTTCCACCCCGTCGTCCCAGACCAGCCAGCAGACACCGACGGGGCAACGGTGGCCACCACCGTGTCGGCGCCAACCAGAGGCGAGAGCCCCCAGGCCGAGGCGGCGGCAGGTCCGGCGCAGCGCGCTCCCGGCCGGCCGAGCACTGTGGTACTCGACGGCTCGCTACTGGAGCGCGCGCGGCGCGAGGACGCCCGCTACTGGGCAGAGCACCGCCGTCCAATCTCCTCGGACGAGCTGCGCAAACGACTCAAGGTCGGCTCGAAGCGGGCGCGGGCCCTGGTTGCGCAGCTACGCACCGAGGCATACCGGGTGCTGGAAGAACACGCTCCCAACGCCGGCGTATCCGAGGGCGGCACGGCCGCGACCGTGCCGGAAGCTGACGACAGCGCCGCGGACAGGTCGCCAGCGGTGGTCGTGTTGGACGACGTCGACATGGTTGATCTCGGACCGGTCAAGCCGGCCGGGACAGGCACTCTGGCCGCCGTCGGATGAGGGCCCCGTCCCGATGACGGGATCGGCGTGCCGTCCCGAATGCTGGCCGGAATGTCCTGGTGCGGACGCGTCAGCCCACCCACTCCCGGCCTGGCATCCGCCCGTTCTTCCTGCCTGCTCGTCGACCTCCCCCTGCCCGATGACCCTCTTGGGAGCTCTCTCCGCGTGATCACGAACCCTCCGGAGCAGACCTACCTCGGCCGCCGCGCCTACGCCCGACCCCACCGCGCGCGTCGTCTCCAGCGGAGAACACCGGCTTTGGCTGGCTCACCCCCCACTACGAAGGACCAGCGGGTCGCACGCTTGATCCACGACCCATCAGATCGTCGAACTCGGCTGGACTACTCGCCGATCGGCGAACACCCGCCCGCTGGAGCTCTACCGCCGGCGGGTTCCTGATCATTACCAACCGCTCGCGGTCAGCGGCCTCTCGCCCATGCACTATGTCCTCGACGTCGCCGGCGCCGCCGTCCTCGCACACAAGGACGGCCTGGCCCCGAAGAAGATCGGCTATCAGCAGGACCGTGCCATGGGTATCGCCCACTCACTGCACCTGGCCCACCGGATCGCGGTCAGCGGAATATTCACCCGGCTGGTCCATCACGCCCGCCAGCCCGAGGTCACCGGCCGGCTCGCGGCCGGTGACCGGAGGAACGCTGCGCCCACCCGTTCGGGGACATCGTCCAGCCCAACGCGCACGGCCGGTGGGCGCAGGACCGCGCCGAGGTCGAATGGTTCCTCGAACCGGATTTCGGCACCGAAGCGCTCCACCGCCTCACCTTCAAGATCGACGCCTACGGCCGACTCGCCAAAACGATCAGGATCGACACGCCGCTCCTGATCTGGACTACCACCCGGCGCCGCGAAGCCCACCTCCGTGAGGTCCTTACTGAGGCGCTGCGCAACCTGGATAACCCGACGCGGGCGCCGGTCTCGACGACAGCCGCAGACCTCGCCGAACCTATGAGCATCTGGACGCCACCCTGACCCGCTGGCATCCCCTCACCCCGGGCACCACCCGCCGTCTCAGCCTCCAGCTGGCCGGCCTCCGACCTCCCACCGCCAACCCTGACCGGCAGCTCCGCAACCGACAGTGACATCGGGCGTCCGACACGGCTCCATCCGCCCCAGCCAGGGCCACCCACAGGTACCGATACCCAGACGCCCGAAGGGTCCTGCCAAGCAGGCAGCGTGCCAGCCGGCAGGACCCCCCGGCAGGACCCCCCGGCTCGGCCGGGCATGGCTGCCGCGACCACCATGCATCGCGTCCGCGACCGCGTACACGGTCGTCACGTCCAGTTGCGATCCCTCAAAGGGATATGACGACCCCGTTGGCGGTGGCGGCGTCGACGAGGCGGTCACGGAGTTGCGATCCCTAAAATGGATATGACGGCCCCGCACACCAGGAGGCTTATGCAGAACTCATGGAATAGAAATAGAGTGCCCGGATCGCGGAGAATGCTGTGGGT
>NZ_CADCWS010000204.1 GCF_902806475.1 Candidatus Frankia nodulisporulans
CCTCGACCTACCCCACAGCATTCTCCGCGATCCGGGCACTCTATTTCTATTCCATGAGTTCTGCATAAGCCTCATGACCTCCTTGTCCTCGGCCTTGACCTCGCCGACCCGACCTGTCACCTTCTCCTATCCCGGCCTTGGGCCAGCCCTGAGACTGGCTCGCAGCCAGGGCGGAATGATCACGTTTCGACAGGCGATCGAGGCCGGCCTCACCCGTGGCCAACTGCGCCGGTTGGTGCTGTCCGGCCAGTGGGACCACCCGGTCCGTGGTGCCTTCGTCGTCCTGGCGGTGTCCGCCGTGCCCGTGCCGCGGCGAGCTCTGGCCTCGGCGCCGAGGCCGGGCCCGGTGGCATCAGCGGCCGATCTGGCCACGCTGCCCGGTTCGAACCCGCGGCCCGCCGCCGGCTCAGGGTCCGACCTGGCTGGCCTGGCTGGTGGCGAGGGTGCCGCGGCCGCGGCCGAGCTGCTGGGTCTGCCGTCCACGGTCCAGGCGCTGTCGGCGCGGGTGCGGGCGGCGTTGGTCGGTCGTCCGCAGGCGGTGGCCTGCAGTGTCACGGCCGCCCGGTTGCTGGGTTTTCCCGCTGCCGGCCTCACCGCCGCGGGTACCGTCCCGTCGGGTGTTTCCGCTTCGGTCGCGGGGTTTTTCGGTACCGCACCGTGTGATGCGGCGGAGTTCGGTTCGCCCGCGTTGGGCATGTCGCCGTTCGAGGCCGGTCCTGGTGCCAACGTCGATGATGCGCGGCAACCGGTGCATCTGATGCTGCCGGCTCGGCTCACCCGGGCCCAGCCACGCGGTGTCCGCCTGCATTTCACCGACCTTCCGCCCGCGGATCGAATCGTCCACAGCGGAATTCCGCTCACCTCCACGGCGCGCACGCTCGCCGATCTCGTACTCACGGCGCCGAACCGGGAGGTCGCCGTCGCGATCATGGATGGTGCCCTGCACAGCGGCGTCGTGACGGACCTGCGGGCGGCCCGCCTCTCGGCGGCGGGGCGCCGCGGGTACCGCCGGGCCCTGCCCTGGTGGTCGCTGGCTGATCGGCGGGCCCAGTCGCCGTTGGAGACGCGGTTGCGGCTGTTGTTCGCGGACGCGGGCCTGGCACCGCCGCGGCCACAATGGCCGGTCTCGGATGCTGCCGGTCAGGTCGTCACCCAGCTCGATCTCGCCTGGCCGGCGCAGCGGGTCGCCGTCGAGGCCGAGGGCGCCATGGTGGGGCGCGCCGCCGGTGTGGTGCACGGCCAGCGGCAGCGGGCCAACCTGCTGGCCGCGATGAACTGGACGGTGCTGCGCTTCGGTGATCTCGAGGTGGCCTGGTACCCGCAGCGGGTCGTGGAGACCGTCGCGCAGTGCCTGGCCCGGGCCACGCAGGTCGGTCTGCGGGCCTCCTGAGGGCGCGTCCACCTGGTGAGGGGTGCCACCATCGAGCCAAACGGGTGCAAGAGCTTGTGACAGGAAGTACATTCCGAGCCTCCCGCAACCCGCCGGCCTACGATCCGGTGCATGAGCGTTCCCTCTGGCGGACTGTCGCTGGCCGCGGACTTTCCCGAGTCCACGCGAGGCGAGTGGCAGAAGCTGGTTCTCGGGGTCCTGCGCAAATCCGGGGTGGCGACCGAGGCGAACACCCCGGCTGATGTCGAGGACCTGCTCGCTACCGAGACCTACGACGGTCCACGCATCCAGCCGCTGTACACCAGCGAGGACGCACCCGCCGGCGGGGTCGGCCTGCCCGGTCTCGCGCCGTTCGTGCGCGGTGGGCGTCCCCAGGGCACCGGTGGCAGCGGCTGGGATGTGCGTGCCCTGCACGTCGGCCCGGATGCGAAGGCCGCCGGCGCCGACGTGCTGGCGGACCTGGAGAGCGGCGTCACCTCGCTCTGGCTGCGCCTGGGCGAGGGTAGCCTGCCCATCGAGGCACTCGGCATGGTGCTCGCCGAAGTGTACCTCGACCTCGCCCCGGTCGCACTCGACGCGGGCGGGCAGACATCGGCGGCCGCGGATGAGTTCCTGCGGGTCGCCGACGCCCGCGGCGTACCCGGTTCCCAGCTGTCGGGCAGCCTGGGGGCCGACCCGATCGGGCTGGCCGCGCGGGTCGGGGTCGGCACCTCCGAGCCGGCCGGGCTCGACGAGGCCGCGGCGCTCGCGCGGCGCTGCCTCCAGCAGTACCCGGGCCTGCGCGCGCTGGTCGTCGACGCCCAGCCCTACCACCGTGCCGGCGCCAGCGACGCCCAGGAACTCGCCGCGTCGCTGGCCACCGGCGTCGCCTACCTGCGCCTGCTGACCAGCGCCGGGCTGAGCCTCACCGAGGCGCTCGGCCAGCTGGAGTTCCGCTACGCGGTCACCGCCGACCAGTTCAGCTCGATCGCGAAGCTGCGTGCCGCCCGCCGGCTGTGGGCGCGGGTCGCCCAGGTGTGCGGGGCGAGCGGACCCGAGCGGGCCCAGCGCCAGCACGCCGTCACGTCGACGGCAATGATGACCCGCCGCGATCCCTGGGTGAACATGCTGCGCACGACGCTGGCCTGCTTCGCCGCCGGGGTCGCCGGTGCCGACGCGGTCACGGTCCTGCCCTTCGACGCGAGGCTCGGTCTGCCCGACGACTTCTCCCGGCGGATCGCCCGCAACACCCAGATCCTGCTGCAGGAGGAGTCGAGCCTGGTTCGGGTGATCGACCCGGCCGGCGGTTCCTGGTTCGTCGAGTCCCTCACGGAAAGTCTCGCCGAGGCGGCCTGGTCCGCGTTCACCGAGATCGAGCGGGCCGGCGGGATCGTCGCGGCGCTGCGTGAGGGGCTTGTCGCCGAACGGATCGCGACCAGTCGCGCGGCCCGCGCCGAGGCGATCGCCCATCGGCGTGATCCGATCACCGGCGTCAGCGAGTTCCCGAACGTCGCCGAGAAGCTTCCCGATCGGGTCCCGGCGCCACCTGTCGCACCGTCCGCCCCCGCGGACGCGGTGACAACCGGACTGCCGGAGATCCATTATGACGCCGACTTCGAGGACCTGCGGGCCCGCGCGGACGCCGCGGCCCAGGCGGGCGACCGTCCGGTGATCCTGCTGGCGACACTGGGCAGCGCCGCCGCGTCGACGGCGCGGGGCTCCTTCGCCGCCAACCTGTTCCAGGCCGGCGGGTTCGACACCCCGACCTCCGGTACCGGCACCGACCCGGTCCAGATCGCCGCGGCGTTCACCGCGTCCGGCGCCACCGTGGCCTGCCTGTGCTCGGCTGACAAGGTGTACGCCGAGCATGCCGCCACGGTCGCCGCCGCGCTGCGGGCGGCCGGTGCCCGCCAGGTGTGGCTGGCCGGCCAGCCGGGTGCCCGCGCGCAGTCCGACGCCGAGGCGGGTATCGGCGGATACGTGTTCACAGGATGTAATGCGGTCGCCGTGCTCCAGACGGCACTGGCTGAGGCGGGAGTGGCCTGATGTCCCTCGAAGGCGCGAAGCAGTCCGGCGCTGACGAGTCCGACCCGACCGGGCCGGGCCTCACCGCCATCCCGGACTTCTCGACGATCGAACTCGGTGCCCCGCCGGACGGGGCCGACACCCCCGAGCAGCAGTGGCGCGACGCCGTCGAGGCCACGACCGGCAAGGATGTCGAGGCGCTGACCTGGGACACGCCTGAGGGCATCGCCGTCAAGCCGCTCTACACCGCGGCCGACACCGAGGGCCTGGACTTCCTGCGCACCTATCCAGGGGTCACGCCGTTCCTGCGCGGGCCGTACGCGCCGATGTACGTCACCCAGCCGTGGACGATCCGCCAGTACGCCGGCTTCTCCACCGCGGCGGCGTCCAACGCCTTCTACCGGCGTAACCTCGCCGCCGGCCAGAAGGGTCTGTCGGTCGCCTTCGACCTGCCGACCCACCGCGGCTACGACTCCGACCATCCGCGGGTCACCGGCGACGTCGGCATGGCTGGCGTCGCGATCGACTCGATTCTCGACATGCGCCAGCTCTTCGACGGCATCCCGCTGGACCGGATGAGCGTGTCGATGACCATGAACGGCGCCGTGCTCCCGGTGCTCGCGCTCTACATCGTCGCGGCCGAGGAGCAGGGCGTGGCTCCCGAGCAGCTCGCCGGGACCATCCAGAACGACATCCTCAAGGAGTTCATGGTCCGCAACACCTATATCTACCCGCCGCAGCCGTCGATGCAGATCATCTCGGACATCTTCTCGTTCACCTCGCAGAAGATGCCGAAGTTCAACTCGATCTCCATCTCCGGCTACCACATGCAGGAGGCCGGCGCGACGGCCGACCTGGAACTGGCCTACACCCTCGCCGACGGCGTGGAGTACATCCGGGCGGGCTTGGCGGCGGGCCTGGAGATCGACGCGTTCGCGCCGCGGCTGTCGTTCTTCTGGGCCATCGGCATGAACTTCTTCATGGAGGTCGCGAAGCTGCGCGCCGCCCGCCTGCTGTGGGCGAAGCTGGTGAAGCAGTTCGAGCCGAAGAGCTCCAAGTCGCTGTCGCTGCGCACCCATTCGCAGACGTCGGGCTGGTCGCTGACCGCCCAGGACGTGTTCAACAACGTGGTCCGCACCTGCGTGGAGGCGATGGCCGCCACCCAGGGCCACACCCAGTCGCTGCACACCAACGCGTTGGACGAGGCGCTGGCGCTGCCGACCGACTTCTCCGCCCGCATCGCCCGCAACACCCAGCTGCTGCTGCAGCAGGAGTCGCGCACCACCCGGGTGATCGACCCGTGGGGCGGCAGCTACTACGTCGAGCGCCTCACCCACGACCTGGCCGCCCGGGCCTGGAGCCACATCGCCGAGGTCGAGGCGTCCGGCGGCATGGCGCAGGCCATCGACGCCGGCATCCCGAAGATGCGCATCGAGGAGGCCGCCGCCCGCACCCAGGCGCGGATCGACTCCGGCCGTCAGCCGCTGATCGGCGTCAACAAGTACCGGGTGGATGCCGACGAGGCGATCGAGGTGCTCAAGGTCGACAACTCGGCCGTCCGCACCGAGCAGGTCGAGAAGCTGCGCCGGCTGCGCGAGGAGCGGGACAACGCGGTGACCGAGGCCGCCCTGCACGCGCTGACCGCCGCCGCCGACGCGGCCCGTGACGGGCGCCGGGCTTCGGGTCTCGACCAGAACCTGCTGGCCCTCGCGGTGGACGCGGCCCGTGCCAAGGCGACCGTGGGCGAGATCTCCGACGCGTTGGAGAAGGTCTACGGGCGCCATTCCGGTCAGATCCGTACTATTTCCGGCGTGTACCGGGACGAGGCCGGCTCCGCCGGCAACATCGCCGCCGCCCGCGAGACGGCAGCCGAGTTCGAGCGGCAGGAGGGGCGCCGTCCGCGCATCCTGGTCGCCAAGATGGGACAGGACGGCCACGACCGCGGCCAGAAGGTGATCGCCAGCGCCTTCGCCGACATCGGCTTCGACGTCGACGTCGGCCCGCTGTTCCAGACGCCGGCCGAGGTCGCCCGCCAGGCGGTCGAGGCGGACGTCCAGATCGTCGGCGTCTCCTCGCTCGCCGCCGGCCACCTCACCCTGGTGCCGGCGCTGCGCGAGGAACTCGCCGCGCTGGAGCGCTCCGACATCCTCATCGTGGTCGGCGGCGTCATTCCGCCCGGCGACTTCGATGAACTGCGAGCCGCCGGCGCCGCCGCGATCTTCCCGCCCGGCACGGTCATCGCCGATGCCGCGCAGGAACTGCTCGCGACCCTGTCCGCGCAGCTCGGCCACACCGCTGCCTGAGCGGCGGCGGCCAGTGGCATCGACAGCGGTGGTAAAGCCGACGGCGGTGGTGAGTTCGACGGCGGTCACGGTGGTGGCGGCGGTCGCCCTGGAATCAGCGGCGGCCGCGCGGTCGACGTCGGCCGTGGCGTCGTGAGCCGGAGACCGATCGACCTCGCGCAGTACGCCGACGGGGTGCTCGCCTCGTCGCGTACCTGGATCGCGCGCGCGGTCACACTGGTCGAGTCGACCCGGCCCGACCATCGCGAGCTCGCCCAGCAGTTGCTCGTGACGCTGCTGCCGCATGCCGGTAAGGCACGCCGGGTGGGCATCACCGGCGTGCCTGGCGTCGGCAAGTCGACGTTCATCGACGCGCTCGGCACCATGCTCACCGGCAGCGGCCATCAGGTGGCGGTGCTCGCTGTCGACCCCTCGTCGACCCGCACCGGCGGCAGCATCCTCGGCGACAAGACCCGGATGTCGGCCCTGGCGGTCGATCCGGCGGCGTTCATCCGCCCGTCGCCGACCGCGGGCACACTCGGTGGAGTCGCCAAGGCCACCCGCGAGGCCATGGTCATCATGGAGGCAGCCGGCTACGACGTCGTCGTCATCGAGACGGTCGGCGTCGGCCAGTCGGAGACGACCGTCGCCGACATGGTCGACACCTTCCTGTTCCTCACCCTGGCCCGCACCGGCGACCAGCTGCAGGGCATCAAGAAGGGTGTGCTCGAGCTCGCGGACGTTATCGCGGTGAACAAGGCCGACGGTCCACACGAGCTCGATGCCCGCCGTGCCGCCCGGGAACTCGCTGGCGCCCTGCGGATGCTGCAGGGTGCCTCCGGCCCGCGGGACTGGAACACACCGGTGCTGACCTGCAGCGCCGAGCAGCGCGTCGGCGTCGACACGGTCTGGGCGCAGATCATCAAGCATCAGGACACCCTGGACGCATCTGGCGAACTCGCCGCCCGTCGCCGTCGCCAACAGGTCGACTGGACGTGGGCGATGGTGCGCGACCGGCTGCTCGCCGATCTGCACGCCCATCCGCAGGTCCGCGCCCTGACCCCCGACCTGGAACAGCGTGTCCGCGAGGGCAGCCTCACCCCGGCTCTGGCCGCCGATGCCATCCTCTCCGCCTTCGCGCGGTCGACGGGTGAGCCGACCAGATCGTCGCAGTAACAGGGCTCCCGAGCTCAGGAGCCCTCTGTTAGCACAGACGCTCGCTCCTGTTTCGTTGGTGTCTTGTCCGGAATGGAGTCGCATTGGACGTGTCCTGTCGCGCTGCTTGGAGGCCGCCGGGACGGCGACGCGAAAAAACTCGGCCGGCTATTTCTATGGAATCCGCGTATTCGTCGTGGTCTCGGGCTGGCGCGGCTTCATCGGGTATGTCAGACCTCGTTTCTTAAGCAAGCCCAGGATGGCGACGATCTGAGCTTGGCTGCCATCCCCGTCTGACGGCGGGCGCCTGTTTTCCCTGCGGGATATGTGATGCCTGGCGAGTGAATAGTTCCAGGATTATGCGGTCGCCTTGCGTCAGTATATGAAGCTCGAGATTGCTGTCGGGTCGCGTTGCTGATTTCGGTGATCGGATGCTCGTGGATTGGCTTCTGCGCATCCTGATCATACCCTCTTCCTCTCTCCATGCAAGAGCTGACATCGGGTCTTCCGGCCGCAGGAAGCTTGGTGTTGTGGTCGCAGCTCTGCGCGACTCTCGGGCTCGCTGACCCGCTGTTCCACTGCTTCCACTGCTTCCACTGCTTCCATGCTGCATTGTCGCTGGTCGCTGGTCGCTGGGGGTGTGGGTTGTCTCTGTACCCGAGCGCGTGCACGGGGGTTGTCATCCGCCTGTCCATCGGCTATGATTCGAATGCACGTTCGATCGTCATGAGTGGAGGTGCTGTATAGCTTCAGTGATGTATGGATTCGCTGTTGGCTCCTGACTGCGACCGCGTTTCCATGCGTTCTTCTCATCTGTTTTTTCGGCTGTCTTCTTTTGGGACGGGGGTGCTGGTGATGGGTGCCAACGAGGCGTCGTCG
>NZ_CADCWS010000205.1 GCF_902806475.1 Candidatus Frankia nodulisporulans
GCCCCTGGATGCCCGCAACCAGCTAACCCACGATCAAAGCGATACCTGACCAGTTACGCTCTTCCTTCCGTCAGGTGTATCGCCCAGGTTGTATGTGGCTTGCAGGTGCACGTGCATAATGGCGGGCGCTGCCTGTCCTGAAGCGCGATTGCGCTCCCTGACGCAACCGCTTTCACTGCGGCGTCGCTGGGTGTCTGGCGGTCGTGCCGCTTCTGGGCGAGGAGAAGGACGGACGCGAACCGATCACATCCGGCGTCTGTGCGCTGTGGATCTGGCGGAGGCGGTGCTCGGGGGAGCCGGTCCGGGTTGGAGTGTGTGTGCGGGCCGAGGGTGGGTACGCGGAGGTCTAGGGAGCAGGGGCACAGGGTCGACCTGGGAAGTGTGGATGACAGCAGGATGAGGAGTGCACGGTGACCATCAGGGAGCGTCGTCCGACGACCACAGACGCGGGGATCCCCGTTGCCAGCGACGAGCACTCGCTGAGCGTCGGGCCAGACGGGCCGTTGCTGCTGCAGGATCATTATCTGATCGAGCAGATGGCGAACTTCAACCGGGAGCGGATCCCGGAGCGCCAGCCGCATGCCAAGGGGGGCGGGGCGTTCGGTTCGTTCGAGGTGACGGCGGACGTGAGTCCGTTCACCCGAGCCGCCGTGTTCCAGCCCGGGGCGAAGACCGATGTGCTGATCCGGTTCTCCACGGTGGCGGGGGAGCGCGGCAGCCCCGACACGTGGCGGGACCCGCGTGGTTTCGCGGTGAAGTTCTACACGTCCGAGGGCAATCTGGACATCGTCGGCAACAACACGCCGGTTTTCTTCATCAAGGACCCGATGAAGTTCCAGCACTTCATCCGGTCGCAGAAGCGCCGCAGCGACAACAACCTGCGTGACCACGACATGCAGTGGGATTTCTGGACGCTCTCACCGGAATCCGCCCACCAGGTCACCTGGCTGATGGGGGACCGCGGTATCCCGCGGACCTGGCGGCACATGAACGGCTACTCCAGCCACACCTACATGTGGATCAACGCCGCCGGTGAGCGGTTCTGGGTGAAGTACCACTTCAAGACCGATCAGGGCATCGAGACCTTCACCCAGGACGAGGCCGACCAGATGGCCTCGATCGACACCGACTACCACCAGCGTGACCTGTACGAGCACATCCGCGACGGCGAGTTCCCGAGCTGGACGCTCAGGATGCAGATCCTGCCGTTCGAGGACGCGAAGACCTACCGGATCAACCCGTTCGACCTGACGAAGGTCTGGCCGCATGCGGACTATCCGCTGCGCGAGGTCGGCCGGCTCACCCTCGACCGCAACGTCACCGATTACCACACCGAGATGGAGCAGGCCGCGTTCGAACCGAACAACATCGTGGCCGGCACCGGTCTGTCGCCGGACAAGATGCTGCTCGCCCGCGGCTTCAGCTACTCCGACGCCCACCGGCACCGTCTTGGCGTGAACTACAAGCAGATCCCGGTGAACTCGGCGAAGGTGCCCGTCCACAGCTACTCGAAGGACGGCGCGATGCGGGTGCGGAACGTCTCCGACCCGGTGTACGCGCCGAACTCCTACGGCGGCCCGGCCGCCCGGCCGGAACTCACCGACGACGGTGGGCTGTGGTACGCCGATGGTGAGATGGTCCGCGCCGCCTACACCCAGCGTCCGGATGACGACGACTGGTCGCAGGCCGGCACGCTGGTGCGGGAGGTGCTCGACGAGGCGGCGCGCGCCCGGCTGGTCGAGAACATCGTCGGTCATCTGCTCAACGGGGTGAGCGAGCCGATCCTGCACCGGGCGTTCGAGTACTGGCGCAACGTCGACAAGGACCTCGGCGACCACGTCGAGGAGGGTGTCCGCGCCAAGCAGTCCGAGCTCGACCCGAAGGCGGCAAAGCAGGCCAACCCGGCCCGCTCCAGCGCCCAGGCCAAGGCCTGAGCCGCTCCAGCCGCCCAAACCCAAGGGCCTGAGCGGCTGACAGCCTGACGGCCCTGACGGCCCTGACGCCGAGGATCCCGGGAGCACGCGGGCACGATTCGTCCGCGCGCTCCCGGGCGGCGAGGGTCGGTATCCGAACAGGATCTCCCTCCTGCGGACCCGTGGGGTCGGCAGCGCCCAGGTGATCGCCCGCCCGATGACGACACTCTCGGCCAGGGCCGGTCGCCGAGAGGACGCCTGCCGCCGACCCCCGCGCGAGCGCGCCAGCGCGGCCAGGCCACGCACCGACCTCGGTGGGAACGATCCTGCCCCCGCGTGCTCGACACTCCACATATCCGACACCTGGCCTGGCGCTGTCCTGCGCGTGAGCTTCCCGGGCGGCAAGGTTGCTCTGTGTGAAGAGCGCGTGCCGTGTCGTAGAGGTGTGGACGTCCCGGTGGGCGGGATTCGTCCGGCGGCGAGTCTCTTGCGAACTTCACTTGCGAACGGCGTTAAGTTAGGCAATAGTCTGGCACATCGCATGGAGGTGGGCGTCACACCAGGCGCCCCACGTCGACGGGGGGCGCCTGCACCATGGGCAGGCCCGCGCTCCGCTCCCGGACCCGGGCATGTCGATCGACGGAACCGTTCTGACCGCGGCGGCTCGCATGCGGTGTGCGGAGAGGGGCGCATGCGCATGACCTGGGGCGACTCCGGATAGTTCACATCTTCCGCCCGGCCGGAACAGGCCGGGGCGTCATCAGCCCCGACGGCCGGCGCGGTGGCCACGGGTGCGGTCGTGCCGGTGGCTCGCGGGTCGCTGGCTCAGGGCTCGTCCCACACCGGTACTGCCCTGGCGGGCCGCCATGAGCGGTGCGTCGACGGTGGGATATCCGCCGTTCCTGACGCAGGCCTGCGCGATCACGGGTCACGGGGCGAACCGCACGGAGCCTGCGGCCGCCCATGGCCCGCTGAAGTTACTCCAAGTAATTTTTTGTCGCTTTTTGTAGTTCCACTCTGGGCGCGCCATGGGAGCGCGGCCCGGGACGACACCACGGAGGTACACCAGATATGCAGCGGGAAACGTCCGGGGTGGGCGGGTGGCGTAGCCGCTCGGTCCGCTCCACGAGCCTTGCGGCGGTGTCGACGCTCAGCGCGCTCGTCCTGCTCGCCGCCGGCTGTGGCAGCAGTGGCAGTGACGACACGAGCAACGCGTCGGGTTCGAGTGGGACGTCGACCGCCAACGCGGCGACGGTGTTAGGCCCGGTGAACAAGGCCGCTGGTGCTCCGGTCAAGATCGGCCTGATCTCGGATGGCAAGGGGCCGTCCTCGGACACGTCGATCGAGGGGCCCGCCACCGAAGCCACGGTGAAGTACCTCAACGAGCACAAGGGCGGCATCGCCGGCCGGCCGATCCAGCTCGTCACGTGCGAGACGCAGAACGACGCGGCCAAGGCCACCGACTGCGGTAACCGGATGGTCGAGGAGAAGGTGGCGGCCGTCGTCGTCGGGCAGTCGTCGGTCGCCGACGCGGCCTGGCAGCCCGTGCACGCCGCGCACGTCCCCTTCTTCGTCTATGCGGCGAACACCGCGTCGCTGCTGACGGACCCGACCTCGACCTTCTCGCTCGGCGACCCGACCGCGCAGGTGCGCGCGGCCGTGGACCTCGCCAAGTCGAACGGTCTGAAGAAGGTCACGGCGATCGTCATCGACGTGCCGCCGGCGCTCGGGTCGTTCAAGGCCGACGGGCCGAAGATCGCCAGTGAGGCCGGGGTCCAGCTCACCCTGCTGCCCGTCCCGCTGGGCACCGCGGACATGTCCCCGCAGCTGCAGAAGCTCGCCGGAAGCGACTCCGCCGCGTTCATCCTGGGCAGCGAGGGATTCTGCATCGCCGGGTTCAACGGGCTGCGCACGGTCGGCTTCACCGGGCCGATCGGGGCCATCGGGATCTGCGCCTCCGACGCGATCCGCAAGGCGGTCACCGGTGGGCTGAAGGGCACGTCGATCGTCGGCACCGTGCCGTTCGGGACGGACAACCCCTCGACTCGGCTCTACGACGCGGTCCTCAGCACGTACGGCAAGTCGGTCGACCCGAACTCGGTGACCGGCCTGAGCATGTTCATGACCTTCTCCGGTTTCCAGACGGCGGTCGCGGGCCTCAAGGGCGACGTCACTCCCGCCACGGTCACCTCCGCGATCAGGAGCATGCCGGAGTCGGAGCTGCCCGGTAGCGGCGGTCAGAAGTTCCAGTGCAGCGGCAAGCTCGAGCCGAAGTACCCGGCGGTCTGCGTGCGTGGTGCCCTGACCACCAAGCTTGACGACAAGGGCAAGCCGACCGACTACAAGGTGCTCGCCACCTCCTGACCGTGGGCCGCCGACCTCGGCGGCTGACGGCCAGTGTCACAGGCAGTAGGGGCGGAAGGTCGGCGGGCGTCACTGCCGACCTTCCGCCCCGTGCGTGTGGGGATACCAAGGAACGTCAGGAAAAGTTGCCCGCCAAAATGTGATCTGAAATTATTCTCGCGAACCACCTGTACGTGATTGACAGTAGTTGACGTAGCACCCTGGGTGGGATGGTAACGCGAGGCGCGCCGATCAGTTGCGCAGCGCGTCTGCCCTTCGCCCTCGCGGGCCTCTGGCGGGGCTGTGCGGCGGCGGCCCTGTCGAGGCGACGTGCAGGCAATCCTGTCCGGGCACTGTCTGTGCCCAAGGGCCGTATGGCAAGGAAGGCGCGTGCACATGTCGAGGGATGGCCGGCTGGCAGGAAAGGTCGTTTACATCACGGGGGCCGCTCGCGGCCAGGGCCGGTCGCATGCGGTGACGCTGGCGCGGGCTGGGGCGGACATCGTGGCGATCGACCTCGCCGCCCAGATCGACAGCATCAAGTACAAGCTCGCGTCCAAGGAGGATCTGGACGAGACGGTCGCGCTGGTCGAGGCCGAGGGCGGGCGCTGCCTGCCGATCGTCGCCGACGTGCGGGACATCGACGCCCTCGACCGCGCGGCCAAGCAGACGATCGCCGAGTTCGGCCGGCTCGACATCGTGCTCGCCAACGCCGGCATCATGCACATCTCCACGGCGGACGAGTCGCTCGAGACCGCCTCGCACAACTGGGGTGACGCGGTCGGCGTCATGCTGACCGGGGTGTTCAACACGATCCGGGTCACCTACCCGCTGATGATCGAGGCGGGTAACGGCGGTTCGATCGTCGTCACCAGCTCCACCGCCGGCCTGTCCGGCATGCTCGACGGCACCGGCGGCATCGCCGGCTACAACGCCGCCAAGCACGGCGTCGTCGGCCTGGTCCGCGGCTACGCGAAGTACCTGGGCAAGCACAGCATCCGGGTCAACTCGGTGCACCCGATGGGCGTGGCCACCCCGATGGTCATCAACTCCGAGTTCGAGGAGTTCTACAACAGCGGCGAGAACGCCACGGTCGTGTCGATCTCCCCCCGGCTGCTGCCGATCAACATCCTGCAGTCGCAGGACGTGAGCAACGCGATCGCCTGGCTCGTCTCCGACGACGCCCGCGCCGTCACCGGGATCACCCTGCCGGTCGACGCCGGTGTCACCACTCCCTGACTCGTCCCACAGATCTGATCGTCTGAACACATGTGGAGGACGTGACAGTGACCGTCGACCAAGGGAGCGCGTCAGCCGACGCCCCGCTGTCGCTGCCGGCGAAGCTGCGGCAGCTCGCCGCCGAGCGGCCGGATGACATCGGGCTGCGGTTCATCGCCCTGGACGGTAGTGAGCCCGCGTTCAGCTATGCCGAGCTGAACCGGCGCTCGTCCCAGCTCGCCGCCGCGCTCGCCGAACGGGGCGTGGTCACCGGCGATGTGGTCGCACTCGGGCTGCGCAACTCCCCGCAGCTGGTGCTGGCGGCGCTGGCGACCTGGAAGCTCGGTGCCACCCCGGTACCGGTGCGCTGGGATGTACCCGACTGGGAACTCGAGCGGGTCAAGGAAGCGATCAACGGACGGGTGTTCCTCGGTGCGGCCGATCTCGGCTGGATCGACGAGACCGAGAACGCCCCGGTACCGGACCTGCCCGACCAGGTCTCCCCACGGGTGCAGGGCATCTGCAGCAGCGGTTCGACCGGCAATCCGAAGATCATCGTCATGGAGCGGCCCGCGGTCTACCGCGAGGTGGTGACCACGCCGTTCATCGCGGCGTGGGGGGTCGCCGTGCCACGGCCGGAGACGATCCTCGTGCCGGCGCCGATGTACCACGCCAACGGTTTCGCGCCCCTGCAGCACCTGTTCGCCGGCGACCAGCTGGTGGTGCTGGAGAAGTTCGACGCGGCCCGGGTCGTCGACGTCATCGAGCGCTACCGCGTCTCGACGTTCACCGCGACGCCGACGATGCTGCAGCGGATCGCCGCGCTGCCCGACATCGACGACCGTGACCTGACCAGCATCCAGTGGATCATCCAGGGTGCGGCGCTCATGCCGCGCACGCTCATGCACCGGTGGATCGGGCTGATCGGGCCCGAGAAGATCGTCTCGATCTACGGGATGACGGAGGCACTCGGCCTCACCGCGCTGCGCGGCGACGAGTGGCTCGAGCACCAGGGCAGCGTCGGACGGGGTCTCGGCGACACCGAGATGCGCGTGCTGGGGCCGGACGGCGAGGTGCTGCCGCTCGGCGAGATCGGCGACATCTACCTGCGTAGTGCCACATCCCCCGCCTACACCTATGTCGGCGACGCACCGCGCCTGCCCAGCACGCCGGACGGCTTCGCCAGCGCCGGTGACCTCGGCTACCTCGACGCCGACGGCTACCTCTACCTGGTCGACCGTCGGGTCGACATGATCGTCACCGGTGGGGCGAACGTGTTCCCCGCCGAGGTGGAAGCCGCGATCATCGACCATCCCGGCGTCTCGGACGTGGTGGTCGTCGGCCTGCGCGACGAAAGCTGGGGCCGTCGCGTCCACGCGATCATCGCGCCGACCGACGCGGCCGCCCCGCCGACCAGCGAGGAGATCCGCACCTTCACCAGGAGCCGTCTCGCCGCCTACAAGGTGCCGAAGACGGTCGAGGTGGTCGACGCGATCCCCCGCAGCGAGGCGACCAAGGTCAACCGCGGTGCCCTCGTGAAGGCCCGCGGCGGCTGATCAGCGCCCCGCCCACCGGCAGGCGGAGACCCGGTGGGCGGGGGCGGCTGTCGGCCGCCGCGGATCGCTGTCGGCTTGGGCGTCGTCTCAGACGGCGCTCAGGGCGACAGCGGTGGACTTGACCAGCGCGGTCACCGCGGAACCGGCGGCGAGCTGAAGGTCGAGCACCGAGGCCAGCGTGATCGCCGAGGTGAGTTCGCCGCCGCCGTCGAGGGTGACCCGCGCGACCGACATGGCGTTGCCCGACTCGACGCTCGCCACCGTGCCGCGCAGCTGGTTGCGGATGCTCAGCCCCGACACGTCCCCGGTGGCCAGGGCCACCTCGTTGGACTTCACCAGCACCTCGACCGGTGCGCCGGGCTTGAGTCCGAGGTCCTGCACGGCCGCGCCCGTGACCGCCGCGGTGACCGTCTGACCGCCGGCGAGCGTGACGGTCACGGTGCTCATCACCGCCCCTTCGGTGATGTCGGCGACGGTGCCGGGCAGCTGGTTACGGATGCTCAGGCTCATTGTGATGCTCCATTCCCTGGTTTCTCGTGCGGGCCTGAACAGGTCATACCCCAAACGGGCGTCGACTTCACGAGGTCGAACCCGAAATG
>NZ_CADCWS010000206.1 GCF_902806475.1 Candidatus Frankia nodulisporulans
CGAGCGAGGCGCCGTCGTCGAACTACGGGAACTCGCCCAGCGCGGTGAATGGATGGCGGCCGAGCTGCTCGCCGGGCTGCTCGCGAGCCTCGGCCGGGTCACCGAGCTGGAGGCACGCGCGAACGCCTCCGATGCCGCCGCCAGACGCCACCTGGTGCGTGTACGCGACAAGCCGCGCGAACCACCGTCCGCGGATCAGCTGAACCAGCTGCGGGCGGTCGCCGACAGCGGCCGCGAGGCCGAAGCCAACGAGCTGACCCAACTGCTCTTCGACGCGGGCGACCGGTTCGGGCTGCTGGCCGAGGTGAACGCCGGTACCCACCGGGCCGCCGAGCGATATCTGGCGCTGCTGGCCTCCGATTCCACGGTCGACCGGATCACCGTACGCACCATCCGGGCCTATGGCCTGGATGCCGACGGCCGGCCCGCCGACGCCACCACCACACCGTGACCATCCAGCACGCCTCCGGGCGGGCCGATGCGGGACAGCAGACCCGCGAAAGGGAAACCGTGGCCGACGACGATCTCACCCCCTCCGACGGAGCCGTCCTGCTCGCCCTGATGGCGGAGGCCCGCGCGATGCTCAACACCGAGCTCTTCGAGCTCTACCGCATCGACGTCCGCAAGCCTCAGCGGGACAAGCTCAACCGGCTGCGGCTGCTGCGCAGCGTGCGCTCCCGTCGCACCTATCAGCATGACCTGGACGAGAAGGGCTGGGTGCGGCTCCAGACGCCGGTGGATGTGAGCAGCCCGCGGGCACGGGCCATCGGCGGAGCTCTGCTCGCGGTACACCTGAACCTGCTCAACCGGGTGGTGCCCCGCAGCGAGTTCGAAAGTCTCGGCGAGATGTTCTCCCGCGCCGCTGTCACCCCGACGCGCCGGCCGGGAAACCTGGAGATCCGGCTGCGCGGTGCCTACACGGCACTCACCGCGGAGCCCGGGGGTTGGGTGTCACTGACCAGAATCCGACCGTTCTTCACCGACGTCGCGCCGGCCGACCTCGATGCGGCGCTGGTCAGTCTCAGCCGGGGCGGCGACGTCAACCTCGTCCCGGAGAACAACCAGAAGATGCTCACCGACGCCGACTGGGCCGCGTCGGTTCGCATCGGCGGTCAGGACAAGCATCTGCTCGCCATCGGAGTGTGATGGACAGCGCGCAGCGGGCCGCCCTGGATTCGATCCAGCTCACCTGGGCGCCGGTACCGGACGACGTCTGGCGGTCGCTTTCCTACCATGTGGACGGCCTGCATCCAGGTGTGGTCCAGGCGGTGGAGATCGGTCTGCGCGAAGCCGCGGACAGCGCGGACGCCAGCCCCATCGGTCTGGTGCTGCAGGGCCAGCGTGGCTCCGGCAAGACCCACCTGCTGGGCTGGCTACGGCGCGAGGCCCAGGAGCAGGGTGGCTATTTCTTTCTCGTCAGCCTCCTGAGCACCAAGGACATCTGGGTAAGCATTCTGACGTCCATGCTCGACGGGCTGGCCCGACCGATGGCGGACGGTGAGACCCAGCTTCGCGTGCTCCTCCGGCGGCTCTCGGCCCGAGTGGGCGTTCCGCCCGCGGAGCGACGTGCGCTGCTGGGCGAGACCGAGCTGACGAAGGAAAAGCTGGACCTGTTCATCTCCGCGATCTCCGCGTCGGACGGCTACGTCTTTCGGACCAGTCGGGACACCGCCCGAGCGCTGGCCCTCAGCGCGTCCCCGGGCACCGACCACCAGAACATCGCCGACGACTACTTCGCCTGCGACGAGGAGAGCACACCCGGAGACCGCGCGTTCTGGGGAACGCGTCGCACCACCCGCACGGCGGAGGAGATCGTCCAGGAGCTGTCGCGCCTGATCGCGTTGACCGGCCCCTCGGTGATGGCCTTCGACCAGATCGACGTCCTGCTCTCGCAGTCCAATCTGCTCGTCGACTCCGCCGCGGCCGGCAGCGAGCCCAGCCACGCTCCCAGCCAGGCCCAGCTGCTTCTGCTCGACAGCATCGCCGGGGGTCTGATGACCCTGCGCGAACGGACCAGGCGCACCTTGACGGTGGTCGCCTGCATCCCCGGCTCCTGGGATCTGATCAAAAAGAAGGCGGTCGACACTGTCCGCGACCGTTTCCGGGAAGCTCCACAGCTGAAGTCGATCAACCGCCCGGACCTCGCCCGTGAGATCGTGGAGCAGCGTTTCAAGCCCTACTTCGCGGCGGCCGATTTCGACCCACCGTATCCGACCTGGCCCATTCATCCGGACGCCTTCTCATCCGGCGGGGACTTCACCCCACGGCAGCTTCTCATCCTCATCGACGCCCACATCCGCGCCTGCCGACTGCGCGATGAGGCCACTGAAATGCGCACCCTCAAGGAGAAGACGACGGGACCACCCCTGAAGGTGGATCCCGACCTTCCGACCATCAGCACGACTGTTCTCGCCCGCTACGACGAGCGATTCGCCGAGCTGAAGCACAAGGCGGATGTGATCACCCCGCTGGAGCCCGACACCGAGGACACCGCGGTGCCGCCCCTGCTGGCCGCCGGCCTCACCGCGTGGATTCTGGAACGGCCGGACAGCCCGAAACGCTTCTCGATCGATCCCGCGCCGAGCGGGCGGCCGGACCTGCACGCCCGGTTGCGCCTCACCCTCGCCGAGGATATCGAGGACGAGGTTCACTGGTGCTTTCGCGCGGTCAGCGGTGGGCACCACGGAAACGCCGCGCTGAACCGACTCCGCAGATCCATCACAGCCGCCGCCCTGGACCCGGAGATCAGCAAGCGAAAGCTTTTTCTACTCCGCCAGGAGGACTGGTCGACCGGGGCCAAGACGCGCGAGTCGCTGGACGTCGTGGAAGCCTCCCACGGCGACACCCTGGCGCTCGACCACGAGGATCTGCGCATCCTCTCGGCGCTGCGGACGATGCTCGACGAGGACCGGAGTTCACCGAGCCACGGGACGTCCGACCTGGGCCAGTGGCTGCTGGCCCGACGCCCCACCGAGACGGTCACGGTGTTGGGTAAGGCGCTCCGCGATGTCGCCGACTGGCTGCCCCCGGAAGCGAGCGCCACCGTCACGCGACCCAAGGACACGCCCACGGAAACGACCTCCGTCGCGGATACCGCTGGGAGCACCCGAACCACCGGAACCACCGGGACCACCCCGCTGGTGCGACCGACCCTCGATATCGGACACGATCACGCGACCGCCGAGCCCGTGGCACTCGAGTTGGAGGCCCTGCGCAAGCATCTGATCGTCATCGCCGGCTCGGGTTCGGGCAAGACGGTGCTCCTGCGCCGCATCGTCGAGGAATGCGCCCTGCGGGGCGTATCCGCGATCGTGCTCGATCCCAACAACGACCTGGCTCGCCTCGGGGACGCCTGGCCAGAGCCGCCGAGCCTCTGGGGTGCGGACGACGGCCCCAGAGCCGTGGAGTACCTGGACAACACCGAGGTCGTGGTGTGGACCCCACGCCGCGAGGCCGGTCGTACGCTCAGCTTTCAGCCCCTGCCGGACTTCCCGGCCACCCTGGCCGACCCTGACGAGTTCGCCGAGGCCGTGGAAGTGGCGGTCGCCGCCCTGGTGCCGCGGGCGATGCTGGACGGAAGGGCGGCGAAGGCACATCTGGGCCGCGCGGTGCTGCGCCGGGCCGTCGAGCACTTCGGCCACCGGGGTGGCACCCGGCTGACCGGCCTGATCTCCCTTCTCGCCGATCTACCGGCGGACATCATCGACCTGGACGGCGCCGAGAAGATAGCCGCGGGGCTCGCCCAGACACTCAGCGCCGCGATGGTCAACGACCCACTGTTCGGCGGCTCCGGCACGCCCGCGGACCCCGGCGTCCTGCTCACCCCGGCGGCAGGAAAGCGTGCCCGCATCTCGGTCATCAGCTTCGTCGGTCTGCCCGACGAGGGCGTCCGGCAGAGCTTCGTGAACCAGCTTCAGATGGCGCTCTTCTCCTGGATCAAGAAGAACCCAGCGGTGGACCGTCCCCTGCTCGGGCTGCTGGTCATGGACGAGGCCCAGACGTTCGTCCCGTCGGGTGCGATGACCGCGTGCACCCAGAGCACACTCGCCCTCGCCTCCCAGGCCCGCAAGTACGGTCTCGGCCTCGTGTTCGCCACCCAGGCACCGCGCGCCCTGCACAACCGGGTGCCAGGCAATGCCGCCACCCAGATGTACGGCCTGCTCAACAGCCCCCACGCAGGTGGAAGTGGCCCGGGAGATGGCGAAGGCCAAGGGCGGCGATGTCCCGGACATCTCACGCCTACGCACCGGCGAGTTCTACGTCGCGCTGGAGGGCGAGGCGCCACGCAAGATCCGAACGCCCCTCAGCCTGAGTTACCACCCACGCGGGCCACTCACCACCGAGGAAGTGGTCGCCCGCGCCCGGCAGTAGACCACGGTGCGCTCAGCGCCGGTCCGACTTATAATAAGATCATCGGTATATGCTGACCACATGGGTATCGATGAGATGCGGGAACCCACGTTCCTGGTGCTGGCGGCGCTCGCTGACGGGGCCAAACACGGGTATGCGCTGATCGGGGAGGTCTCGGCGATCTCCGGCGGGCGGGTGACGTTACGGGCCGGCACGTTGTACGCCGCGCTCGACCGGCTGACCGGGGAGGGCCTGGTGCGCCAGAGCGGCGAGGAGGTGGTCGAGGGCCGGCTACGCCGCTACTACGACCTCACCGACACCGGCGCCGACATCCTCGCTGCGCAGGTTGACCGGCTTCGGTCGAACGCGGCCGAAGCCGACCGCCGGCTGCGGTCCCGGCGGCGGCTGGGAACGGCACCGGCATGACCGCGTCCCGGCTTGAGATCGCCTACCGTCGGCTGCTCCGCTGCTATCCGCCTCGCTGGCGCCACGACCACGGGGACGAGCTCATCGCCACCCTGCTGGACCTGGCCGACGCGACCGGTCGCACCAGACCGAGCCCGGCGGACATCGCGGACCTGGTCGTCCACGGCCTGGCCACCCGACTCGGCGTATCACTGGGCCTGGTGCCCGTGGTGGTGCGGCAGCGGATCGCGATCCTGGCCCTGTCGTCCCTCGCGGTGCTGTCGGCGGGGCTGTTCGTCCTCGGGGAGGTCCTGCCGCGGCCCCTGCCGGTCGACGCGGGCTATCCGCCGGGGGCCGGCCTGACCTTCGGCCCGTTCGTCACCTTCGGCGCGGCGATCTACCCGCTGCCGGTGGCTGCCTTCGTCGCCGCCGCGTCCGGCGCTCCCCGAACTGCCCGTCTTGCTGCTGGGTCTTACGTGTTTCGGGCTGTGCGCCGCCATGCCCGTGGCCGCGTGCACCGGTATCGCCCGGCCACCGCTCTATCTGCTCGTTGTGCTGTTCCTGCTGGCGGGAATGGCATCCGCGGGAATGTCGACCGGGCTGCGCCGCCACGGGCTCTTCACCACCGCGGCGCTGTTCAGCCTGTTCCTGGCGGTGGCCGAGGGCTACGGCTGCGCCGTTACCGGTCGGATCGGGTACCTGCGCCACGACATTCCACTCACCACCTATCGGGGAACGGGTGGCCTGCTCGACAACATTCTGATGATCCTGCCGGCCGCGGTCGGCGTCGGCGTCGTGGTCGCGACCGTGATCAGTGTGCGGCGACCCGGCTGGGCCGTCGCGGTCTTCGTCGTCGGTGCGGCCTGGTCGCTGATGCCCATCGCCGAGTCGATCCGCTACTACCCGCGGGGCTCGGCGAACGACGTCGTCAGCGGCGGCTTTCTCCTCGCCGCCGTCCCCGTCGTCCTTGCAGCCGTTATGGACCTGTCCCGCGCTGCCAGCCCGCACGGGTTGGGATCCGCACCGGCACGTCAGGGATCAGCACCTCCCAGCAACGACCCCGACCAGGGGTGACACCACCTGAGTCTCGGGCAGTCAGCCCGGGCCCGGACCCCGCGGGGACGGCTCCTGGCGCCGACGAATGGAACGGCCATGACTCTGCCGGCCGGCTCGGTGGCAACCGCAGCGCTGTGATCCCGCCACCACAACCCCCCGCAACCGGCCCCACAGCAAGATCCATCTATACGGGTCGCCGTGGGTGGGCATATCGGACACGAACACCCCCACGGCGACCCGTGTGCACCCTGCACACCCGTAGCCTGCTGAAAGCGGCGTCACAGAAGGTGACCGTGATCGAGGGAAGGCGTCGCGTCGCATGAACAAGCCAGCGGAGTCGGCCACGGGACGAGATCGAACCGTTCGCTACGGGCGGCATCGAGGGGAGGTGCCGCACCGCTGTCCGCTCGGCGGTCGCCACCGGCTAGCGCGCCGTCCACAGCATCCCGCCCACCGCCTGGATGAGCGGGGTCACCGTCCGGTCTCGATCAGCTGCCCGTCGGCGGGACGGCGAGGCGGTCTGGCGGCGGGGCCTCGGCCGCTTCGCGGATCCCAGGGTGGCGCGCCGCCGCAGCCTCGTACCAGCGTCCGTAGCGGCGGGCGCCCCACGGTGCGGTGAGGCCGTGCAGGACCACGCTCATACCCACGGTCAGCATCACCACCGTGACGATCTGGTGCTGTTCGGGCAGCCCGCTGGTGGCGACCAGATCCGCGAAGACGATCGACGCCAGCCCCCGTGGCCCGAACCAACCCACATACGCCACGGTCCGCGGGGCGACCTTCGAACCACCCAACGAGACGGCGACCGGGATCATCCGGATGACGGTCAGGCTGAGCAGCCCGTAACCGAACGCCGTCCAGGTCGCGTGGGCGAGGGTCGGTGCCAGCAGCAGGGCGCCGAACAGCACCAGGCTCACCGAGACACCGAGCTGGGCGACATCCTGCGGCGTCTGCTGAGCCGCGGCCAGGCTCTCCCGCCCGACCAGGCCGGTCACGAGACCGGCGGCCCAGGCCGCGATGAAGCCGCTGCCGTCGATCAGGTCCGCCAGCACATAGGCGAGCGTCGCCATCGCCAGCAACGCGAGCGACTGCCACAGCCGACTGGACCAGCCCCTGCGCGCCGACCACCGCAGGGTCAGCGCGCCACCGGCGCCCAACGCCATCCCGATGGCACCGGAAGCCAGCAGGGCGCGCAGAAACACCGACACGGCATGTCCGTTGCCGACGGTGTTCTCCTCCTCCAGTGCCAGGGCCAGGGCCAGGAAGATGGTCACGAACGGAAGTGCCAGCCCGTCGTTGAGACCACCTTCGACGTTCAGCGCATGTCGGATCAGCCGGGGAACCCGCCGGTTGTTGATGACCGGCAACCCGAGGGCCAGGTCGGTGGGTGCCAGGATCGCCGCCAGCAGCGCCGTCTCCCACCGGTCGAGGTCGGGAAACAGCACCGATGCCAGCAGCCAGCCGACGGCGATGGTCAACGGGAATCCGATGCCCAGCAGCCGGCCGGGTAGCGGTGACTCCGTCGCCCAGGGGCCCAGACCGGCCCCCATCGCGTCAGTGAACAGCACGATCACCAGGGTCAGTTCCAGAACGGCGGTAACGCCATGTTCGCCGACGGATGAGGTGATCAGCCCCGAGACCTGGTCGCTGGCCAGCAGGCCGGCCGCGGTGAACACCAGCGCGCCGCTGATCGGTGTCTGCCGCAGGCGCCGTTCCACCAGTGCGTAGGCCATCAGCGTCACCGCCACGACCGCGACCGCGGACTCCAATGCCGTTCTCCTGC
>NZ_CADCWS010000207.1 GCF_902806475.1 Candidatus Frankia nodulisporulans
CAGCCGGTGCCCTTCCCCGGAAAGTCGCCGCGCCGGCCTACCCGGCGCACGCTGCTCCAGGTGGCCGTGCCCATCGTGGGTGGCGCGACGGCCGCCGGCGTTCTGCTCGCGACGCGCGGCGCGGACGCGTCGTCGAGGCGCGGCACCGGTCCAGGCCCGGGGCCCGCCGTCGCCGCCACCCACGCGTCCGACGTCCAGGTGTGGACCGGACCCGTGCGGCGGGCGCAGGCGTGGGGCGATCCGCTGGTGGGGCACCGGGAGACCGTGCACAGCGTGGCGTACGCGCCGGACGGCACCGTCCTGGCCAGCGGCAGCGACGACCACACGGTGCGACTCTGGGACGTCCACGCCGAGGGCGCGGCCCACAACCTGGGTGATCCGCTGACCGGGCATGGCGCGGAGGTGACCGCGGTCCTGTTCGCGGGGCGACGGTCACTGCTGGTCAGCGCGGGGCTGGACGGCGCGGTGCTGATCTGGGATGTCAGCGATCCGGCCCATCCGCGGCCGCTCACCGACCCGCGGCAGCCGCTGGCCGACCCCGAGAACCCGCTGTCCGCGCTCGCCTGTTCACCGGATGGCACTGTTCTGGCCACCGCGGGCCGCGACGGGTCGGTGCGGCTGTGGGACATCCGCCGTCCGGCGATGGCGGCGCGGGGCCTGCTCGGCCAGCCGCTGGCCGGGCACACCGACACCATCCGCACGCTCGCCTTCTCGCCGAACGGAGCCGTCCTGGCCAGCGGCTCCGATGATCATTCCATCCGGCTGTGGGACGTGCGGGACCGCGAGCAGCCGACCTCGGTCGACACGGCGCCCACCGGCCATGAGGACGCCGTCTGGGCGCTCGCGTTCGCCCCCGACGGACGGGTTCTGGCCAGCGGCGCAGGCGACGCGCGGATCCGCCGTTGGCGCCTGACCTGAGGCCCGACCCCACCCGGACCGCGGCGTCGGCGCTCAGCGTGCCGCGTTGGCGGATGCCTCGTCGAGGCGGTAGATCCGTGTGGCCGTCCCGGAGAACAGGGCGGTGCGTTCCGTCGGGGACAGTGCGGCGGTGATGCGCTTGAAGGCGTTCCAGAGCGCGTCGTAACTGACGCTCTGCTTGTCGATCGGGGCGTTGCTCTCGAACATGCAGCGCTGCGGCCCGAAGGCGTCGATCGCCGTCTCGACGTAGGGGCGCCAGGCGGCCGCGAGGTCCACCGACGACGGCCGTACCGCCAGCTCATGATGGCCGAAACCGTGCAGGGGCATGCCCAGGCCGCCGATCTTGACGGCGATGTTCGGGCGGCGGGCGACGTCGCGCAGCAGGGCGCTCCACCGCGCGAAGATCTCGGCGCGGGCCCGCGGGTCGGGCTGCGCCGGGACGGGCCCGCCGACATGGTCGAGCACGAACTGCTGGTCGGGCAGGGCGTCGGCGGTCTCGGCGAGCTCGGGGAGCTGCTCGTGGAAGAGCCACACGTCGTAGCTGAGACCCCGGGCGCCGACCTCACGCAGGCCGGCGCGGAACTGGTCGTCGAGCAGCAGACGCGCAGGGAAGTTCTGGCCCTTGACGATCCCCGGTGTGCGATGCCAGATCACGTTGTGCCGGATGCCGCGTACCCGGCCGCCGGCGGCGCCCAGATGGGCGTCGATGGTGCGCGCGGCGACGGCGGGCTGGGTGAGATCCGCCCACGCGACGATCCCCGCGGCCATCCCCGGTGTCCGCGCCGCGGCCGGGTCGTGTGGGCAGGCGGCGGTGACGAACTCGGTCTCGCCGACGGGACGCAGCGCCGGGTCGCCGTCACGCCGGTAGTTCGCACCGCACTCGACGAACACGGTCGCGGTGATCCGGTGGCCCCGCTCGAGGTCACGCAGGTAGGCGTGCTGGTCGTAGGGAATCCAGTAACCGGACGGCCACAGGTGATGGTGGGCGTCGACGATCGGCAGGTCCGGGTCGAGGACCTGTTCGGGCGGCGCCGGTTCCGCCGCGGTCTCGTCCAGCTTCATGGGCGCTGCCCTCCCGGGGATGGTGGTAGGGGCGGTGTCCGATGGTCCGCGCCAGCGTGTTCGGCCCGCCGGTGCGGACACCACGACGTGAGCACCCCGCGCCGCGCGGACATGAGGGAGTGTTCTCGTGGCATTCATCAGTGTCAAGACGGCTGTGGACGGTCCGCCTGGGATGGCGCGGACGGCGTCGTAGGCGAGGTCCGCGGCCTGCTGCCACGTGCGTCCGGCCTCGACGATCACCGCCGCGGTCATGACGGATACCGGTCACGACCCCCACCGTCACCATGGTCACCGGTCGGCCGTAGGCGGCGAGCCGTTCGACGATCAGGCCATCGTGTAGCGGATCGGCAGGTGCTTGGGTCCACCGACGAAGAGCGTGTCCAGGTAGAGCGGGGCGCCGGCGAGTTCGATCGAACGCACCCGCGGCACGAGTTCGGCGAACAGCGCGCGGGCCTCGAGCCGCGCCAGGTGGGTGCCGAGGCAGAAATGCGCGCCGACACCGAAGGCGAGGTGTCTGTTCGGGGTGCGGCCGACATCGAAGCGAGTGGGCTCGTCGAAGACCTCCTCATCCCGGTTCGCGGACGGATAGGACAACAGCACCGCCTCGCCCTTGGCGATCGGAACGCCACGGATCTCGGTGTCCTCGGCGGCGGTGCGCATGAACTGTTTGACCGGTGAGACCCAGCGCAGCATCTCGTCGACCGCGGTCGGAACGAGGGTGGGGTCAGCCGCGAGCCGTCGCCACTGGTCGGGATGTTCGATCAGGGCGTGCAGCCCGCCGGCGATGGCGGCGCTGGTGGTGTCATGCCCCGCGGTGGCGATCAGCACGTAGTAGCCGACCGCCTCCAGTTCCCCGATCAGCTGGCCGCCGACGGTGGCGTTGGCAATGGCCGAGCCGAGGTCGTCGGACGGATTCTCGCGGCGACTGGCGACAATTCCCTGGAAGTACTGGAAGAAATCCATCAGTGTTTCCAGCAGGGTCTTGTCGGTCAGGTCGATGTCCTCCGCCCCGAACATCTCCTGGGTGAGCCGCAGCATGCGCGGAAAATCCTCCTGCGGGAGGCCGAGCAGCGAAAGGATGACATAGAGCGGAAAGTGGCAGGCGACATCGGCGACGAAGTCGCACTCTCCGCCGAGATCGGCCATGTGATCGACATAGCCGCGGGCGAGTTCCTCGATGCGGCCGGTGAGACGGCGCACACCGCTCGGTTTGAACCAGTCGGCGCTGAGATGGCGGTAGACGCCATGGTCCGGTGCGTCCATCTGGACCAGGGTGCGCACGGGCACCTCGGTACTGCTGGCATGGCGGGCGAGCGCCGCTCGGGGTGCGTTGAGCCACAGTCCCGGGGCGCGGCTGATCTGCGCGACGTCCGCGTGTTTCGTGACAGCCCAGAACGGCTCGAAACCCTCGGTGTCCACCCGGTGCACGGGTGATTCCCGGCGAAGCAGTGCGGTGGCGGAATGTAACCAGCTCTCGTCGGCGTAGGCCTGGGGAGTGGTGAAGACCTGTCCCGCCTCGTCCACGTTCATGGTCAGGGCTCCTGCCAGAATCCGGGCATGGTCACCTCGCGTGACGGGTGAGTTTCCTGGAAAAACTAGCGGCGGGCCGACCGGGTGTCAACGGATTCGCCGTCGGGGCGGGTGTCCGCGGGATCGGTCGAGGTCGCCGGAGCCCGGCCGAGCCCGCCCGCGTTCAGGAGGGGCCGTCGAAGTAGTGCTGGCGCAGCTCGTCGTAGGTCCCGTCGGCGTGCATCTGCAGGAGGGCCGCGTTGACCTTCTTGCGCAGGGCGCTGCCGGTGGGAAAGGCGATGCCGTAGTCCTCGGGTTCGAAGACCGGGCCGGCGAGAGTCTCCTTGCGGTCGTGCGCGACGTCGACGTGGTGCTGCAGGACGGGGGAGTCGTAGACGATGGCGTCCGCGTCGCCCCGATGCAGCAGGGGATAGGCGTCGTTGATGGAGTCCACGGTGCGCGGCGTGATGTCGTGGTGGCGCAGGTAGTTCTCGGCGGTGGAGCCGCGCACCGTGACGACGTGCTTTCCGGCGAGGTCGGACACCCCGGTGATGCCGGTCCGGATGGACCGCACGGTCAGCTGGGTGGTGACCGACGCGGTGAACAGGGACACGAACACCAGGCCGGCGATGAGCCAGGCGAACGTGACCACCTTGATCAGGGGTTTCTGTGGATCGCCGAGGTCACCGGCGAGGCCGACGGCGGCGGCCCGGAACATACCGTCGCTCATCCGCCGGTGCCACCGGTGTTCGCTGCCGACCCGGGTCACCGCCGAGGTGATGGCCCCGGCGAGAAGAAGCATCAGCAGCAGCGCCGCCAGATACCGCCCGGTCGAGGGCGAGACGAGGTTGCGTAACTGATGGGAAAGGTCCAGGCCGACCGGGGTGTCCCCGGTGAGGATCTGCAGGCCCGCGTCGAACATCGGATAGGAGAAGTCCACCTCCTCCTCCCGGTCGGCGGTGATGGAGATTCCGGAGATCGCCGCGTCCACGGTGTTGTCCCTGGCGGCTTCGACGACGGTCTTGATATCCGGGAACCAGGTGTACTTCGGCTGCCATTCGTTGCGCCGGGCGATGTCGTTCCAGAGATCGATACTGAAGCCGGAATATACGCCGGATTCATTTCGACTGACAAAAGGATCAAGTGGTTTGATGCCCACCGTGATGGTGCTTCCGGCCGCTCCCGTGGCCAGTGCGCGCGGTGTGACAGGCCGTGTGGCGGCCCGTGCGGATGTCGCCGGCATTGCCGCCGCAATCAGTGCCAGGAGCACAAGCAGCCCGAAAAGGCTCCGGTAGTTCGTGTGCCGATCGTAGCGTGCGATCACTGGCTCAAATGGCCATCGGTCGAAGTCGGGGTGGCTGGGGGCAGGCCAGGTTCGGGCGGGTCGTCGTACACCGGACAAGTGTGTCGGGTAATGAATTCACCTGTCAAGGACGCTTTTGCTGCCGTTGTACAAAGGGTGGAATCGAGTCTCTTGTCCCACGATCGGCATGTTCTTGGCCTATGCGGGGGGGGGGGCGCTGATCCATCGGTCGCGACCGGAGCTGTCCGGAAGGTCCCGGTACTCGAGACCGCGCGGGGTCAGGTCGTTTCGCTGTCGGCCTGGCGGGCCTGGCGGGCCTGGTGCGGCGCGGTGGCCTGGGGGGCTGCGGCGTTTCCAGGCGCGGGTGTCGCGGGGCTCGGCGTACGCCTCGGAGTCCGAGGGCAGGCCGCCGAGCAGGGCGCGTTCCCGGGCGATCTCCGCGTCGAACTCGAGCCCGAGCAGGATCGACAGGTTCGACAGCCACAGCCAGACCAGGAAGACGATGACACCGGCCAGCGTGCCGTAGGTCTTGTTGTACGACCCGAAGTTCGACACGTACACCGCGAACCCGGCGGACGCGGCCAGCCACAGCACCACGGCGAGGATGCTGCCCGGGGTCAGCCAGCGAAAGCCCGGCACCCGCACGTTCGGCGTCGACCAGTACAGCAGTGCGATCGTGATGCCCATCAGCACCACCAGCACCGGCCATTTCGCGTAGGACCAGGCGTGCAGGGAACCGACGTCCACCCCGAGGATCGCCCCGACCCGGTCGGCGGCACCACCGGAGACGACCACGATGGCGGCGCTCGCCGCGAGCAGGACGACCAGCGCGATGGTGACCGCGAGCCGCAGCGGCACGACCTTCCAGACCGGCCGTCCCTCGGGAATGTCGTAGACGACGTTCGCCGCCCGGATGAACGCCGCGATGTAGCTGGAGGCCGACCACAGCGCACCGACCAGTCCGGCGGCGGCGAGCACACTGCCGGTGCCGGGGCTGTCCCGAAGGTTGGTGACCGCATCGCGCAGGACGTCGCGGGCCGAACCCGGCGCGAGCTGCTGCACGTTGGTCAGGATGCGATCGGCCTGGTCCTCGCCGACCAGCCCGACCATCGACACCAGCACCAGCAGCGCCGGAAAGATCGCCAGCACGCTGTAGTAGGTGAGCGCGGCGGCGCGGCCGGGCAGTTCGTCATGGCGGAACTCCCGCACGGTCCGCCGCAGCACCGCGAACCACGCCGGAACCGCAGCTGCGAGGGCCGCTGCGGCATCGTCGCACCACCGGACGCCCCTGGCCCGGACGCCCCTGGCCCGGACGTGGCGCCACCCGCCTGACCGCCGCTACCGCCGCTACCGCCGACACCGGAACCGGGGACGCTGGCGGGGGCCGATGCCGACGTCGGCGCGATCTGCTGGGCGGGGATGGTCTCGGTGGCCGTGGTGGAGCTACGCGTGCGTCGGCGCTGTCGCCAGGTCGCGGGCATGAGGGAATCCTTGACCATGGCGACCCGTGGTGAAACGTCACGCCCCCCACGGACGACTGCCGCACAGGTGACGGTCGTCTCCACCAGGCCCGGCCCGGCCACTGGGGCGGCTCAGCCGGTGGTGACCAGGGTCGTGCCGGTCGGTCCCCACTCGAGGTCCCAGCCGTAGCGGGCCGCGGCCTCGGCCTGGGTGCGCGGATCGAAGTCGTTCTCCCGCCGGATGACCAGATCGTCCTCGACGACGTGGAAGGACGCGACCACACACAGCGGCGCATCGTCGGGTGCCGCGCCCAGGCGCACCGTCAACCGCTCGCCGGACGCGGCGCAGACGTCCAGTTCGGCCCGTAGCTGCGCCCACGGCGGCACCCCGCGCAGACCGTAGGCGTACACGAAGAACCGGTGGAACGTGGGCAGCGAGGCCAGATCGACGAACAGCGTCTGCCCGTCCCGTTCGTCGCGTCGCCCCAGCCGCAGCACCTGCCGGCGCGCTCCCCGCCCGGGCGCGCTGACCAGCCCGTCCAGTTCCTGCAGCACACCGGACGCCCCACCCGCCGCACCGGACCCGGCCTGCCACAGACATCCCAGGTGGAGGTTGCTGGGCCGGGGCAGTCCGGTGCGGGTGGTCAGCGCCGACCAGCGCAGTGTGACGGTCATGGCACCGGTGCCCCGGTTCGCCGCGGTCCAGATGGTGGCCGGATGGTCGTCGTCCAGCGCGGCGACCCGCTCGACGCGCTGACGGTGGCGCGACGAGTGCGCCCCGACCCGGGCCGTGGGTGAGAACGGCTCGTCTGCCCCGGAGTCCCCGCCCGCCGGGCCCGGTTCCGCGGAACCGCGCCCGAGCCCGTCGCCCCCCTGACGTCCGGACGGCCCCTGCCCGTTCGACGAGGGCCGCCCGCCGTCGCGCGTGGCCCCCAGATCGAGCGCGGAGCGTCCCGCCCCCGGGCGCGCTGACCCCTGCCGGACGGACGGTGGCGCCTCGTCGTCGCCCAGATCGAGCGCGCTTCGCCGCGCGGGCGTGGGTGGCCGCGGCGGTATCGGCGCCGTCGGCGACGGCCGAGGCGGTGGTGCCGGTGGTGGGGCGGCGGCTGGTTTCGGTCTTGGTGCCGCGGGCCGCGGTGCCGACCGGGGTGTCGCCGGGGAGGACGGCGACGCGGGCCGAAGCGGAGGCTGGGCGTTCGGGTGGGGTTGGCGGTTC
>NZ_CADCWS010000208.1 GCF_902806475.1 Candidatus Frankia nodulisporulans
ACCTGACCAGTTACCCTGGAACAAGCCACTGAAGTACCAGCTGATCGCGGACGCGGGCTTCAACTTCTACCAGCAGGCCATCGGTGTGCGTAAGGACAAGCTCGCCGCCCTGAAGCCCTGCCTGACCAAGCTCATCCCGATCATGCAGCAGGGAATCGTCGACTTCGCGGCGAGCCCCGACGCGACGAACAAGCTGATCCTGAACCTGGTCGACAAGTACAACAACGGCTGGGTCTACACCGAGGGTGTCGCCCAGTACGCGGTGACCACGATGAAATCCCTCGGCATCATCTCCAACGGTGCGAACAGCACCCTCGGCGACTTCGACAACGCCCGCCTGCAGAAGCTCATCGAGATCCTCGACCCGATCTACAAGGCGCAGAACAAGCCGATCGCGGCCAATCTGAAGCCGTCCGATCTGGCCGACGGCAGCTTCGTCGACCCGAAGATCGGCCTGGGTTCCTGACCCCGTAGCGGACACGACCGGAAGGCGGAGCGCCACGATGTCGGACTCGACCCTCGCGGCATCGCGGGGTGGTCTCGACGGTGGGGCCGGGCGGCGTGCGCTGCCCGGCTTCGACCGGGCCCGCCTCCCCACCGACGTCACCCCCCTGGACCCGGCGGTACTCGACGCGCTCGCCGCCGAGCTCACCGCCCGGTGCGGCGCCGACACGGTGCGCCGCGACGAGGCGTCCCGGCGGTCGGCGTCCGCCGACTGGGCGCACATGAGTCCCGTGCTCACCCCGCTGCTACCTGGTGGGGTCGCCGACCTGGTCGTGCGGCCCGCCGACGCAGGCGGGATCGCCGCCGCCGTCGGGGCCGCGCACCGCCACCGGGTGCCGGTGACCGTGCGCGGTCAGGGCACCGGCAACTACGGCCAGGGCATCCCGCTGCACGGCGGGCTGGTCCTGGACACCTCCGCCGCCAGCCGCATCCTCACCGTCGAGGACGGCTGGCTCACCGCCGAAGCCGGCGCCTCGTTCGTCCTGATGGAGAAGGCCGCCGCGGCCCCCGGGCAGGAACTCGCGATCCTGCCGTCCACCGTGGGCAGCACGATCGGCGGTTTCATCGCCGGCGGTTCGGGCGGCACCGGCAGCATCGCCAACGGCGCCATCTGGGACGGCTACCTGCGCAGCCTGCTCGTCGTCCCCTGCACCGACGACGCGACGCCGGTGGCCGTGCCCTACCCGGAGAACACCGTGCACGCGCACGGTTTCGGTGTGTGCGGTGTGCTGGCCACCGCCACGGTGGCCCTGCGCCCGGCCCGCCGCTGGACGGGCCTGTTCACCTCGTTCCCCACCCTGTCCGGCGCGGTGGCCGCCGGCGAGGAGCTGTTCGAGCTGACCCCCACCCCACGACTGCTGTCCCTGGACGAGGCCGGCATCGTCGCCACCTACCGTCCCCTCGACGACGCGCTGCCCGCCGACCGGGTGAGCCTGCGCGGCATCGTCACCGAGGAGAGCGTCGACGCCGCCGCCGACGTGGTGCGCCGCCACGGTGGACGGGTCGACGCGGTGCGCCCCAAAGGACCCGCGCACATCGCGTCGCTGTCCTACAACCACACCACCTACCGTGTGCGCAAACTGCGCCCCGAACTCACTCACCTGCAGTGCATGGGCCCGGGCCTGACCCGACGCCGCGACGAGGTCGCCGCACTCGCCCCCGAATCCCTCATCCACCTGGAGGGATTCCGCACCGACCACGGCCGCGACTGGGTGAGCATGCTGTTCCTGCGCTACGACGGCCCCGACGACCTGTACGCCCGGATGGAACGCCTCGCCGACGTCGAGGTCCACGTCGACGACCCGCACACCTGGGAACTGCACCACGGCCGCCTCGACGCCGTCCGCGCCGCCGCCGCCCGCTTCGACCCCGACGGCCTGCTCAACCCCGGCAAACTCCCACCCCCACGACCCTGAACCACCGCCTTCGGACAAACGCCGATGGGCGTCGCCGGATAGTCGGCATGGGCGGGTCTGCCGCGATGTGTGACGGTGGCACACTGATCGGGTGGCAGGCGGGGGCAGCGCACACGACATGACCGGTTCCGCTGTGGGCTGGGATTTTTTCGTCTCGTACACGGCGGCAGACCGCGAGTGGGCGGAGTGGATTTCCTGGCAGCTCGAAGACGCCGACTACCGCGTCCTCGTCCAGGCATGGGACTTCGTCGCCGGCTCCAACTGGCAGATCCGCATGCAACAAGGCGTCCAACACGCCCGGCGCACCATCGCCGTGCTCTCCCACGCCTACCTGACCTCGATCTACGGACAGGCGGAATGGCAGGCCGCGCAGGCCGCCGACCCCCACGGCTTCGAACGCAAACTCCTACCCGTACGCGTGGAGGACTGCCCACGGCCGGGCCTGCTCGGCGCCGTCGTCTCCATCGACCTGTTCCACCAGGACGCCGACAAAGCCAGCCGGCACCTGCTCGACCACGTCCGCCACGCCCTCACCGGACGGGCCAACCCCACCACCCCACCCGGCTTCCCCGTACGCCGACTCACGACGCCCAGTCACGAACCAGCGTTCCCCACCGGCACTGATGCCGTCCCGCACGACCGCCAGGGCCTTGAGAACGTACTCGATCAACAACGCCGGACTCTCGGCCCCGACCACCCCCACACCCTCGCCACCGCCCACAACCTCGGGTTCAGCCTGAACGGGCTGGGTGAGCACAGCGCGGCACGCACCCTGCTCGAAGACACCCACACCCGCCGACGCGCCACCCTCGGCCCCGACCACCCCCACACCCTCACCGCCGCCAGCTGGCTCAAGTGGACCTTGAACCAACTCGAAAAACTGCCCTCTGAGCCGCGGCGGTCGCACAGAAGGCGAAGGGCATCGGATGGCCAGTGAGACTGGCATATCTGCGCAGTAGCGCTCTCATACGCCTCGTCGAGCAAGTAGACCTGCTGTCTCGCGAATCGCTGGCAGTCCAACCAGGTCAGCATCGCCATGAGCGACCAGTTCCTCGACGCCGCCCTCCGAGACGCTTACCTCGCCCGCGACGTCGTCACCGCCCGGGCTGGCACGGCTCTCACCACGACTTGCAGGTCCCAGCAGACGAGCGATCTGCCATCGTCCGGATCGGTGGAGTGTCGCTGCGGCGCCGCCGCGGGCTGGCGGGTCACCATCGGCCAGGTGGGCAGCTGGTGGCGCGACGACCTCGGACGTGCGATGTCCGCGCTGGTCGCGCTGCTGTCGGCCGCGGCCTTCACCGTCGTCGGCGCACCTGCCTCCGCACCCGCCGCTGTGACCGCCTCCGTTTCCGCGTCCGTCCCGGCCTCGGCGGGCGCGGGGATGTTCGGGGTGCCGTTCGAGGTGTTTTCGGGTCATGGGCCGGGGTCGGTGGCGTTGGGCGACCTGCGTGGTGACGGTCGGACCGACATCATCACGGTCAACCTCGGCGACGCGACCGTCGCGGTGCTGCTCGCCGACGGGCATGGCGCGTTCGGGCCCCCGCAGCTCTATCCCACCGGGCCTGGCCCGTCCGGGCTGGCCACCGGGGATCTCAACGGCGACGGTACGGTGGATCTGGCCGTGTCCAACCAGTACAACGCCACGGTGACGGTGCTGCTCGGACGTGGGGACGGAACGTTCGGCGTGCCGGTGGCCTACCCGACTGGATCAGGGCCGTCCGGTGTGGTCATCGGTGACCTGACCGGGCGGGGGACGGCTGACCTGGCCGTCTCCGATCAGTTCGACGGGACGGTGGCCGTCCTGCTCGGCCGTGGTGATGGCACGTTCGGGCCGCCACGGCTCCTGCCGGCCGGGCTAGGGCCGTCCGCGCTGGCGGTGGACCGTCTCAACGACGACGACTGGTCCGATCTGGCGGTGACCAATGTCGCGGACGGCACGGTCGTCGTGCTCGCCGGTGCCGGCGACGGTCGGTTCGGGGCGCCGCGGCCCTACCTGACGGGGCCGGGGCCGTCCTCGGTGAGCACCGGGGATGTCACCGGGGACGCGCGGGCCGACCTGTTGGTGACCAACGCCGGCGATGCCACGGTGAGCGTCCTACCGGCTACCAGCCATGGCACGTTCGGGGCAGGCTGGTCCTATCTGACCGGCCCCGGACCGTCCTCGGTGACCCTGGGTGATGTCACGGGGGATGGGGTGGATGACCTCGCTGTCGCCAATGCCGGCAACGCCACCGTCTCCGTTCTCGTGGGTCGGGGCGACAGCAGTTTCGCGCCGCAGCGGATCTACCCGGCGGGGCCCGCGCCGGCCTCGCTGGCGGAGGGCGATCTGACCGGCCGCGGTGGCACCGATCTGGCCGTCGCGAACGGCCGCGGCAGCACCGTCTCCATCCTCCCGGCCGGGGTGGGTGTGGGCCAGCGGCGCCCGACCTGTGACGCACACCCCGGATCACCGGATATCTCCTGGTAGCGGGCGTTTGGCCGATACTCTGGCCGCGCCATCCGCATTGTGCGGATGCACCATCCAGCGGTGTGCCTCCGGTCCGGCGGCCGCGACATGGGCGCGTGGTTCTGTTTCGCGCGCCCGTCAACGCGGAGGAAGACGTCGATGAGTTGTACTGCCAGCCGGTCCGGGGCGCGGGCACAGGGTGCGAGCGGGAGGTCACCGAGACCACGGCGGGGGCGGGGACGGCGGCGCGGCGCGCTGGTGGCGGCGGCGCTGACGGGAGTTATGGCACTGGTGGCCGCCGGCTGCGGCGGGTCGACCGACGGTGCGAGCGCCGGTGCGCAGGCCAGCCCGTCCACCTCGGCGACACCACACACGGTGACCGACTCGACGGGTGCGGCGGTGCGGGTACCCGGGGTGGTCAACCGGATCGCCGACTCGTGGCCGGCGCACAACGAGGTCGTCCAGATGCTCGGCGGCGGCGACAAGATCGTCGCGACGGTGCTGACGCCGGCCTCGGTACCGTGGCTCTACACGATCAGCCCGAAGATCCGCCAGGCGAAGACCGTGTTCACCACGACGACGGCGAACACCGAGGAGCTGCTGAAGACCCGTCCCGACGTGTTGTTCAACAACGCGGGCACCCAGGTCGGCTCGAAGACGTCCCAGGTGGGCATTCCCACCCTGCAACTGAGCTTCCAGACCTTTGACGGGTTGAAGAAGGTCGTCAACACCACCGCGGATGTTCTCGGACCCGAGGCGAAGGCCCAGGCCGCGCGCTACAACACCTATCTGGACGGCAAACTCGCCGCCGTCCGGGCGAAGACGACGCCGATCGCGGCCGACCAGCGGCCCAAGGTGCTGCACATCTACTCGCTGAACCCGCTGGTCGTCGACGGCACCAACAGCATCATCGACGAGTGGATCACCGCCGCCGGTGGTCGTAACGCCGCCGAGGTCAAGGGCAACGCCCGGCAGGTGACCAAGGAGGCCGTCGCCAGCTGGAATCCGGACGTCATCATTCTGGCCAGCAGCGCGTTCACCGGTAACGACACCGGCGCGCAGACCCTGGAGAAACTGACCACGGACCCGTTCTGGAGCAACCAGCCGGCCGTGCGCAACCACAAGGCGTACATCAACCCGACCGGGGGCTGGCACTGGGACCGTTACGGCATCGAGGAAGCCCTGCAGATCCAGTGGGCGGCGAAGACCCTGCACCCCGAACTGTTCACCGATCTCGACATCGTCGCGGAGACAAAGTCCTTCTTCCGCGACTTCCTGCATTTCACCCTGACCGATGACCAGGCCACCCGCATCGTCAACGCCCAGGACCCCGCGTAGGCAGCACCGCCGGTGCTGGTGTCAGGGCGGTTCGCTACGCCCCGACACCAGCACCATCCACTCCGACGTCAGCGTCGGCGCCGGCATCAACGGCGGCGGCCTCGGCGATGCCGCTGGTCTCGGCCACCTCGTCGGCACCGCCGCTCTCCCAGCCGGCGCCGGGCGCGGCGGAACCCGCGGGGATCACCCCGATGGCGAGCCCGGCCAGGGCCGCCGACAGCAGGAACCCGGCCGTGTAGTCGGTGGCGCCGACCAGCCATCCGACCGCTGCCGGTGCCAGCGATCCGACCACGTTCTGCCCGGTGTTCTGCACCCCCAGCGCCCGGCCCGCCCACAGCGGCCCGGCCCGGCCCGTTCCGCGATGGCGGTGAAGGACAGGCCGTTGGTGCTCGCCGTCAGCCCGCAGGCCGCCACCAGCAACAGATCACTCACCGCGGACGGACGTAGCGCCGCCAGCCCCAGCGCCACGAGCAGCACCCCCGTGGCCGCGGCCAGCTGGCGCATCGGCCGCAGCCGACTGCCGACCCGGTCCGACCACACGCCCGTGCCGATCCGGCTCGCCGCCCCCAGCGCCTGCCCCAGCGCCATCACCTGCCCGGCGGACGTGGCCGACCAGCCCCGCACGTCCACCAGGAACAGCAGGCCGAAGGCGCTGATGGTGAACTGCGGCCACACCAGCAGCGCGCTCGCGCCGTGGATGCGCCACAGCACCGCCCCACGGTAGGGGTTCACCGCCCGTCCACCGCCCGGGCCCGCGGCCGTGGCCACCGGACGCGGCGGGTCGACGACCAGCAGCCCCGCCGTGACGGCGACCGCCGCCATCATCGCGGCGAGCACCAGCACCGTGGTCCGTAGCCCGAACCGTTCGGCCAACGGCGGCACCAGCAGCGCGGCGATGCCCATCCCCAGCGGCGTCGAGATCTGCCGGACCCCCATCGCCAGGCCCCGCTCACGGCGCGAGAACCAGCCCATCACCACCCGTCCGCTGGCCGCGAACACCGACGCGCCCGCCGCCCCCGCCAGCACGAACACCACCCCGAGCGCCACCGCCCCGTGGGTGAACCGCACCCCGCACAACAGCAGCGCCGACAGCAGCAGACCCCCGCCGAGCACCAGCCGCTCGCCGTAGCGGTCGGCCAGCGCACCCCACCCGACCAGCGCCAGGACCAGCCCCAGCGTCGGAGCACCGACGACCAGCCCGGCCTGGGCCAGCGACAGCCGCTCGCCGTCCCGCAACTGCGGCACCAGATACGGGACGCCATAGACGAAGGCACACGCCACCGTCTGCGATCCGGTCCCCAGCACCAGCATCAGCCAGCGCCGCCGCCCCGGATCCGACGGCCCCGGCCCCGGCCGCTCCGACTGGCCCGGCTCCGACTGGCCCGAACCGCGTGCCATGCCGCGCCCCACGGCCACCACCTTCTCACATTATGAGATTCACCATCTCCTATCTGAGACGATAGCCGCACCGGACGGCGTGACACCCGCCGATTCACCGTGCTGTGATCCGTCGAACCACCTCCACCTCCACTCCCGCTCCCCCGCCACGACAGCACCGCGCTCCCCCGCCACGACAGCACCGCGCTCCCCCGCCACGACAGCACCGCGCCCAATGTCACGCTCTGCGACGGCCGCGACGGGGGTCGCGGATGTGCCAGGTGAAAACGGGTCGTAGTGGGGGCGTTCGTGTCCGATATGCCCCCCACGGCG
>NZ_CADCWS010000209.1 GCF_902806475.1 Candidatus Frankia nodulisporulans
ACCGGCTCGGCGCGACCCGCGGGTTCGGCCCGTTCCGTTGGCGAGGGGGCGTCCTACGATCATCGACGGGTGGGGCGGGAACTGGGACTGTTCGACACCGATCCGTTGATCGGGGCGGGCCTGCCGTACTGGCTGCCGGCTGGGGCGGCCGTCCGACGGGCGCTGGAGGAGTACGTCCGTGACGCGGAACGGCGGGCTGGATATCAGCATGTCTACTCGCCGGTGCTCGGGAAACGGGAACTCTACGAACTGTCCGGACACTGGTCGCATTACCGCGACGAGATGTACCCGCCGATGGAGGTGGGCGCGGAGCAGCTCGTCCTGCGGCCCAGCCTGTGCCCGCATCATGCGCTGATCTACCGGTCGCGCGGGCGTAGCTATCGTGAACTGCCGCTGCGGCTCGCCGAACTCGGCGGGATGTTCCGGTCGGAACTGTCGGGCGTCCTGGGTGGCCTGGCGAGGGTCCGGGCGATCCAGCTCAACGACGCGCACATCTTCGCCACCGTCGACCAGGTCGCGCGGGAAGCGGCGGCGGCGCTGGGGATGATCCGGGCGGCGTACGCGGCCATGGGAGTGGTGCCCGTCCGGTACCGGCTGTCGCTGCCGAGCGAGGGTGGCAAGTATGTCGCGGCGCCGCGGCTGTGGGAACGGTCGACCGCGCTGCTGCGGGAGGTGCTGGACGGCGCCGGGGTCGCGTACGAGGCTGTGGCCGGGGAGGCCGCCTTCTACGGGCCCAAGATCGACGTTCAGGTCGCCGACGCCGCCGGACGGGAATCGACCCTGTCCACCATCCAGATCGACTTCTACCAGCCGGAGCGGTTTGACCTGCGCTACACCGGTGCGGACGGCGAACAGCATCGTCCGGTGATGATTCACCGCAGCATCATCGGTTCGCTGGAGCGGGCCGTGGCGTTCCTGCTGGAACGCCACGGCGGGGCCCTTCCCAGCTGGCTGGCGCCGGTCCAGGTGATGATCCTCCCCGTCACCGAGGCCGAACTCGCCCCCGCCGCCGCCCTGGCCCGCCGCTGCCTCGAACCCGAGGTCGACCTGCGGGCCGAGATCTGCGCACCGGACCGAGGCTCGCTCGGTGCTCGTATCCGCGCCGCTCGCCACGTGCCCTACCAGGCTGTGGTCGGCCCGGCCGAGGCCGCCGCCGGCCACGTCGCCCTGCGCCTGCGCGACGGCCGTCGCCTCGCACCCGGACCCGCCGAGGCGGCGCTGCGCGCGATTCGCGCGGCTGCCGCGTCGCAGCGAGCCCAGCCTGGATGAGGCCATCCGATCGCCTCGCCGAGTTCGCCAGTGGTCGAAACGGCGGGTCGAACCTGGCGGGGCCTTCCTTCTTCGGGTGGGTGCGGAAGGGATCGTGCTAGCGTCCGGGCGGTCGCTGGTGGTGACGGGTGCCACCCTCGACCGCCGGTGATGGATGCGGGGCGTCCGGGTGCGGTCGGTCAGGTGAGGGTCGGACGGGAGGTGGGGCCGTGCCGGACACGGGGCTCAGTGACGAGCAGGAGGCGCTGCGGCGCTCGGTCGCCGAGTTCGCCCGGGAGGTGGTCGCGCCGGTGGCCGCGCACCATGACGAACAGAGGTCGTTCCCGTACGAGGTCGTCGCGGCGATGGCGAGGATGGGGCTGTTCGGACTGCCGTTTCCCGAACAGTACGGCGGGATGGGTGGCGATCTGTTCTCCCTGTGTCTGGCGATCGAGGAGCTGGCCCGGGTCGACTCGTCGGTGGCGATCACCCTGGAGGCCGGCTGCGGGCTCGGCGCGGTGCCGATCTACCGGTTCGGCACCGAGGAGCAGCGGCAACGGTGGCTGCCGGCGTTGTGCGCGGGGGAGGCCTTGGGCGCCTTCGGCCTGACCGAGCCGGAAGCCGGTAGTGACGCGGGCGGCACCCGAACGTCCGCCGAGCTGGTGGACGGCGCCTGGGTCGTCAACGGGTCGAAGTCGTTCATCACGAACTCCGGTACCGACATCACCCGGCTCGTCACCGTGACCGCCCGGACCAGCCCGGCGTCCAGCCCGTCCGGCCGGACGAGTCCGTCCGGGGACGGCGGTGGGGCGTCCAGGGAGATCAGCGCGATCGTGGTGCCGGTGCCCAGCGCCGGGCTCGAGGTGGGGCCGGCGTACTCGAAGGTGGGCTGGCATGCCAGCGACACCCATCCGCTGACACTGACCGACGTGCGCGTACCCGCGGACCATCTGCTCGGGGAACGGGGCCGCGGCTACGCGAACTTCCTCGTGATCCTCGCCGAGGGCCGGATCGCGATCTCGGCGCTGGCCGTGGGCCTGGCCCAGGGCTGCGTGGACGAGTCGGTCGCCTACGCTCGCAGCCGCCGCGCCTTCGGCCAGCCGATCGCGTCCCATCAGGGGATCGCTTTCATGATCGCCGAGATGGAGGCGCGCACCCACGTCGCCCGCACCGCCTACTACGACGCGGCCGCCCGGGTGCTCGCCGGCCGGCCGTTCGCCAAGGAAGCCGCGATCGCCAAGCTGGTCAGCAGCGCCGCCGCCGTCGACAACGCCCGCGACGCCACCCAGATCCACGGTGGCAACGGGTTCATGAACGAGTATCCGGTCGCCCGGCACTGGCGGGACAGCAAGATCCTCGAGATCGGTGAGGGCACCAGCGAGATCCAGAAGCTCCTCATCGCCCGCCACCTGGGCCTGTGACCGCGATGACCGCGCCCGACGGCGGTGCGCCTCGCCACGACGGCGCGGCATCCCCCGACGGCGCTTCATCCTCACGCGGCGGCGACACGTCGGCGGGCTCGCGGCGGCGGGTCGAGCAGCGTGGGCTGTACTTCGACGAACTCGAGACGGACGTCGTCTACGCCCACCGGCCGGGCCGCACCGTCGGCGAGGCCGACAACACGCTGTTCAGCACCCTGACGATGAACGCGCAGGCCCTGCACCTGGACGAGGCGTGGAGCAGCACCCAACCGTTCGGCACCCGTCTGGTGAACAGCATGTTCACCCTGTCGACCCTGGTCGGGCTGTCCGTCAGCCAGCTCACCCAGGGCACCACCGTCGCCAACCTCGGCTTCGGTGAGATCCGTTTCCCGACGCCCGTGTTCCACGGCGACACCCTCAACGCCGAAACGGTCGTGCTCGCGAAGCGGCGTTCCCGTAGCCGGCCCGGCGAGGGCGTGGTCACCTTCGAGCACACCGCCCGCAACCAGCGCGGCGAGATCGTCGCCGTGGCCGTCCGCACCGCCCTGATCCTGCTCGCGCCCTGATCCCTGTGCCCGCTGGCCGCCGGCGACGCGTACGGTTGCGCCCGCCACAAGGACCCCGAGCAGCTCGATGCGGAGGCCGCCGCCAGCGGGATCACGGTCCAGCGCCCGCCGGTGGGGTCGCCGACCGCGAGCGCAGGTCGCAGGTCGGACGCGCCATCGGTCGACCCGATGCCGAGCACCCGGTTGTCCGGTAGTCGGGCAGGGCCGCCTCGACCTGGGCGCGTTCGACCAGCACGGGCTAACCTCGCCACGTCGATACTCGTCGGGCTGTTCTGCGCGTTGCTGACACTGTGACTACCGACGACGCCGTTCCAGCGGGGACGTCCACCTGGAAGGTGCACGTCCGGCCGGAAACGGCGTTGAACCGGCTGCCCACACTTCGATCTCGCGGCGGCGGCGTAGGCGGACGTAGGTCTGGCCAGGTCCGGGTGCGGCGAAGCGCTCGCCATATCGCTGGCGGTAGATCGGATGCTTGCGCCAGGACCAGCGGATCGGATGGTCGGCCCGGGGTAGGTCACGCCAGCGTTCCCGGTTGCCGTTCCACAGCCGCCGGCGCAGCAGCAGCCTCCCCGCCGTGCGGCGGAGAAGCTGCCATTGCGCCAGCCACCGTGGCGGATCCAGCCAGACCACGGTGTCCGCGCGGTCCCAGATCAGATCCTGGACGGCGGAGTAGTTACCGTCGACCACCCAGGCGGGTGCGGCGGTGGCCGCGTCGACGTCGTCGACGAAGGTCGGCCGGGGCACCCAGCCGGGACCATGGCGCAGTTCGTCAAGCTCGACGTGCGGTACGGACAACGTGGCGGCGAGTCGGCGGGCCAATGTCGATTTGCCTGACCCGGACACACCCACGATCAGTACCCTGCGCACGACAAAAGATCATATTCGGCCAGGGTGCGGCAGCCGAGGGCGGGTGGTGGCTCTCGCCCGCAGCTGGCTCGGCAATGCTCAGCCGGCCGCCGCGCGCCGGATCTCCTCGATATCGATCTTGGACATTGTGAACATGGCCTCGGTGGCCCGCCGCGAGCGCTCGGGGTCCGGATCGCCGAGCAGCTCGCCCAGCGCGGACGGCACGATCTGCCAGGACACCCCGAACCGATCCTTGAGCCAGCCGCACTGGCTCTCCACGCCACCATCGGCGGTGAGCACGTCCCAGTACCGGTCGATCTCGGCCTGGGACTCGCAGAACACCTGCAGGGAGAAGGCCTCGGTCTGCGGGAACTCGGGACCGCCGTTGAGCGCGACGTACTCCCGACCGTCCAGCTCGAACTGGACGGTCATCGCCATGCCCTCGGGCCGGCGCCCGCCGGGCCCGTACCGGCTGACGTTGGTGATGCGCGAGTTCGCGAACAGCGACGTGTACAGCTGCGCGGCCTGCTCGCCCTGATCGTCGAACCACAGACACGGCGTGATGGGGGGCATGTGCGGACCCTTCGTCGGGATCGGTCGCCTGCATTGGACGCCTGCATCGGACGCCTGTTCGCATCCGATGGCAGAACCGTAGCCGTCCCCTCCGACAGTTTTCGCCAGCCGTCGGGCCCGTCGGCCTTCACATCCGCCGGGTCCGTCACCGGGCGCCCGTCACCCGCCACCGTCGTGCGCGTGGTCCGTCGCCGCCGTCAGAGGTCAGACGCCCGGGGGCCGCGCGACGGGCGTGGTCAGGCTCGGAAACTGTCGGGGTCGGCGGTGATCCAGTCGGCGATCCAGGCTGGCGGCGGGTCGGCGAGCAGCTCGCCGGGTTCCAGCCAGTCGAAGAGCTCGGCGTAGCTGCGGGTGTCGGTGTGGGTGACGCGGCGCATCAGCATGCCGGGGTGCAGCTCGCCGGGCGTCGCGCAGCCCAGCGACGCCATCATCTGGACGGCGGTGGCGACGGTGGCCTGCTGGTAGCGGCGGACCCGCTCGCCCTTGTCGGCGACGTCCAGCGCGCGGGCGCGCCGCGGGTCCTGGGTGGCCACGCCCACGGGGCAGGTGTTGGTGTGGCAGCGCTGCGCCTGGATGCAGCCGACGGCCATCATCATCGCCCGCGCCGAGTTGGTGTAGTCGGCGCCCTGAGCGAGCCGTTTGACGATGTCCACCCCGGTGGCGACCTTGCCGCTGGCCCCGATCCGAATCCGGTCCCGCAGACCGACACCGACCAGCGCGTTGTGCACGGTGATCAGGCCCTCGGTGAGCGGTGTGCCGACATGATCCTCGTATTCGAGTGGGGCCGCACCGGTGCCGCCTTCGGCGCCGTCGACGACGATGAAGTCGGGGGTGACGCCTTCGGCGGCCATCGCCCGGCAGATCGCCAGCAGTTCCCGCCGGGATCCGACGCACAGCTTGAACCCGGTCGGCTTCCCGCCGGCGAGCTCGCGCATCCGCGCGATGAACAGCACCAGCTCCCGCGGGGTGGCGAACACCCGGTGGCCGGACGGGCTCACGCAGGTCACCCCGGCCGGGACTCCCCGGGCGGCGGCGATCTCGGCGCTGACCTTCGCCGCCGGCAGGATGCCGCCAAGGCCTGGTTTCGCCCCCTGGCTGAGTTTGAGTTCGACCATCCGTACCGTCGGCAGTGCCGCCTTGTCCCTGAACCGCACCGGGTCGAAGTCGCCGTCCGGGGTGCGTGCCCCGAAGTAGCCGCTGCCGATCTCCCAGACGAGGTCGGCGCCGTGGCGCAGGTGGTGCTCGGTGAGGCCGCCTTCGCCGGTGTCATGGGCGAAACCGCCGGCGGCGGCGCCCCGGTTCATCGCCAGCACCGCGTTGGCCGACAGCGACCCGAAACTCATCGCGGAGACGTTCAGCAGCGCGACGTCGTACGGCTGCGTGCAGTCGGGGCCGCCGACCCGCACCCGCGGCGGTGGCGCGTCGGCGGCGACGTCCAGCGGTGCCGTCGAGTGTGGCAGGAACTCGTAGCCGACCGCGTTGACGTCCCGCTCGGTGCCGAACGCCTGGTCGCTGTGAATACCCTTGGCCCGCTCGTACACGCTGGTGCGCACATCCCGGTCGAAGGGTGTGCCGTCGTAGTTTCGCTCGATGAAGTACTGCTGGATCTCGGGTCGGATGTGCTCGAGCGCGAACCGCAGATGCCCGGCGACCGGGTAGTTGCGCAGGATCGCGTGCCCCGACTGGAGCAGGTCGTAGGCGGCGAGTGCCAGGACGGCGACGAGCACGCCGACCGCGACCCACCACGGCGCGCTCCACAGCAGGGCGGCGCAGATCGCCCCCGTGAGGGCGACGACCAGACCGGCAACCATGCCCACGGGGAACATCGCTCTGTGGTCCTCTCCCTGCGGCGGCCTCCTCGATCGTGAAACCGTGCCGGGCGTGGGGACGGTGCGCTGACCGTACTGACCGCCGGTGCGGCTTCGCGTCGTGGCGATGGAAGCGACGCTATCTGGCGGGCTCGGTATCTGGCGGCCTCGGTGAGCAGGGCGCGCAGGACGGGACGGCGTCCTCGGGCGTGGCGACGGGCCACACCAGCACACCCTGCGCTGCCAGGTCATCCTGGTGCGATGCCTGGATGGTGTGGACCCCGCGGCGCCGTAGGCGGGGCGCCGTGTGGTGCCGGTCGTCGGTGCGGCGGCCCGGCGCGATCACCGCACCGGCGACCGGCTGGCGAGGCCTTACGCGCCCGGAACGCGGTCCAGGAAACCGGTGACCGTGCGGATGCGGCCGTCCGCGCCGAAGGTGACGACATCAAAACCCGCCACCGGTGCCGAACCGTCCGTGCGGGAGACCAGTTCCCAGCCGAAGCGGGCGACCTGGTGATGGATGTCCGGCGAACCGGTCAGGCGGAACTCGTAACCGGTGAACTGCTGCTGTACGCCGCGGATCAGCGTGGCGAGTGCCTCGTGCCCGGCGACGTCGGCAAGGGGGTCGACGTAGGTCACGTCCTCGGTGAGGGCGGCGGCCACCGCCTTGGCCAGAACGTCGCCGGTGGTGTTCCAGACGGCGAGATAACGCTCGACGGACTCGAGCTGGGACGGCGCCGACACAGTCTGCTGTTCTGCTGTCATGGGCACACTGTGTCGCGCCGCGCACAGGGTCGTCGATGACGTCGGAGGTCATCGACGACCCGCGGATCTCGCCGCCGGACGAGCGCCGGACGTGGTCGGCGCGGTCTAGCCCTGTCTTCCGCACATGGGATTTCGATGGGTTT
>NZ_CADCWS010000210.1 GCF_902806475.1 Candidatus Frankia nodulisporulans
CCGGATCTACCGCCATCCCCTTTGCGAAAAGCCTGACTCACGGTTGTCTTGGTGAGGCCGGACGAACGTGGTCTCGCCCACCTGATGGTCTGCTCCCGCGTCGCACTCGTGGGGAGGTGGGCGGAGCCGCCGACTCCGGGCTGTCGCCGAAGCGGGCCTTTCGTCGGGGGGAGGCCCGCTTCGGCGTTTCAGCGCGCCGTTGTGGTGTCGTGGCCTGTGACGTGCGATGTGCGTGCTGGAGGGAGGCCCCGGCGCCGGGGTGAGGCCGGGTGTCAGAGCGGACCGAACAGGCGAACCGTAACGCACGGTGATTTACCGTTCGGGAATTCGCGGATGTGCTTCGGTGCGGGCGTGCCAGATCTCGACATCCGGTCGTGGACTGTGCACGGAAAGCTGCCTGTACGACGTTGTACGGCGATCCGCGGGGGGCTTGTTCGCAGCGGCGAGAATGAGTTTATCTCGACAGACTGCGATCGTTTGTGAACGCAGCGCTTCATCGGGTGCGAGAGATGATCATGAGGTCCTATGGGGGGGAACCCGCGATGCGGGTGTGCCACGACATGGCCGGTCGGGGCCGGGTCGGTTCGCGGACGCGAGGGCGTTGACGCGACCGGCCCTGGCGCTCGCCGATGCCGTCCCGTTCGCCGCCGGGGGGCTGGCCGTCGCACATCCGCGGGTCGTCACCGTGCTGCTGCTGTCGCTCGCCGGTCTGCTGGTCTCGACGCACGGCCGGCTGCTGGACGCCCTCGACGGCCTGCCCGGTGACCGGATCAATCCGGTCCGGCGGGCCAGCCCGCTGGTGCGGGGGCAGGTGAGCCCGGTCGTCGTCGCGATGGGCGCGGCGGCGGCGGGCCTGGCGGTGACGATCGGGGCGCTGCTGCTGGCACCTACGGTGACCCACGGGCTCGGGTTCGCCGGGCTCGTCGTGCTGCGGACGCTTCAGGTCACGGCACGCCGGGTCACGGCGGCACCGACGGCGAGGGTCATGGTCAGGGCGGCCCAGTGGCTGGCCGACGCGGTGGTACCCACGCTCGCACCGGCCGCCGGGGTGCCCCTGGGGGTGCTCGCCGCCGGTGGACGGCCCGGGGTGGAGGCGTTCGTGCTGGCCGCGGGCTTCGCGTTGGGCGCCGCTGTCACCGGGGCCACCGTGGTCGGCCTGCGGGACCTGCCCATCGACCGACTCACGGGACGGCTCACCACCGCCCTGATCACCGGGGTGCGGCTACGGCGACCGAGCGGGTTCGTCTTTCCGTCCCGTTACGTGCTGCTGGTCTGCGCGGCGCAGGCGGGGCTGCTGATCGCCGTGGCCGTGGTGGTGGGATTCGGCCTCGCCGACGATCCGGGCACCCCGACGGCGGGCCACGGTCTGGCGGCCTGTTCCGCGCTGGCCGCGGCCCTGGTCGCGGCGATCGGACTGGTCCATCTGCTGCGTTCGGGTGCGCCCGGCCTGGATCCGGTGCAGCGGCGTCCGCCGTCGCCGCCCGGCGCCGGATTCACGCTGATGAACCTGCTGGCCTGCCACCTGGCGGCCATCGCCTGGCTGTTGACCACCCCCGGCGCGCTGCCGTGGTGGACGTCCCCGCCGGTTCTCGTCGGCTGGGCGCTGACCGCGGCGATGTGGGTCCGGCCCCGCTGACCGGGATCAGGAGGCCTCGGCGGTGGTCAGTCCCGCGAGGGTCGCGGTGGTGGCGTGCAGGGGGCCGAGGACCCGCAGGCTGCGTTGGTGGGCGGCCAGGTAGCCGGCCCGGGCGGCGGGCGCCAGCCGTCCCCGCCGCCGTTCGACCTCGCCGTAGAGGCCGACGGCTGCCAGCGCCCGCGGATGATCCGGTCCGAGTACCTCCTGGCAGGTCGTGACCAGTTTCTGGGCGTGGTCGGCGGCCCGCTCCGCGGCACCGCTGCGCAGCGCCAGCCGGGTCAGATGCGCCAGGGTGACCAGGGTCGCCGGGTGGGTCGGACCGAGGATGTCGCCACGCGCCGCCCACACCGCGTGCAACATCTCCTGTGCCTCGTCGAGCTGGCCCAGTTCGGCGAGCACATCACCGATGTTGTTCCGGGTGGTGAGCGTGTCGCGGTGGGTGGGGCCAAGGGTGGGCACGCGACGCTCGAGGGTCAGTTTCAGCAGCTCCAACGCCTCGGTGAAATGGCCGAGTTCCCGCAGCGTGCGGGCCAGATAATGCTGCGTCGTCAGGGTGTCGGCGTGGCTGGCGCCGAGCAGTCGGACCCGGGCGTCCAGAACCCGGCGGAATCCGGGCTCGGCGTCGGCCTGCCGCCCGAGCGCCGCCATCACCCGGTACAGATCATGCTCGACGGCCAGCACGTCGGCGTGTTCGGCACCGAGCAACGGGCGACCCATCGCCAGCACCGTCTCGTAGGTGGCGACGGCCTGGGTGGGATAGCCGGTCGCGCGCAGGAACCGACCGCCCCGCGTGGCGGCGACGAGCAGTTCCGGCGGTAGCCGCAGCCCGGCGCGGACCGCATCCGGGATGTCGGCGAGCAGACCCAGGGCCGCGTCCCAGTGCGCGCGTAGCCGCGCCCACCAGGCCCAGTGCTCGGGATCGCGCGGGTCGAACCCGGTGGCTCCGGCCAGCAGTGCGGTGACGGCCTCCAGGTAGTCCGCGGGCCGCTCGCCGTACACGGCGTGGCGCCGGAAGCTGTCCTGGACGAGCGGGTGCAGCCAGATCTGCCACTGTGCCGGAGCCGCGTCCGAAACCGGAGCGGCCGGGGCCGAGGAGCCGTTGTCGCTGGGCCGCACGGGACGGACCGGTGTGGTCGTCGAGGGCGGCGGGGACGGCACGAGTTCGATGAGGCCCTGGCCGGCGAGGGCGTCCAACAGATCCCACACCTGGGTCGGTCCCAGCTTCCCGAGCAGCGGGCCGGTGCTCAGCGTCGCGGGATCCAGCAGTTCCAGCGGGATGAGGTCGCATCCGAAGCAGGCGAGCAGGGTCAGCAGCGGGCGGGCGGCGGGCCGTCCCTGGTCGGTGAGGACCTGCAGGGACAGCTCCCAGGTGGGGCCCGACCAGCGCACGTTCGCGGTCACGGCCGGTGGTCCGCAGCGAGGCGCCGTCGAGGGCGGGGGAGGTCCCGTCGAAGTCCGGTAGGACCGGCCCCGCTCCGCCGGCGCGCAGGACCTGCTCGTAGGCCAGGTAGGTGCGTGGCACCTCCTGGTCGCCGAAGTGCGCCGGCATCCGCGCGGTGCGGGCGAGGAAACGGCCGGCGAACCCGAGCGCCAGCGGGAGCCCGCCGAGGCGACGTCCCAGCATCCGCGCCTCGGCCGTCGAACCGGCGCCCGGGCCGGCGAGGGTGCGCAGCGCCGCGCCGGCGTCCTCGTCGGCCAGGACCCGAACGGGATGGAGCGTGACCCAGCGCCCGTCGGGGCTGTCGGGGCTGTCGTCCTCGTGGGGGCCGGCCTCGGCCGGCCAGGCGGACCTGTCCCGGGTGGTGACGACCACCATGCCGCGGGTGCCGTCCAGCCGGCGCAGCCATCCGCTGCCGTCGAGAAGTTCGCCGCCGGGCAACGCCAGCTGGGCCGCCGGATCATCGACGTTGTCGATCACCAGCAGCCACGGTTCGTCCAGCGCACGCAGGTAACGCCACACCAGGTCGGGCAGGCTGCCATTGCGCAGCTCGTGGCGGTTCGCGCCGAGTTCCACCGCGAGCGCCGCCATGGCCGCCGGCACCGTCGCGGCCGCCGTGACATTGATCCACCAGGTCCGGACCGCGCGTCCACGTGCCCGGTCGGCCAGGGCCAGAGCGACCGTGCTCTTGCCGATCCCACCCATCCCATACAGAACGTGCACCCCACCGTGGCCGGCGTCGGCATCGGTCGGATCGCCCGCGGCCGCGGGCAGGTGGGTCGAGAGCCGGGTGAGAATGTCCTCGCGACCGAACAGCGTGCCGATGCGGTTCAACCGGGCGACCGGAGGCGCGACGGTGATCGTCGCGGCGAGCTCGCCGGCTCCGGTGCCCTCGCCCTCTCCATCGCCCCGGTAATCCCGGTTATCGCGGCTGTCTCGGACGGAGCCGCCGCCAGGGCGCGGGTCGGCACTGTGTTCCTCGTCGGCCGGGCGCGCGCGGCGCAGACGCATCCAGGTGGCCGTCCAGTGTTGGAGTTCGGCCTCGTCGGACACGCCGCAGGCGCGCAGCATGTCGGTGAGCAGGTCCGCTGGCTGCAGGCCGGGTAGATGCGCACCGCTGAAGTAACCACCGGCGGTGCTGGCCGGAATCCGCACCCGCTGCGCGACGGCGCGGATGCTGAGCCCGGCTCGGAGCCGCACGCTGGTCAGCGCCCGGCCGAATTCGACATTGGTCGTGATAGCTGCCAGATCAATCGGCTCATACACGCGTACATACCCCAGGAGCGAGAGTAGCAGACCGTGGTGGTTTACCTGCACCAATATGCCGTGGCCTGACGTGTGTAGGGATAGCAGGGTCCGAAAAGCGACAGCGACCACCCGCCCCGACGATGCTCCGTCCACCCGCCAGGGGCCATCATGCGACACTGACCCGCTGCTGAGGAGGGATATGCGGACGGCTTCAGGGGAGCCCGTCGAGGGCGCCCGGGACCGTGCCGATGATCCCGGGCCGTCCGATGGTGTCGGGGTGCCGGTCGGGCAGGTGATCGTGGTCGGTCTGGAGGGCCTTGGACGGCTCGGGTTGCGACTGGTCGAGCAGCTGAGGGACTCCGGCGTCGGCGTGGTCGGGGTGGATGACCGGGTGACCTCGGTGGCGCGTCGCCGCCTCGAACGGCTCGGGGTGCGTCTGGTGCTGGAAAGCCCGCACGCCCCGGACGTGTTGCGCGAGGTCGGTGTCGCGCGGGCCCTGGCGGTGGTGGTCTGCCACGAGACCGACCTGGAGACGCTGCAGACGGCGCTTGTCGTCGCGGAGGTGGCGCCGCGGGTCCGTCTGGTCGTCAACGTCAACAACGCGCAGCTCGGTGATCAGCTGGCGGACGCGCTGGGGCAGGCTCGGGTGCTGAATCTGGCCGTACTCGCCGGGCCGAGTTTCGTCGAGGCCTGCATACGCTCCGCCGTCACCCACGCGTTCACGATGGGCGCCCGGGCTGACGCCGAGGTGTTCGCCGTCATCGAGGAGGAGATCTCCGGACGGGGCGCGTTCCGGGCCCGTTACGGCGATCTCACCCCCATCTCGTTGCGCCGGGCCGGTGAACGCCGCGGTGAGGTCTGCCCGCCGCGGGACACCCCGCTGCATCCGGGCGACCGGCTGACCGTCCTGGGTCGGCTCGCCGAGTTCGACGAACGCGGCATGGAGGTCTCCGGCCTGCACGACGCGCGGCTGTTCGCGACCCTCGGACATCGCGGTCACGGCGCTGGCGTGGGCAGCGCCGCCTCGTCGGGTCGGCCCTCGTCGGGTGACGGGCTGGCGAGGATGTCGGGCCGGCCGCGATCGCGGCGCGGTGGTCTGCGGTGGGTCAGGGACCTGGTGGCCTCGGTCCGGGGCGAGCTGGACCGGCCGTTTCGACTGGCGATCAGCGTCGTGCTGGCCATCATGGTCACCAGCACGGTGGTTCTGTCGCTGACCTACACCGACAACAACAGCGCCGCGCCGGCGAACTTCGGGCCGGTCGACGCGCTCTACCTGACGGTCGAGACGATGGTCACCGTCGGCTACGGAGACTTCAACTTCGGCGCCGCGGACCAGTGGCTACAGGTCTTTGGTATCGGGTTGATGCTGTTCGGGGCGCTGTCGATCGCCGTGGTCTACGCGTTCATCACCAATGTCATCATCAGCCGCCGGCTGGAACGGGCGCTGGGCCGTGGACGGGCCGGAGCGGTCCGTGACCACGTGGTGCTGTGCGGTCTGGGTTCGGTCGGTGTCGCCACCATGGACGGGCTGCTCCAGGCCGGCCGTCAGGTCGTCGTCATCGAACGGGACGAGAACAACCGTTACCTCCCGGTCGCGCGGGAACGGTCCGTACCGGTGATCATCGGGGATGCGACGGTGCGCTCGACGCTGCTCGAGGCCGGTCTCGCGCACGCGACCACGATCGCGGCGCTCACCAGCGATGGTCTGGCGAATCTGGAGGCGGTGCTGTCCGCGCGGGAGGCCCACGACGAGCTGCGCGGTGGCCGGGGCGCCACGGACGAGCCTACGGACCGTCGACACGACCATGGCGGACGAGGTCGAGCGCCGGTTCGGGATTCACACCGCGCGCAGCGCCGCCGACCTCGCCACGCCGTACTTTGTCGGGGTCGCGCTCGGGTACGACGTGCTGAGCACCTTCTACGTGGATCGGACACCGTTTCTGGTGGCCCGGATGACCGTGCGTGGCGGCGGTCACCTGGTCGGCCCGACGCTGCAGGAGCTGGCCACCGGCACCCGGGTGCTCGCGGTGCGCCCGGCGTCCGCGGCGGATGCGGCGAACTCCCGGCCCGGTCGGCACACGCGGCTGTGCGCGGGTGACGCGCTGCTTGTCGTCGGGCCGGTCACCCGCATCGTCGACATGGTGCGTCGTAATCAGGCGGGCGGCCTGGAGACCGCCGCCGAGTTCTCGGGGCCCTGACGGCGTCGAGGATCTTTCTGGTCGGGGTCCTCCTGTTCGGGGGATATCTGGTTCGCGGCCAGGGCTTCAATCCTGGAATCAACCGGAATGGCGGTCGGATCCCGCCGAACACGGTCTGTTGCGCTGGGTTCCGCTGGGGAATGTTCCGGTCAGTTTCCGTGACCAGGATGCCGCGACGAGAAGCGGACCCGCGCGGATGCGGGCGCATACCCACCAACGCAGGGCAGGGGGGCCGACATGGCCGAGAACAGGACAGTCGGGACCGGACGGGCTGGGCATGACGCTGGCAGGACGACCCGCCCGACACGAACGACCGGGATGGCCGGAGCCTCTTCGGTGGCGGGGACGCGGGCGGTCGGCGCCGACGGCGGGGATCGGGGCGAGCGCGAGCTGGCCCGCTGTTGGGACGACGATCCGCGGTGGGCCGGTGTCAGCCGCACCTACACCGCACATGACGTGGTGCGGCTGCGCGGAAGCGTCGTCGAGGAACACACACTGGCCCGGCTCGGCGCCGAGAAGCTGTGGCGGTCGCTGCACGAGTCCGACTACGTCCAGGCGCTGGGTGCGCTGACCGGTAACCAGGCCGTCCAGCAGGTCCGGGCGGGGCTGCGGGCGATCTACCTGTCCGGTTGGCAGGTGGCCGCGGACGCGAACCTGGCCGGGTAGACCTATCCGGACCAGAGCCTCTACCCGGCGAACTCGGTGCCGGCGGTTGTCCGGCGGATCAACAACGCGCTGTTGCGCGCGGACCAGATCGCCTGTGCCGAGGCGGTCCATGCCTCGAGCACGGTCATTCCCGCCCCTGCCGCCGCCCCCGCGGTTCCCTCCGCGGGCACGGTTTCCTCGACC
>NZ_CADCWS010000211.1 GCF_902806475.1 Candidatus Frankia nodulisporulans
CGCCTCGCCGGGCGGCGGCACGTCGCCGAGCGGGACGTCCTCGCCGGGTACGACCGGGTCGCCGGGGGTGGGTCCCGCGGGGTTGGCCCCCTCAGGGGCGAGGATCATCCCCGGCGCGCTGACGGACGAGCCGGGCTTCGAACCGCTACCGAACGCGTCCGAGGGTGCCACGGGCACGGACCCGGCCCAACCGGGCGACTCCGCCACACCCACCGGCCCGAGCCGGTCACCCGGCCTGACCACCACCCCCAACCCGGGCGGGACGGCCACCCCGAGCGCGACGTCCACCGCGGGCCGCACGGGCAGCCCCACACCCGGCACCCCGGCCGGAACCGGCCCGGGCAACGGAGCGGGAGCGGGAGCCGGCGCCGGTGCGGGCGCGGGAGCCGGAGCCTCGGGCACACCGGTGGGTTCCGTCGCGGTGCTCGATCCGAAGTCGGGCGCCTGGTCGGACGCCGCCGATCTGCCCACGCCGCGCACGGACCTGGCCGCCGTCACCGGGGCGGACGGACGGATCTACGCGATCGGCGGGCAGGACGCGGACGGTCCGACGGACACCGTCGAGGTGTACCAGCCGGCCAGTGACTCCTGGTCGGACGCCACCTCCCTGCCGGCCCCGATGGACCAGCCCCGGGCGGCCCGCGGCGGGGACGGACGGATCTACGCCCTCGACGGCACCACGCTGGCGATCTACGATCCGGCCGCGAACGCGTGGTCGACCGCGCCGGCTCCGCCGTCCGCGTTGGACGCGCCGATCGTCGTCGCCCTCTCGGATGGCCGGATTCTGGCCGCCGGCGGCACCATCGACGGTACGTCCGCCCCGCGGGTGGTCTCGACGACGTACGTCTACACCCCTGGGACGGATGGCGGCAGCGGCTCGTGGGCGCAGGTGGCCGGTCTGCCCACCCCGGTCACCCGGGCCGCCGGTGCCACTGGCCCGGACGGGCGGGTGTACGTCGTGGGCGGACGCGGTTCGGACAACGCGGTCACCGACACCGTGCAGATCTACTCCCCGGACCGCGACTCGTGGGACTCCGGCACCCCCGGTGAGGCGTCCGACCGGGCGGATGCCGCGGCCACGACCGGCGGCGACGGTCACATCTACGTCCTGGGCGGGACGTCCGGCAGTGACCAGCCCGAGGCCACCGTCGCCACTCTGTCCGACTGACCAGCCCCGTCCCGCACCCCCGGACGGCCGGCCATCGTGGGCCGTCCGGGGAATCGTGGGCCGTCCGGGGGATGGCGGGTTGTCCGGGGGATGGCGGGTTGTCCGGGGGATGATGGGTTGTCCGGGGATAGCTGGGTCGTCCGGTGGGGCGGGACTAGCGGTAACGGACGCGGTAGGCGATCCAGGCGGGGGCCCCGGCGGCCAGCGGCAGCCAGAAGGACACCAGCCGGTAGGCGAGGGTGGACAGGGCCGCGGCCGCCGGCGGAACCCCGGCTAGGGCGAGGGTCCCGGTCAGGCCGGCCTCGACGAAACCGAGACCGCCGGGCGTGATCGGGATCATCGCCAGGACGCTCGCCGCCACGTAGGCCAGCAGCACCAGGGACGGCCGAGGATGCTGGCCGGCACCGGCCAACGCCGCGAGCAGGGCGAGGTAGTCGAGGGTCCACTTGCCGGCCGCGAACAGCAACGCGGCGGGTAGCCGACGTCCGAGTGAGTGCAGCACCTCGTCGCGGCGGATCAGCAGCAGCTCGGACAGGTCTGGATCAACCGGGCGGCGGGCCAGCTGCAGCACCCGGGCGAGCAGCCGTGCCAGCAGGCGCATCGCGGCCTCCGAGCGGGCCAGCACCAGGCCGGTCACCGCCAGCACCGCGAAAGCGACACCCCCGAGCCACGCCGCCGCGATCAGACCGCGCGGCGCCGGCTGGCCGAAGATCAACGCGGGCAGGACGAACAGCGGCAGCCCGAACACGATGCTGGTCGTGACCATGGAGATCGCGGTCAGGGCGAACCCGGCGGCCGCGGGATCGCAGCCCGCCCGGCTCAGCATCCGGAACTGGACGGCGCCGCCCACCGCGATCCCGCCGGGGATGATCCGGCTGATGCTGTTCGACGCGAGCTGCGAGGTGATGGACAGAAACCAGCTCAGCCCGTCGATGGCGAGCCGTTGCAGCTGCCACACACAGGCGAAGCTCGCGATCTCCCAGCCGACCATCGCCGGGTACCACCACGGACGGAAGTGCCGCAGCCGGGGGAAGGCGGAGAACACGGTGAGCAGTTGCGGGGCGAGCAGGTAGATCGCCACCGCGGTGACCGCGAGCGGTATCACCCGGCCGGCGATCCGCCCCCAGGCCAGACCGCCGGGAACGACATCGGTGCGAAAGCGCCCCGCCGCCCCCAACCGTCGCGGCCGCGTCCCGCCACCCCCAGCTGACGGTGCCGCCTCCACCGGCGGTACCGGCTCAACTGGCGATACCGACTCAACTGGCGATACCGACTCAACCGGCGGTGCCGGCTCGGCCGAATCCGCCGGGACGGTGGGTTCCGGTGCGGCGGTCGAGGCAGCGGCCGGTGTCATGGTCCGTGCGGAGGCGTCGTCGTCCACGTCGTCCAGGTTGTCCGGCTTGCAGATTTTGTCCAGCGGTTTGTCGGCAGGCTCGGCTGGCACTCGTGCCCTCCTCCGCCCCACCTGCGGCGCGGGCCGCCCGACGTACCTCCTGCGCGTCACCCTAGACGAGCGATCGACGAGGCGAATCAGCCCACCGCCGGCCGGGCCGGCCGGGCGGCGATGGTCGCAGGGCTGGTCAGGCGGTGGGTCCGGGCAGGTTGTAGCTGGCGGCGAGGGTGGCGTCGCGGGCGGCGAGGCGGCGGGCGAGGTCGAGGATGACCTGGCACTGCTTGACCGAGGCGTCGTCCTGCATGGTGCCGTCGACCATCACCGCGCCGGTGCCGTCGCCCATGGTCTCGACGACCCGGCTGGCCCAGGCGACATCCTTGGGCTCGGGGCTGAAGACCTTCTTGGCGATGTCGATCTGCACCGGGTGCAGCGACCAGGCGCCGACCGCGCCGAGCAGGAACGCGTTGCGGAACTGGTCCTCGCAGGCCAGGGTGTCGGCGATGTCACCGAACGGGCCGTAGTACGGCATGATCCCGTGCGCCACGCAGGCGTCGACCATCCGGGCCAGGGTGTAGTGCCAGGGGTCCTGCTGGAAGGTGGCGCGCACGGCGCTCGGGTCGTCCGGGGTGGGGTCCTGGCGGACCAGGTAGCCGGGGTGGCCGCCGCCGACGCGGGTGGTCTTCATCCGCCGGTCGGCGGCGAGGTCGGCGGGGCCCAGCGACAGGCCCTGCATGCGGGGGCTCGCGGCGCAGATCTCCTCGACGTTGCTGACGCCGCGGGCGGTCTCGAGGATCGCGTGCACGAGGATCGGGCGGGTCAGGCCGGCCTGGGCCTCGAGCTGGGCGAGCAGCCGGTCGACGTAGTGGATGTCCTCGGCGCCCTGCACCTTCGGCAGCATGATCACGTCGAGCTTCGCGCCGATCGCGGGCACGAGGGTGAGCAGGTCGTCCAGCCCCCAGGGCGAGTCGATGCTGTTCACCCGGATCCAGAACTGGGTGTCGCCGAACTCCGCGCCGCCCTCGATGATCTTGATGAGTCCCTCGCGGGCGGCGAGCTTGTTGTCGGCCTTGACGCCGTCCTCGAGGTTGCCGAGCAGCACATCCACCTTGGGGATGAGGGTCGGCAGCTTCGCGGCCATCTTGGCGTTGCTGGGGTCGAAGAAGTGGATCACCCGGGACGGCCGCCGCGGGATCTCACGCGCCGGGGCCGGCGCGCCCACGGCGAGCGGAGCGAAGAAGTCCTTGGCACTGCGCATGGGGAGTCTCCCGGAAGGGGAACCTGAATGGCGGACCGAACCGTCGGGCGGACGGGGTCACCACCAGCGACGGGCACGACGCTCGACGACGAGGCACGTTACCAGCTCCCCGTTTCACCCGCCCCGAGTTAAATCACACAGAGTAACGATATTTGCCCAGAGTGACGCAGCTCGCAGTGCGCGGTCAGGGCAGGGTGAGCCCGGACGCGCAACCCCGCGTCACAGACGCACTTCTGGTTTATTGAGGCAGTCGCCAGAGTGACTGCCCGCTCGACTGCCAGGAGGAGCGTTGGATCTCCCGCTGCGGGATCTCGTCGTGGTCGGGCTGGAGCAGGCTGTTGCCGCCCCGACGGCCACCCGTACCCTCGCCGACCTCGGCGCCCGCGCCATCAAGGTGGAGAACCCGCGCGGCGGTGACTTCGCCCGCGACTACGACAACGCGGTGCTCGGCGAACTGGCCGCGCACTTCGTCTGGCTCAACCGGGGCAAGGAGTCGGTCGCGCTGAACTTCCGCGACCCGCGCGGCGCCGAGGCGCTGGAGCGGCTGTTCGCCCGGGCCGACATCGTGGTGCAGAACCTCGCGCCGGGCGCGGCCGCCCGCTACGGATTCGCCGCCGAGCAACTCGTCGAACGCTTCCCGCGGATCGTCGCGGTCGACATCTCCGGCTACGGCGAGGGCGGCCCGCTGTCCCACAAGCGGGCCTACGACCTGTTGGTGCAGTCCGAGGCCGGCTCCTGTTCGATCACCGGAACGCAGGAGCACCGGGCCAAGCCGGGTATCCCCGTGGCCGACATCGGCGCCGGCATGTACACGGTGACCTCCGTGCTCGCCGCGATCCACGCCCGCACGGCGACCGGCCGCGGCACCGCCCTGTCGATCAGCCTGTTCGACACGGTGGTCGAGTGGATGAGCTACACCATGAACATCACCATGGGTACCGGTGAGCAGCAGGTTCCCAACGGGGTGAGCTCCCCGGCCGTCTCCCCCTACGGCGCCTACCCGACGGCGGACGGCTTCACCCTCGTGCTCGGCACCACCAACGACGGCGAATGGCAGCGGCTGGCCCGCACGGTGCTCGGCCGCGACGACCTCGCCGACGATCCCGCCTTCACCCACAACGACGACCGGGTCCGGCTGCGCCCCCGCCTGGACGAGGCCATCCGTGCCTGGACGACCACCGTTCCCATCGCCCAGGCCGAGAAGATCCTCGACGACGCGGCGATCGGCAACTCCCGGCTCAACAGCGTGCAGGAGGTCATCGACCACCCGCATCTGAGCGCCCGGGACCGCTGGCGTGACGTCGCCACCCCCGCCGGCCCCTGGCGCGCCCCCCTGCCGCCGCCGATCACCCCCGACTGGGCCCTGCCCATGGGGCCCGTCCCCGCCCTCGGCGAGCACACCGAGGCCGTCCTGGCCGAGGTGGGCCTCACCACCGACGAGATCGCCCAGCTACGCGCCGACCGCGTGATCTGACAGGCTGAAGGGAAACATCGATGAAGATCGACGCCGTCCTGGGCACCGACATCGACCTCGCGGCGACCGCGGCACGACACGCCGAGACCGCCGGCTACGCGGGCGCCTGGGTCGGCGACACCAACCACGACCCGTTCCTGCAGATCATGCAGGCGGCGCAGGCCACCGAGAACATCACGGTGGGCACGGCCGTCGCGATCGCCTTCGCCCGCAGCCCGATGACGACCGCCACCTCCGCCTACGACCTGGCCCGCTACGCGCAGGGACGGTTCGTTCTCGGCCTCGGTTCGCAGGTCAAGTCGCACATCGAGCGCCGGTTCTCGATGACCTGGTCGAGCCCGGCGGCCCGGATGCGCGAGTACGTGCTGGCCCTCAAGGCCATCTGGGCGTCCTGGCAGGACGGCACGAAGCTCGATTTCCAGGGCGAGTTCTACTCCCACACCCTGATGACGCCGTTCTTCGCCCCCGAGCCGCATCCGGCCGGGCCGCCGCCGGTGTACGTCGCCGGGGTGAACGTGGCGATGACCGAGGCCGCCGGTGAGGTCGCCGACGGCTTCTTCCTGCACCCCTTCACCACCCGCCGTTACCTCGACGAGGTGACCCTGCCGGCGCTGCGCCGCGGTCGGGCCAAGCGGGGTGGCACCCTCGACGGCTTCGTCGTCAACGGCCCGATGTTCGTCGCCGTCGGACGCACCGAGGAGGAGCTCGCGACCGCCATCGCCGGCACCCGCGCGCGCATCGCCTTCTACGGTTCGACCCCCGCCTACCGGCCCGTGCTGGAGCTGCATGGCTGGGGTGACCTGCAGCCCGAGCTCACCCGGCTGACGAAGGAGGGCCGCTGGGCCGAGCTTGGCTCGCTGATCACCGACGACATCCTGCACACCTTCGCCATCGTCGGCACCCCCGCCGAGGCCGGCCCCGCGCTGTACGCGAAGGTCGGCGACGTCCTCGCCCGGACCTCCTTCTACACCCCCTACGACGCCGAGCCGGGTCTGCTCACCGAACTCCTCGCCCACGTCCGCCCCCCGGCCGCCTGAGCGCACCGGCACCGCACCGGCACCGCACCGGCACCGCACCGGCACCGCACCGCGCGGCCCGATCCTGACCTGGGCCGCGCGGCCAGGCGAACCGTCAGTGCGACGGCGGCGCGTCCGGCTCGGCCGCCAGGACGATGCGGGGATGGTCGGCGGGCAGACCCTCGAAGCGCGGCGGGCGGCGTTCACGGAAGGACGCGACCCCCTCCCGGTAGTCGGGTTTGCCCCGAGCGACGTCCAGGACGGTGTTCGCGGCCAGCCGGGACTGTTCGATGTCCGCCGCGTCATCGCGGGCCAGTTGCTGCTTGACCTGGGCGACCGCCCACGGGGAGCAGTTACGGGCCACGTCCCGGGCCCAGTCCAGGGCCGCGGGCAGCAACTCGTCGGGTTCGACCAGCCGGTTGGCGAGCCCCATCCGAACGGCCTCGTCGCCGCGCACGACCCGGCCGGAGAACAGCAGGTCGGCGGCGTGCCCGGCGCCGACGAGCCGGGGCAGCAGCCAGGTGACGGTGTCCTCGGCGATCAGTCCCCGGCGGGTGAACGACGTCGTCCACTTCGACCGGGCGGTGGTGAACCGCAGGTCGGCCATGAGGGCCTGGACGAACCCGACCCCGGCGCACGCCCCGTCAACAGCGGCGATGATCGGCTTGGGCACCGTGCGCGGGATCGTCGCCGAGGGACGCACCGGGCGGACGAAACTCGGATCGGTCGTCGCCCGGCGCAGCACCTCCATGTCCATCCCGGCGCAGAACGCCTCACCGGCGCCGGTCAGCACGATCACCCGGACGCCGGGATCGGCCATCGCCTCGTCCAGCAGCGCGACGTAGCGCAGCTCCATGTCGTACGCCCAGGTGTTGCGCCGTCCCGGCCGGTTGAGGGTGAGCAGCAGCACCCCGTCGTCGTCCAGCTCGCGCAGCACCGTGTCCTCCGGTGCCAGCTCGCCCAGCGCCACCCTCTGGGACGCCGTGGCCTGGGACGCGGGGGGCGTTTCTCCCACGGCG
>NZ_CADCWS010000212.1 GCF_902806475.1 Candidatus Frankia nodulisporulans
CGCCGTACAGGCGCTGATCCGCTGGGACCCGGTGACCTTCACCGCGCGGGAAGCCGACGAACGCGCCGCGCTCGGCTTCCCGCCGGCGAGTCGGATCGCCGCGGTGGACGGCACCGCCGCGGCCGTCGCCGAACTGCTCGGCGTCCTGCGGTTGCCCGAACCCGCCGACGTCCTCGGCCCGGTGCCGTCGCCCGCGCCGCGGACGGCCGCCCGGGCCGGCGACGAACCGGAGCCGCACCGGCTGCTCATCCGCGTCCCCCGGGAGCGAGGTGGTGAGCTGGCCGCCGCCCTGCACGCGGCCCGCGGTGTGCTCGGGGCCCGTCGCAGCACCAGTGGCCTGCGTATCCAGCTCGATCCGCTGGTGATCGGGTGAGCAGCGCGGGCGGCGGGTGGGCGCTGCGCGCCCGGCCGTGCACGCTGGCGCAGCGCGGTCGCGATAGGGTCGGTCGGTTCCCGGCCGTGGGTTCGTCGGCCGTGGTTCGCGGTCGTGCGACCCGGCCGGCCTTTCTGGATCATTACGCTGAACGGTGTTCGGGTATGCGTCTTGTCTTCGCCGGCACGCCGGCGGTTGCTCTGCCCAGTCTGCGCGCGCTGATCGACAGCCCGCAGCATGACGTGGTCGCGGTGGTCACCCGGCCGGACCGGCCGGCCGGCCGGGGTCGCAAGGTGACCCCGCCGCCGGTGCATCTGCTGGCCGACGAGGCCGGCATCCCGGTGCTCAGCCCACGTCGTCCGGGCGACCCCGAGTTCCTCGCCGCCCTCACCGAGCTCGCCCCCGACTGCTGCCCGGTCGTCGCCTACGGCGCGCTGCTGCCGCCGGCGGCACTGGAGGTCCCGCGCCTGGGCTGGGTCAACCTGCACTTCTCGCTGCTACCGGCGTTTCGGGGGGCGGCCCCGGTGCAGCGCACCCTGCTCGCCGGCGACGACCTGACCGGCGCCACCGTCTTCCAGATCGAGGCGGCGATGGACTCCGGCCCCGTCTTCGGTGTCGTCACCGAACTCGTCCGCCCGTCCGACACGTCCGGTGACCTGCTGGGGAGGCTCGCCGATTCGGGTGCGCGCCTGCTCGTCACAGTGCTGGACGGTCTGGCCGACGGCAGCGTGCAGGCGGTCCCGCAGCCCGCCGAAGGCGTGTCGTTCGCACCGAAACTCACCGTCGCGCAGGTCGGGGTCGACTGGGCGCGCCCAGCTCTCGCCGTCGACCGGCTGGTCCGCGCGGCCACCCCGGCTCCCGGTGCCTGGACGACGTTTCGGGGTCGGCGGCTCAAACTCGGACCGGTCCGGATGGGTCCGCTGCCCGCCGACGCCGCGACCCGTGGGCTGCGCCCCGGCCAGCTGGCGGTGCTCGTCGACGGGTCCGTCGCCGTGGGCACGGGCACCGACCCGGTGCTGCTCGGCGAGGTCCGTCCCGAAGGACGGGCGCCGATGGCCACCGCCGACTGGGCCCGTGGCTCCCGGCCGAACGCCGACGACCAGCTGATCACCCCGCCCCCGGAGGCGGAACCCGCGCCACCAGCGCCCGCGGCCGCGGGGCCGGTAGCCGCGGTGGACGGCGGGCGGGGCGCGTGAACCGTCCACCGAGTCGTCCCCCGGCCCGTCCCTCGAGTTCGCCGCCGAGCAGATCGCCCGACCGGCCGCGCCGAATGGCCTGGGAGGTGCTACGCGCCGTTGACGAACGTGGGGCGTACGCGAACCTGCTGCTGCCCTCGATGCTGGCCGGCAGCGGACTGTCCACGCGTGACCGCGGGTTCGTCACCGAACTCGCCTACGGTGCGCTGCGCGCCCAGGGCACCCTGGACGGGATGCTCGACACCGCCACCAGCCGTCCCGTGGCGGGTATCGACCCGCCACTGCGGGACGCCCTGCGTCTTGGCGCCTACCAGCTGCTGCGGACACGGGTGCCGGCGCGGGCCGCCGTGGCCACCACGGTGGACCTGGTACGCGCGACCAGCGGGGAACGTCCCGTCCGGTTCGCCAACGCCGTGCTGCGCCGCGTCGCCGCCCGGGTCAGCGAGACCGGCGGTGACCTCGCCCAACTGCTGGACGCGCCACCGTTCGCCACCGACCCGATCGGCCATCTCACGGCGGTGTGCACCCATCCGCGCTGGATCGTCGAAGCGGTCGCCGAGGCGTTGGACGGAGACCTGGACGAGACCCGGGCGGCCCTGGTCGCCAACGACATCCGGCCCAGCACGCATCTGGTCGCCCGACCCGGCCGGATCACCCGGGACGACCTGCTCGCCGAATGCGTCGAGGCGGGCCTCGACGCGCACCCCGGGCCGTGGTCGCCCTACGCCGTCCGGCTTGACGGCGGCGATCCGGGTCGGCTGCCGTCGGTCGCCAGCGGGGCGGCCGCGGTGCAGGACGAAGGCAGCCAGCTGGTCGCGCTGGCCCTGGCCGCCACCCCGACCGTCGGGCCCGACCGAGGGCTGACCGTCGACCTGTGCGCGGGACCCGGCGGGAAGGCGGCGCTGCTCGCGGGCCTGCTCGCCGGTGGGTCGGACGGTGCCGGACTGCTCGCCCTCGAACCGCGGATGACCCGGGCGGGGCTGGTCGCCCGCTCCCTGGAAGGTATGGCGGGCGCGTGGGTCGCCCGCGCCGACGGCCGGGCCGCGCCGCTGGCACCCGCGAGCGCCGACCGGGTACTGGTGGACGTGCCCTGCAGCGGGCTCGGGGCGCTGCGCCGCAGGCCCGAGGCCCGCTGGCGGCGCACCCCCGAGGATGTCGCCGCCCTCGTGCCGCTGCAACGCGCACTGCTCGTCGCCGCCGCCGACTTGGTGCGCCCCGGCGGGGTGGTCGCCTACGCCACCTGTTCGCCGCATCCGGCCGAGACCAGCGAGGTGGTCCGCCAGGTCGCCGGGCAACGCCCGGAACTGTCCCTGCTGGACGCGACCCGCGTCCTCACCGACGTTTCGGGCAGCGACGTTTCGGGCAGCGACGTTTCGGGCGGTGACGTTTCGGGCGGTGACGCGCCTGGCAGCGGCGTCACCGGGGCCGGCAACGGCACCGACTCCGGGGCCGAGACCGGGGTTGGGGTCGGGACCGGGCTTGGGCTTGGTGACGGCCCGTTCGGGCAGCTGTGGCCGCACCGGCACGGCACGGACGCGATGTTCGTCGCGCTGCTGCGGGTGGGCCCCCGATAGTCTCGGCCGGTGGCCACCGCACAGATATATCCCAGCATGCTCGCCGCTGATTTCGGTCGGATCGCCGAGGCGGCGCACGCCGTCGAGGGACGGGCGGACTGGTTGCACGTCGACGTGATGGACTACCACTTCGTCCCGAACCTGGCGTTCTCCCCGGACACGGTGACCGCGCTGCGGGCGACCACCCCGACCCCGCTCGACTGCCACCTCATGATCGCCGATCCGGACCGTTGGGCGGCCGGCTACGCCGAGCGGGGCGCGGCGAACGTCACCATCCACGCGGAAGCCGTCGACGACCTGCCCCGGACCACCGCGTCCATCCGCGCGGCCGGGGCGCGCACCGGGCTCGCGGTGAAGCCGAACACCCCGGTGGAGCGCTACCTCGACGATCTGCACCGGTTCGACCTGTTGCTGCTCATGACGATCGAGCCGGGTTTCGGCGGCCAGACGTTCATGACCGAGGTCCTGCCCAAGATCGCCGCGGCCCGCCGCCTGCTCGACGACCGTGGGCTCGACCTGTGGTTGCAGATCGACGGCGGGGTCAACGAGCGCACCATCGAGGCCGCCGCCGCCGCCGGTGTGGACGTCTTCGTCGCCGGCACAGCCGTCTTCGGCGCCAGCGACCCCGGCGAGGCCGTCGAGAAGCTGCGCGCGCAGGCGCTGCGAGTCGCCCCCCGCCTCACCCCACCGTCCAACGAGCCGAACTAGGTCGTCCACCAGGCAATTCATGCTGCGGGGCAGGTGGCCACCCCTGATCTGGATGACTCCGGTCACATGTTCGTGGCGGGCGCGGTCCGGCTTCGTATGCCAAAATGGGGCAGCACAAACAGTTGCACGCGCGCTCCGGGGTCGGTGAAATTCCGAGCCGGCGGTGATAGTCCGCGACCCACACCCGCATAGTTCGGGGTGTGGCTGATCCGGTGAAATTCCGGAACCGACGGTCAAAGTCCGGATGGGAGGACGCGCGCGGGCCCATTGTGCCCGCATGCGCGGTGTTTCCTGCCGCCGTGCCGCGGGCGCGCGCCGGCCTGAGCCCGCCGGCAGGTCCCGCGTGGTTCGCCCGTGTCCGGGGAGCGGTGCCCGGGACCGAAGGGCACGGGTCGGATGTTCACCGGCATCGTCGAGGAGCTCGGCGTCGTCACCGCGGTAGACGCGCGGTCGGAGGCGGCCTCGCTCACCATTTCCTGTCACACCGTCCTGGCGGACGCCTCCCACGGCGCGTCCATCGCCGTCAACGGCGTCTGTCTGACCGTCACCAGCCTGCTACGGGACGGCGTGGCCCTCGACGAGACCGCGAGCCGGGCCGGCCCCACCGGCATATCCACGGGCGCCACGGCGTTCACCGCGGACGTGATGCGCGAAACGCTCGTGCGCTCCGCCCTGGGCGTCCTCACCGCCGGTGACCGGGTCAACCTGGAACGTCCGGTGCGCCTGACCGACCGGCTCGGCGGGCATCTGGTCCAGGGCCATGTCGACGGTGTCGCCGAGGTGCTCGACCGTCAGATCGCCGAACACTGGGAGCTGGTCCGCTTCGCCCTGCCGTCCGGGCTGGACCGTTACCTGGTCGAGAAGGGGTCGGTGACGGTCGACGGTGTGAGCCTCACCGTCGTCGAGGTCGTCCCGGCCGTCGGCGACGCCCCGGCGTCGTTCACCGTCAGCCTCATCCCCACCACGCTCGAGGACACCACCCTCGGCCACCGAGTGCCCGGTTCACGGGTCAACCTCGAGGTCGACGTCCTGGCGAAGTACGTGGAGAAACTGCACGCCGGCCTGGCCGGCACCCCCGAACCGAACGGACTTCCGCGATGACCACAGGCAGCCAGGGCGAGGACGTGGTCTTCGCCGACATCGAGTCCGCGCTCGCCGAGTTCGCCGCCGGACGGCCCCTGGTCGTCGTCGACGACGCCGACCGGGAGAACGAGGGCGACCTGATCTTCGCCGCCGAGGCCGCCACCCCCGAGCTGGTCGCCTTCATGACCCGCTACACCTCCGGGGTCATCTGCGTGCCGATGGACCCGGCGGACACCGACCGGCTCGAACTCGACCAGATGGTGCCGCACAACACCGAGCGCATGGGCACCGCGTTCACCATCAGCGTCGACGCCCGCGAGGGCGTGACCACCGGCATCTCCGCGGCCGACCGGGCCCGCACCATCCGCCTGCTCGCCGGCGCCGACACCACCCCCGGTGACCTCAGCCGCCCCGGCCACATCTTCCCGCTGCGCGCCAAGGACGGCGGGGTGCTGCGCCGTCCCGGCCACACCGAGGCCGCCGTCGACCTCGCCCGGCTGTCCGGCCTGCACCCGGCCGGCGCCATCTGCGAGATCGTCAACGACGACGGGACGATGGCCCGCCTGCCCGAACTCGTCGCGTTCGCCCGCGAACACGGCCTGCTGCTGATCACCATCGCCGACCTGATCGCCTACCGGCGCCGCACCGAGAAGCAGATCGTCCGGGTCGCCGAGGCGTCCATCCCCACCCGCTATGGCCCGTTCCGCGCGGTGGGTTTCCGCAGCATCCTCGACGGTGTCGAGCACATCGCGCTGATCCGCGGTGACCTCGGCGACGGTGAGAGCGTCCTGACCCGTGTGCACAGCGAGTGCCTCACCGGTGACGTGTTCGGCTCGCGGCGCTGCGACTGCGGCACCCAGCTGGACGCCGCCCTGCGACTGGTCGTCACCGAAGGCCGCGGCGTGGTCCTCTACATGCGCGGACACGAGGGTCGAGGCATCGGCCTCATGCACAAGCTGCGCGCCTACCAGCTCCAGGACGCCGGCCACGACACCGTCGACGCCAACCTGGCCCTCGGCCTGCCCGCCGACGCCCGCGACTACGGCACCGGCGCGCAGATCCTCGTCGACCTCGGCGTGCGGGGCATCCGGCTGCTGTCGAACAACCCGACCAAGCGCGCGGGCCTCGAGGGCTACGGGCTGCGCATCGTCGAACTGATCGCGATGCCGGTCAACCACACCCCGGAGAACCTGCGCTACCTGACCACCAAGCGCGACCGGATGGGCCACCTGCTCCCCGGCCTGCCGGTCCTGCCCGACTTGCCCGCGCGGCCGCTGGCCGACCTGCCACTGGCCGTCGGGGATGACGCGCCGACCGCGGTCGCCCGGCGTGGTCCCGGTAGCGGTGGGCCCGCCCTGGTGTCGGCCGCCGTCCCCGCCGGTGAGCTGTCCGTCGAGGGGGAGGGGCTGTGAGCGGCCACGGCGCACCGGCGGAGGTGCTCCCCGAGGCGGACGGCCTGAGCCTCGCGATCGTCGCCACCCGCTGGCACGCCGAGATCACCGACGCCCTGCTCGTCGGCGCGCTGCGGGCCGCGAAGGAGGCCGGGGTCGCCGCCGAACCGACCGTCGTGCGGGTCGCGGGTGCCATCGAGCTGCCCGTGGTCGTCGCCGCCCTGGCGCAGAGCCATGACGCGGTGGTCGCCCTCGGGGTCGTCATCCGCGGCGGGACACCGCACTTCGACTATGTCTGTCAGTTCGTCACCGCCGCGCTCGCCCGGATCACCGTGGACGCGCGGGTGCCCGTCGGTTTCGGCGTCCTGACCTGCGACACCATCGAACAGGCCCGTGACCGTGCGGGTCTGGCCGGCTCCAGCGAGGACAAGGGCCGTGAGGCGGCCCTGGCCGCCCTCGAGACCGCCGCCGTCCTGCGCGACCTCACTCCCGCCAGCTGAGCTTCCCTGCCGGCTGCGATGTCGGCGCCACGCTGACGCCACGCTGAGCGCAGATGTAGGGCGCATTCACACGGACGGTGTGAGCCCGATCCGTCCTGGTGACATGGCCTCGGTATGGTGTTGCCATCACGTGGCGATTCCGAGTGGATCAGGTGTGCTGACGGTGGGTTCACCCCTCGTGGTCTGGTTCTCGACGGTTCCGCTCATTGCGGAATCCCTGTCGGGACGATCCGACCGCGAGACGGTGATGGCACGTCGCGGCGCCCTGCGCGCGCTTCGGCGTCGTCCGGCTGGGTCGATCCGGTGGTGAGGGCGAGGTGGCACGGATGGCGGGTCATGGCGGCGACCAGAATGACGACGACGCGCAGGCCGAGCCGACCACCAGGCGCCCCGCCGCCGGCTCCGGCGGCCAGGGCGGCGACGCCCGCCCGATCTCCCTG
>NZ_CADCWS010000213.1 GCF_902806475.1 Candidatus Frankia nodulisporulans
AACCCGTCAACACCGCCGGCACCGCCGTACCCACCAGTGACACCCTCCAGCCCAGTGCCGGTCGGGTCACCCAGCCTCACCCGCGCCTGGGTAGCCAGGGCGAGCCCCGGTCGTTCCTCGGCATGACCGGCCAGCCGTGGGACGAGTTCGACTCGGTGCGGGCGGCGCGGCCGGTGCAGCGGGCGGTGGCCGATCCGGTCGGGATGACACAGGCACTGCGCACGGGACGGCCGGCACGCTCGCAGGACGGCGCCCGCCTCGCGTTGCCGCTGATCCTCGGCGGACAGGCGGTGGCCGCGGTCGGCCTAGTCGCCGCCGACGGGCATGTCTACGACGAGGACGACCAGCGGGTCGTCGCCGAACTCGTCGACCGGGCGACGGTCGCCATCGGCAACGCCCGCCAGTACGAACACGAGCGGCGCACCGCGGTCACCCTGCAGCGCAGCCTGTTGCCGCAGCTCGTCCCGCAACTGCCCGGACTCGCGTTCGCCTGGCGCTACCTGCCGGGCAGCGCCGGTGCGCTGGTCGGTGGCGACTGGTACGACGTGCTGCCCCTCGACGACGGACGGGTCGCCCTGGTCATCGGCGACGTGATGGGCCACGGCATCCACGCCGCGGCGACCATGGGCCAGATCCGCGCGGCCGTGCGGGCACACACAGTGGCACCGACACGCCCGTCCACGGTGCTCACTCGACTGGACACGGCAGCCACCCGACTCGAGCAGGGTCGCACGGCGACAGCGGCCCTCGCGGTGCTCGACCCGTCCACCGGTCGGCTTGTCGTCGCCTCCGCCGGGCACCTGCCGCCGCTGCTGATCACGCCGGGCGCGCCGGCCCGGTATCTGCCGATCGACCCCGGCCCACCGCTGACCGCCGGCCTCGCCGACTACCCCGAGACCTCGCTGACCCTGACCGCCGGCAGCACACTGCTGTTCTACACCGACGGCCTGGTCGAGGACCGTAGCCGTCCGGTGGACGAGGGCATGGAACTGCTGCGCTCGCAGATGTCCGCCGGCGGCAGTCCCGACGAGGTCTGCGACCGCGCGCTGGCCGCGGTCGCCCGACCCAGCGGCCACGAGGACGACACCGCCCTGCTCGCCGTCCGCTTCGCCGGCCCACCCCGCTGACCCACACCCCGTCACCACCCCCACGACCTGGCGTGCCCGGCCCGTCCCCCACCCGCCCCACCCGCCCCACCCGTCTCACCCCTTCCCTTCCCGGCACCGGCACCGGCACCGAGCCCGACGCGGGCTCCGACACCGACTCCGAGCCACTACGCGGGCTCCGAGCCCGACACCGACACCGGCTCCGACACCGGCTCCGGCGGCCCACCTGTCGCTGTGCCGAGGGTTGTTCGGGCTCATGCCGAGGGTTGTTCTGGAATCAGGGCCTGATTTCCCGAACAACCCTCGGCGTGTGGCGACAGCGGTCGTTTTGTGGCTACGGCGACCGGCGGAGAGCAACGATTACCGAACGGAGAGTAGCTAGGGGCAAGTGGAGGGCGATGGGCGGACGGCGGAGGGCGGACGGCGGAGGTCAGGTGGCGGGGCCGGCGATCGACTTCAGTTCGACGTAGGCGTCGAACCCCTCGGGTCCGTGTTCCCGGCCGATGCCGGACGCCTTGTAGCCGCCGAACGGAGCGGCGAAGTCGGTGGTGTAGCGGTTGACGGCGAACGTGCCGGTACGCACCCGGCGGGCGACGTCCAGACCGCGTTCGGCGTCGGCGGTCCACACCGAACCGGCCAGGCCGTACTCGCTGTCGTTGGCGAGCTCGACGGCCTGCGCCTCGTCGGCGTAGGGGATGACGGTGAGCACCGGGCCGAAGATCTCCTCGCGGGCGATGCGCATGTCGTTGGACGCGTCGGCGAACACGGTGGGTCGCACATACCAGCCGACGGGCTGGCCGGGTGGGCGGCCGTTGCCCCCGGCGACGACCCGGGCGCCCTCGGCCTGGCCGAGCGTGATGTAGTGCTCGACCCGTTCCTGCTGGCGGGCGGCGACCAGCGGGCCGATGTCGGTGGCGGGGTCCGCCGGATCGCCGACCCGCAGGGTGGCGACCAGATCGGCGAGGGCGTCGACCACCTCGGTGTAGCGGGCCCGGCTGGCCAGGATGCGAGTCTGGGCGACGCAGGCCTGGCCGTTGTTCATGAAGCTGGCCATCTTCAGCCCGTCGACGGTGGCGGTCAGATCGGCGTCGTCCAGGATGATCGCCGCCGACTTGCCGCCGAGCTCCAGGGTGACGCGCCGTCCGGCCGCGGTGGACCCGGTGAAAGCGATCTTGTCGATGCCGGGATGGGTGACCAGATGCTCGCCGACCTCGCGGCCCGCCGGCAGGACGGATACCACGCCCGCCGGGAAACCCACCTCGGCGATCACCTCGGCGAGCGCCAGCGCGTCGAGCGCCGTCTCCGGCGCCGGCTTGACCACGACGGTGCAGCCGGCGAGCAGCGCCGGGGCGAGCTTGGACATGATGGCCGCCTGCGGCACGTTCCACGGCACGATCGCGCCGACCACCCCGACCGGCTCGCGCCGCACGGTGATCGGGTCGCCGAGCACGCCGGTGCGTTCGGCTTCCCAGGGGTAGGTCTCGGCGAGGTCGGCGAGTGTGGTCAGCAGCAGCCACGGTGCGAGGGTCTGCCCGGTCTGGCTGAACCCGATCGGCGAGCCCATCTCCGCGGTGATCAGCTCCGCGAACTCCGGCGCGCGGGCCACGTACAGCTCGGCGAATCGCCGCAGCAGCGCGATCCGCTCCCCCGGGGCCAGCCGCGGCCATGGTCCGGTGTCGAAGGCGGCCCGGGCCGCGGCCACCGCCCGGTCGACGTCCGCCGTCGTCGCCGCGGGTGTGCGGCCCACTAACTCCGTCGAGTGTGGTGAGTGCACGTCGAGGACGTCCGTCCCCGTCGAACGCTCCCAGTTTCCGCCGATGAACAACCGGTCATAGCCACGCACAGGACCTCCCGCTGATCGCGCCGGGCCGGGCCGCCACACGCCACGTGCCATACGCCATGCGTCGCCCGCCGTTGACTGCCCGCCGGCCGACGGACACACGGGACATCCTGCACCGATTGTCGCGCCCGCTCACGCGATCACGGTTGTGGGCCGGCGGGGCACACGGTCACGGGTACGGGGCGGGCGCCGCCGCCCCGGACGGACGTTCAACATCGTGGACGACGAGCCGGCGCATCCGAGCTGGCGCGACGGCCTCGCCGCCGACCTCGGTCGGATCGGTCAGGGGATGCGGGCGACGCCGCAGTAGCCATCGACGGCCGCCGGCAGCGCCCCGTCGACGGTAGGCGCGGGACGCCAGTGGGTGTGCGGGACGACGCCGGGCTCGATGAGCGTCAGACCGTCGAAACGGCGGGCGAACTGCGCAGGCGTGCGCAGGATGTAGGGGAGGGCGCCGCTGTCGTTGTACTCATCCTGCGCGGCGTCGAAGTCGCCACCGCCGCTGCCACCTCCCTCGGGTGCGGGGCCGGCGGGCAGGGTGCCGTCGTAGCTCACGAGATAGCTGCCGGAGACGAGCGGGGCGAGCAGAGCGTCGACGATGCGGCGAAGCTCCTCGTCGTCGGCGACGTGGCCGAGCACGCCCATGAGCAGGAGCGCGACGGGTTGGTCGAGGTCGAGGGTGCGGGCGGCACCGGCCAGGACGGTGGCGGGGTCGTGCAGGTCGGCGTCGAGGTAGTCGGTGGCGCCCTCGGGGGTGCCGACGAGCAGGGCACGGGCATGTACGAGAACCAGCGGATCGTTGTCGACGTAGACGATCCGGCTGTCGGGGGCGACGCGCTGGGCGACCTCGTGGGTGTTGTCGGCGGTGGGCAGCCCGGTACCGACGTCGAGGAACTGGCGGATGCCCGCCTCACCGGCGAGCCACGTGACCGAACGGGTGAGGAACCCGCGGGAGGCGCGGGCAAGCTCGGCGATGCCGGGGAAGACCTTGAGGTACTCGTCGCCGGCAACCCGGTCCACCGGGTAGCTGTCCTTGCCGCCGAGCCAGTAGTTCCAGATTCGCGCCGAGTGCGGAACCGAGATGTCCACCCGGTCCTGCGGGCTGGACGGAACAGCCGCGTCAGCCGACATCGCGCACTCCGAAGGGTCAGGGGCCAAGGGCCGCGGAGACAGTGGCATGGCAGGCGGCGAAGGTGTCCGGCAGACACCGAAACAGCGGAGATCAGGGATCTCCCCCGCAAACCGCAAAAATGCTCTGCGATGCTGCGGATACCCTAATACAGGGCGGCACCTGTGGGCGGCCGGGCGCATGATGGGTGGCATGGGAACGGGCATGCGATCCGCCCGGAGCACCGTGGGCGATCCAGACGCATCGAGTGATCCAGGCACATCGAGTGATCCGGGCAGGCGGGTCCGGCAGGGCGCCACGGGCGGGTCGAACAGGCCGGGTCCGGTCGAGGCCGGGCCGGTGGCACAGCTGCGGGGCTGGCTCGGTGGGCAGGTGTTCCAGCGGGTCGCCGGGCCCGAGGGCGCCGGGCGCCGCGAGCGGATCTTCGCCGCGCCCGGTGAGCGCTGGTTCGCCGAAGACCGGCCGATCCGCCTGGTGCATGCGGACTCGGCGATGTTCGTCGGTGGCCTGCGGGCGTTGCTGTTGCAGTCGCTGCATCCACTGGCGATCGCCGGGGTGACGCAGCATTCGGATTTCCGTAACGACCCGTGGGGCCGCCTGGCGCGCACCAGCTTCTTCCTGGCGGCGACGACGTTCGGCCCGGCCGACGAGGCCGAACGGGCCATCGCCCGGGTGCGCGCCGTCCACCGGCGGGTCCGTGGTGTGGCCGCGGACGGCCGGCCCTACGCCGCCGGCGACCCGCATCTGATGCGCTGGGTGCATGTCGCCGAGGTCGACAGTTTCCTCGCCGCCTACCAGCGGTACGGCACCCATCCGCTGGACGCCGCGCAGCGGGATGGCTATGTCGCCGACACCGCCGTCGTCGCCGAACGGCTCGGCATCAAGGATCCGCCGCGTACCACCGCCGAACTCGCCGACACGCTGCGTTCCTACCGGCCGGAGCTCACCGGCACGCCCGAGGCCCGCTCAGCCGCCCGCTACCTGCTGTTGCGCGCGCCGCTGCCGTTGGCCGCCCGCGCCCCGTACAGCGCGCTCGCCGGTGCGGCGGTGGGGCTGATGCCCGTGTGGACGCGCTGGCCGTTGCGCCTGCCGTACCTGCCGGCCACGGAGGCCACCGTCGGACGTCTCGCCGGCCAGACGATCGTCACCACCATCCGCTGGGCGACCCGCGCCGCCGACCCTGCCGTGCCCCACGCCGGCCTCGACTAGTCGCCGGCTCCCCCGCCCACCGCGGCACGGCCGTCAGCATGCCGTCCACGACTGCTCGGGGACAGCGCCCTCAGCCCCTGTCGCAGCGCCGTCAGCGCCGTTCGAACACGAAGGCGGCGGCGACGGCGGCGCCGACGATGACTCCGACGATCAGGATGCCGCCGAGGACGAAGAAGCCGACCGTCTTGATCAGGGCGATGACGACCGGCAACCCGGCCATCATCAGATAGGAACCGCGGGTGCGTACCGGCGTGTTGGCGACGGTGGTGATCCGCTGCACGGCGGTGACCCGGGAGACGTTCATCTGGTCTGACACCGACGGCATCAGGCGGATGGTGCTCCAGGTCAGCGCGACGAACGCGCCCGTGAGCAGAACCGCGTAGATGAGGCCGAAAGCACGCCCGAACGCCTCGAACGACGCGCCCGCCGCGATGACGGTCGTCACCAGGGGCAGGTACCACCCGGTGGTGCGATCCTGCCCGGCCTGGCTGACCAGCCGCCGTGCCTGCGCGAACCGGGCGCCACGCCCGCCTCGACCCCCCGGACCGCCGCGCCCACCCGCACCGCCGCGGCCGGGTTCGGCCGATCCGCCGTAGTAGCTGTCCGCCATGACCGCCTGACTCCCTCCGGGCCTGGTGCGCCGACCCTCGGCCCCGCTACGCCGACCGGATCGACCTGTACCGCCGGATCGACCTGTACCGCTCCGGACGCGGCACTACCCAACCTATTCTCCCCCTTGCGCGGGGAAGCAGACGCGGATTTCGCCCGGCGGGTCCACCCCCGGGCACGATCCAGCCCGCCTGGGCCGATACGTGCGTCCCTGCGGCGGACATCCGACCGTGGACGTCCTGAGGCCGGTCAGCGGACGCCCGAACCACGCACGCCGAAACCCGCGGACGTCCACGGGGCGGTGGACGTCCGCGGGAAACTGTCGGTGGGGGAAGCTAGCGTGACGGCATGTGTCGCAACATCACGGAACTGCGGGGCCTCGAACCGCCGGCGAGCGACGAGGAGATCGAGGCGGCCGCACGCCAGTTCATTCGAAAGGTCAGTGGGGTGCGTCGTCCGTCGTCGACGGCCGATGACGCTGTCGAGGTGGCCGTCGCCGAGGTGGCGGCGGTGGTCCACCGGCTGCTCGGGACGTTGCCCGCCCGCCGGCAGCCACCCGCCACTGTGCCGCCGCTGCGCCGCCCCGAGGTGCGTGCCCGGCTCGGGCTCTGAGCCCGGCCGGTCTGGCGTCGGCCCTGCCGTCAGCGGCGCCTACGGCTGGCGATGCCTGCGGCCAGGGCGTCTGCGATCAGCGGCGGTGGCGGGCCATGTCGGCGCGGGAGCGGCGCCGGCGGTTGCCTGAGTCGACGAGCCGCTCCGGCGGGCGACCGGCCTCGGCGCCCGCGCGGTCGGCGGCGACGCTGTCGGCGATCAGTTCCCGGGTGCGGTCCTGTTCCTGGTCGTCCAGTCCGGTCAACAAGCTGTCGAACACACTCACCTGGTTACTCCTGGTCCTCGCTGCCGCCGAAATGTGCCGTTGCAATGAGCTTTCCCGCAACGTCGGCTGATAAAGCACGCCATCTTCGCTGATTGCGGCCAAGCATCCCGGACCAGAACGTCGCAGGTCGGATCGCCTGTGTCGCATCCGGCGATCAACCTCGGCGGCACGACCCGCGAGAAGCGGCCATCCCACCGGCACGCACCGGCGCCACCACCGCCTGTCACGGCCCCTGGACGACTACGGGCCGACCGCGCCCGCACGGTCGGCCGCCACGGATACCGTCCGCCCCTTCGGACGGCCCGTTCATCGGTCGCGGGGGACGGGCCGCCGGGGACGGGTCACCGCCCGCCGTCCCGGATCGTGGGCCCGCGGCCACCGCACCACCGCCGGAAACGTTCATGGACGGCGA
>NZ_CADCWS010000214.1 GCF_902806475.1 Candidatus Frankia nodulisporulans
TGCGGAGATTCTGTTGATTTGCAGCACAGCTGATTCGAGGCATCAGCTTGTGGCTGACAATATCGCCGTGATCATGTTCGTTTATTTGTCGTGGCGGGAGCGTCGGTCGTTCAGGCGGATGTGGTGCCCTGGCGCGAGAACGGGCGGGCGGAATGTCGTGGTGGAAGGGGGCGCTGACGGGTGGATGCGGCCGCGGTGACGGAAACCGCCGCGGCCCGGTCGAGGTGTCGGACCCAGACGGCGACCCGCGCTGGTAGGTGGGTGGGAGGCCCGCGGTGATCGCATCTCCGCGGACGGCGGGACGCGGGTCGTCGCCGCACTGATCTCCGGCTGGCTGCGCCTCCGTCCGTGCACACGCCCACCGGGCGCTCGGTGCCCGGCACCAGGGGTCGGGGACGGGCTGGACCATGCCTGGGCACGGCGAGTACGAGTTCGGGGCGCGACGGGGCGGATGCGTCGTGGCCGGCGCTCGCCGCTCACCTGCTCGAGCGTCGGCCTCGGTGGAGCGGGACGAAGACGAATGGGTGCGGCTGGGAAGGGATATCCCCGCAGGTGGGAGCCTCTCGCCCGAGAGCCGCTAAGGTAGCCCGCGATGGCGTCAATCATGACAATTTCGCCGGGGGCGGCGTACCGAATTCGGGGGATGGCGACGGTGCGGTGCGTCGCGTGTGGCCGCAAACGGCGGTGCGCGGTTCGATGTTCGGCGGAGGCGAGTGGATTCGCAACCTGCTGACCTGGGAAAACGTCATCATCTGCAAGATTGCGTCGACATTGTGGGGGTGTGACCGTGACCGCGGTACGCGTGGGAGACGCCGCCGGGGTGCCGACCGGTGAGATGAGTGCCGTCCCGCCGGGTGACGTTCCCGTCCTGGCCAGCCGGATCGATGCGTTCGGGGAGCAGGCGCGTCGCAACGCCGAGGGGCACTGGGACGCGGTGACGGATCTGCAGGAGAGGCTCGCCGTCGCCGCGGCCGGCGGGTCACCGAGGGCGCGTGAACGGCATGTCGAACGCGGCAAGCTGCTCCCGCGTGATCGGGTCGACGCTCTGCTTGATCGAGGGAGTCCCTTCCTCGAGCTCTCCCCGCTCGCGGCGAACGGGCTGTACGACGATCCGGTGCCGGGGGCGGGCATCATCACCGGGGTCGGACGGGTCAGCGGCCGGGAATGCCTCATCATCGCCAACGACGCGACGGTCAAGGGCGGCACCTACTACCCGTTGACCGTGAAAAAGCATCTGCGGGCGCAGGAGGTCGCGCGGCAGAACCGGCTGCCGTGTCTCTACCTGGTGGACTCGGGGGGTGCCTTCCTGCCGCTACAGGAGCAGGTGTTTCCTGATCGAGACCACTTCGGTCGGATCTTTTACAACCAGGCGCGGATGTCGGCGCAGGGCATCCCGCAGATCGCCGCCGTGCTGGGATCGTGCACGGCGGGGGGTGCCTACGTTCCGGCGATGGCCGACGAAGCGGTGATCGTCCGCGACCAGGGCACCATCTTCCTGGGCGGCCCGCCGCTGGTGAAGGCCGCGACCGGCGAGGTGGTGAGTGCCGAGGAGTTGGGTGGCGGGCTGCTGCACGCGCGCACGTCCGGCGTCACCGATCATCTCGCCGATGATGATCATCATGCGTTGCGGATCGTCCGGTCGATCGTGGCCACGCTGGCACCCCGTGCGCCGCGGCCGTGGGAGGTCGTGCAGGTCGAGGAGCCCGCTGTCGACCCCGCGGGGCTGTACGCGGCTGTGCCGCCGGACGGGCGTACCTCCTACGACGTCCGTGAGGTGGTCGCGCGCATTGTCGATGGCAGCCGCTTCGTCGAGTTCAAGGCGGAGTTCGGCACCACCCTGCTCACCGGAACCGCCCGGCTGCACGGCCATCCGGTGGGCATCGTGGCGAACAACGGTGTCCTGTTCGGTGAGTCGGCGCTCAAGGGCGCGCATTTTGTCGAGCTCTGCGACCAGCGCGGGATTCCGTTGGTGTTCCTGCAGAACATCACCGGCTTCATGGTCGGTCGTGAGTACGAAGCCGCCGGTATCGCCAAGCACGGCGCGAAGATGGTCAACGCCGTTGCCTGCGCGCGCGTACCGAAGTTCACGGTCGTCATCGGCGGATCCTACGGTGCGGGGAACTACTCGATGTGCGGGCGGGCGTACTCGCCACGTTTCCTGTGGATGTGGCCGACCGCACGGATCTCGGTGATGGGAGGTGACCAGGCCGCGGCCGTGTTGGCCACCGTTCACCGTGATCAGCTCGCCGCCTCCGGTGTGGACTGGGGCGCCGAGGAGGAGGCATCCTTCCGCACACCGATCCGTGAACGGTATGCGGCGCAGAGCAGCGCCTACTATTCGACGGCTCGGCTGTGGGACGACGGTGTGATCGATCCGGCGGACACCCGGACGGTGCTGGGGCTGGGGCTTTCGGTCGCGGCCAATGCTCCCCTCGATCCGGTTGGTTACGGAGTTTTTCGGATGTGACCTCTGCTCGTCGGAAAACAGTGCGGGCGACGGCGGGAGTGAGTGCAGTGGCATGCAGGGTGTGAACGGAGGGATCGACGTGACGGGCGGGAACGGTGAGAACCCGACTTCTGCTGGAGCGCTGCCCGCGCCGTCGCCGGCGGGGCCGACCACGAACGGTGTCCATGATTCGGGCATTTCCGTCTCCTTCGCGTCGCCCGCCTCGGCGGCTGGTGCGGCACCGGGGGTGAGCGAGGCCGAGACGCCACCGCCGGCCGCCGCCGACGGTGCGGCTGCGGGCGCCATCACGTCTGTCCTGGTGGCGAACCGGGGGGAGATCGCGGTCCGGATCATTCGGACCCTGCGAGAGCTCGGTATTCGGGCCATCGCGGTGTATTCCGATGCCGATGCCGATGCGCGCCATGTCCGTGAGGCGGAGGTGGCGGTCCGCCTCGGGCCGGCGCCGGCCCGCGAGAGCTATCTGAACATCGACGCGGTGCTCGAGGCGGCCCGGGTCAGTGGCGCCCGTGCGGTGCATCCGGGCTATGGGTTCCTCGCCGAGAACGCTGGCTTCGTGCGGGCGTGCGAGGCCGCCGGCCTCGTGTTCATCGGACCGGCGGTGACCGCGGTGGAGCTGATGGGCGACAAGATCGCCGCCCGGCGGACCGTGGCGGAGGTCGGCGTTCCCGTGGTGCCGGGCCGGTCGGTCCCGGGTATGGGCGATGCGGCCCTGGCGGAGGCCGCCGCCCAGGTCGGCTATCCGGTGCTGGTCAAGCCGTCGGCGGGCGGGGGCGGCAAGGGAATGCGGATCGTGCGTGAGCCCGCGGAACTCGGGGCGGCGATCGCCTCCGCCCGCCGGGAGTCGGCCGCCGCGTTCGGTGACGACACCCTGTTCGTGGAGCGGCTGATCTCCCGGCCCCGTCACATCGAGGTGCAGGTTCTGGCGGACCGGCACGGCACGGTGCTGCACCTGGGCGAACGTGAATGCAGCCTGCAACGGCGCTATCAGAAGATCGTCGAAGAGGCGCCGTCGCCGCTGCTGGACGAACGGACCAGAGCGCGGATGGGTGCCGCCGCCGTCGCCGTGGCGCAGGCGGTCGGCTATGTCGGCGCGGGCACGGTGGAGTTCATCATGTCGGCGGACGCGCCCGACGATTTCTACTTCATGGAGATGAACACGCGGCTGCAGGTGGAGCATGCCGTCACCGAGCTGGTCACCGGGGTGGACCTAGTCGCCGAGCAGATCCGGATCGCGGCGGGCGAGCCGCTGCTGTTCGGGCAGGCCGACGTGCGTACCGCCGGGCATGCGATCGAGGCCCGGGTCTACGCGGAAAACCCGGCGCGCGGATTCCTGCCGACCGGTGGGGACGTGCTCGACTTTCGCGAGCCGGCTGGTCCCACCCTGCGGGTCGACGCCGGCATCGCCACCGGTGACACGGTCGGCACGGACTACGATCCGATGCTTGCCAAGATCGTCTCCTGGGGTTCGGATCGGCGGGTGGCGTTGGCGCGTCTGGACGCGGCGCTGGCCCGCACGGTCCTGCTCGGGGTCGCCAGCAACATCGGATTCCTGCGGGCGCTGCTGGGACATCCCGACGTCCGCGCCGGTCGCCTCGACACCGGCCTGATCGAACGTGATCTCGCTGGGCTGGTCCAGGACGAGCCACCCAGCGAGGCCCTCCACGCCTACGCGCTGTTGCGGCTGCTCGCCCTGCAGCCGACCGGTGCGCTGGTCGACCCGTGGGAGGTGCCCTCCGGCTGGCGTCCCGGCGAGCCCGCCTGGCTGAGCTGGGATGTGCTGCTGCCGGCCACGGTGGCACCGGCGGGGGGCGCCGTGGCGTCGCCGATCCGGACCGGCCACGCGGAAGACACCGGTGTCAACGGTGCGTCAGCGCCGGTGGCGGTGGCGGCGGTCGCCGGGACGGCGGCGGTGAACGGGTCGGGCGAAGCGGCGCAGGGCATGCCACCTCGCCGTGCGACCCGGACCGTGCGGGTCTCGGCTCGAGGCACGCCCGCCGCGGCGAGGCTCCGCGTGGGCGAGGGGGCGCCGGTGGCGGGGTCCGTGCGGATCACGGGTGACGATCTGCTGGTCACCGTCGGATCGGTCACCACCAGGTGGGCCTTCGCATGGGGCCCGGGCCCGGGCGCGGGCGACGGACCGGGGCCGGTGCTGTGGCTCGGACGGGATGGACGGGCCTGGGGCTTCGAGCCGGCACCCATGTCGTCCAGCCGTCGGCGCGCCACGACGGACGGTGGGACGGCGCGCAGTCCGATGCCGGGGACGGTCGCCGCTGTTCTGGTGACCTCCGGCGAGGTGGTCGCCGCGGGAGCGCCGCTTGTCATCGTCGAGGCGATGAAGATGGAGCACCCGGTGACAGCCCCGGTCGCCGGCGTGGTCACCGACGTGCACGTCCACCGCGGCGATCAGGTCCGCCTCGACCAGGTCCTCGGGGTCGTCGCCGCGTCATCCCCCGACGGCCCGGAGCCAGGCCAGGTTCCGGTCCCAGGGCCAGGGCCAGGAACCGCGCTGGGAGCTGGGCTCGGAACGGGAGCGGACGCCGGCGCGGGAGAGGGACGCCTCGCCGGTGTCGGGGACGGACGTTCCGGTGAGGTCGGCACACCCGAAGGACGTGCGGCGGCCGGCTGACAGCGACGCGCCGGCCGTCACGCGTCGACCCCGACCGGCGACCGGCCGACTGCCGACCGGCGGCGGGGTTCAGCGGGGGAGGATCGCCGAGATGCGGGCCAGGAGAGTGATCCTGGCTTCGTCCTCGCCGAGATCGACAAGATCGATGATGTCGACGCCGATGGTGGACGCGGAGGGTGCGGTGGCCTCGACCTGCACCGCGATCAGCCTGTTCGTCGTCCCCGCCTGGTCGTTCGTCGCCCCTTCCTGGTCGAGGGGATGGGCTCGTGAGACGACGACGAGGGTGCGGGTCTGTTCGATGTCCGCGTGTCGCGCGCGTTGCCCGTTGGTCCGGGTGACGTCGGCTTCGGTGACCCGCCAACCGGCCTTCCGAAGGTGGTAGTGAATCCAGGCCGCCCAGGTCTGGTCGGTGGGCGCGTAGGAGATCACGATATCGACGTCCGACGCCGGCCGCGGTGCCGACCGGCTGGCCGGGGTGCCCACGGAACGCTTCCCCGCAGAGCGTGCCCCGGCGGGCCGCGACGCTGACGGCGATGACGCGGTGGCGGCCGGAGGAGGCGTGTCCGCGGCCGGCGCCGGCGGGTCGGTCGTCAGCGCCAGGGGTGCCGGGGTGGCGATGTCGCCGGCGGGTGCCGCGGGTCCGGGTACGGCGCTCTGGTGCGACGTCGGGGTGGCTGGCAGGGGGTGGCGTCCGAGGATGGCGGTGGCCGCGTTCGCGGCGAGACGCAGGAACCAGTCGCGGTCCTCCGGTCGGGTTGACGGTCTTACCATGCAGGTCAGGGCGCAGGCGAGCAGGGACAGCGGTACCTGGGCCCGCCAGTGGTCGACCAGACCGACCCTGCGCGCCCAGTCCTCCGTGGCCTTTCGGGTGGCGCAGATGAACGTCGCCAGCCAGCTGGGAAGCAGCTCTCCGGTGTTGTGCGGGTCGAGAAGCATCTCGATGGCGGCGGTGCGCCCCCCCCGGGCCGAGTTCGTTCAGCGTGCGGGCCAGCAGGTGAAGCACGAGGTGGGTGGGGTTACGGGTGAGCACCGCGTGGGCGGAGTACCGGGCGAGATCGATGAGCTGGTAGGACGTGCCCACGTCCTGCAGGGACATGGGCACGAGGATGTTCTCGATGTGCAGGTCGCCGTGCACCCGTCCGATGAACGTCGGTAGCACGATCGGGTCGTAGCGGTCGGTGTCGAACACCAGGCTGAACGGGTTCACCAGGAGCTGATCCTCCTCCGCGCAGGTCAGGGTGGTCCCGGGATAGGCCTGCGCAAGCCTGGTGACCGCCCCCCCGCGCAGCTGCGCGATGGCCGAGCTGGCGGCGCAGGATCGCCGGGACGGCGAGGTCCGACAGCTGTGGCGGGCCGGCCCATTCGGTGAGGGTCGAGCCGACGACGGTGGCGCTGGCGGCGGCGAAGGTGGCGGCGGTGGCAGCGGTGACGGTCTGCTGGCCGCGGGGGAACTGGGGGCTCTGGCCGTTGGCCAGGATCGGGAGTCCGCCGAGCGCGCGGCGCGGTGGGTGCAGCATGTCGTGCAGCACGGTCTGCAGGGTGACCATGTCCGACAGGCTGCCGCCCGCGACCCGCTGGAAGATGAACCACCACCCGTCGCCGCCGGAGACCGGGGCGCGTATCAGCTCGGCGAGATGGGCGTCGGCGAAGACCTTGTCGTGGTTCAGGGCGTCCTCGTGCAGGGCGAACTCGCCGGGGTGGGAGTCACCGGTGGCCTGGTAGACCTTCATGATGACCAGCTCGGCCCCGCGGAAGCGGTGATGCTCGATCACGGCGGCGATGACGGCCGAGGACCGCCCGTTCGTCAGCCACCGGTCGAGGGTGAAGCTGATGCCGGATGCGGCGCACCACTGTTCCAACGCATCGGCCGTGGCCGGATCGAGTCTTTCCCGCAGCCGCATGTCCACGCAGGGCATACCAGGTCTCCCGATAACAGACATATAGGATCTAAGCGTGGCTTTGTCGGGTTCTCCGACGGACCCGGGTACGGGTCCTCGCGCCTCGGGACGTGGGTGGCCCGGCGCGAGTGGAACAGGCCCTGGCCCAATGGCCGTAGGTTAA
>NZ_CADCWS010000215.1 GCF_902806475.1 Candidatus Frankia nodulisporulans
CCGCCGATGTAGCTTGTCGTAGGGATTCCGCGACGGAACGCAAGAGGTGCCGGATGACGTCGATGCGCGCAACGGACATCGGAACTCTGTGCGACGGGCGTGGATGGTCCCGGGCCCGACTGGTTCACGAGCTCAACCGGGCGGCCTCAGCGCGCGGGCAGCGTCTACCCGGCGACAAGAGCCTTCAGCGCATGATCCGCCAGTGGAACGCCGGAGACCGCCTGCCGTCCACCTTCTACGCCGAGCTACTTTCGGCAGTGTTCGGACTTCCCATCTCGCCAGATCGCGACGACGGCGAGAAGGAGACAACCAGCGACACTACGTCGGCACTGGCGGAGCGCCTACGGTCCTCGGCTACCGTCGATATCGAGCTGATCAACCTTCTCGAAGATCAGACCGAGTCATACCGGAACCTTGATCGTCGACTTGGCGCGAAACGAATTTTCAGCCAGGCGGAAAGTCACACCAAGAACATTCAAGAGCTGTTCAGCCACTCGATCCCAGGGGAGCAGCGCACCGCGCTGGGGGCCGCTGCCGCCGAGGCGGCAGCACTTGCCGGATGGCAGGCGTTGGATCTAGGAGACCTCGACAGCGCGTGGCGACTCCACGAAGCAGCCAAAACGGCCGCCAGGGAAAGCGGTAATCAATCGATCCTTGCGCACGTTACGGCACAGCAAGGCTATATTCTACTGGACGCCAATCGTAACGACGACGCGATCACGTTAATGCAATCCGCGAAGTCCACAGCGCAGGGGAAGGTATCCCCGCTGATCTGGTCCTGGCTATGTGCGGCCGAAGCCGAGTCTCTTGCAGCATCCGGACAGGATGCCGCGACACGGAAGAGTCTAGATATGGCAGCAGCCAGCCTGAACAATGATGATGGCGAAAAGCTGCCATTCGTATTCCTCGATGAAGTCCATCTATCGAGGTGGCGAGGACACTGCTTGGCTCGCCTCGGCGCGGTTGAGGCGGTCGAGGACCTGGCCAACGCCCTTGACCACCTTGACCCGACGTTCACCCGCGCCGCAGCAGGGCTGCACTGCGATCTTGCGCTAGCTCTATCCGTACAGGGCCAGTACGCCGAAGCTCAGGACGAAGCCCGAACGGCCGCGACGCTTGCGCAGCAAACTGCGTCGACACGCCAGCGGCGGCGGATCACGCGCCTCACTTCCGCAGCTCCCGAACCGACGGCCCACTGAGTGCGAGGACGTGCAGCAAAGCCACCAGCGAACCTGAGTTGCGAACCTGACCAGCGTTGATGAGGTTCGGGATATCCGCTAGAGGAACCCACTCCATCCGCTGCATCTCAGTCTTTTCGCTCGGTTCCCCAACTTTCTCGGCGCCAATTCCGAGAAATACGTGATGCGGACATTCCAACATTCCGATCATCGGCTCAAAAGTGACCAGATGGTCGAGCCTTCTCGGCCGATAACCGGTTTCCTCTTCAATTTCACGTGCCGCCGTTTCCGACGGCTGCTCACCTTCATCGATAAGGCCGCCCGGCATCTCCCAGTTCCAGAGGTCAGGCACAAATCGGTGTCGCCACATGAGCAATACATGCGTAAGCGAGTCGTTCAACAGCACAGTCATTGCCGCCGCCGGCATCCACACAATGTGATGTTCGAATCGCTGACCGTCTGGCAACTCCACATCCGCCAACCCGAGGCGAATCCACTCACTTTCATAAAGGGAACGCCTAGCGTGCACGATCCACTCAGATTCAGCCATCCCCTCGGTCACAACGAAAGACGCTAGATCGTCGGATGCCACGGGCGATGTGCCGTCCGTGGCTGGCCGCCCACCCACCCCAGGACGCGGACGGGCGTCGTGCCACTCAGTGATCGTCTTAGGCCGCCACATGTGGGTGCGGCCTACCGTCTGGTCGGGCGGCGGCATCTGGCCGCGCGTCCGGTATGCGCTCACCGTCTGAACGCGAAGTCCAAGGAACTCCGCGACGTCGGACGTGGTCCACCACTCGGCCGATCGGTCCGGGCGCGCAGTCACATCAACTTCCTCTCTGGGAGCGAAGGGCCAGGCGGTAGCGGCCTGGCAAGTCAGGACGGGATCGGCTTCCCGGGCCTTAGAGGTCGTCCGGTCGCTCAGCTCCCGCATGGGAGACCTCAACTCCGGCGCTGCCCGCCGGCTCCGGGATCGGCTCTCCGCTCGACCGGTCTTCCGCGACGAAGTACCCGAGTCCCTGGCGGGCCGTGATGAGTCCGTCCGCTTCCAGCCGGGTCAGGATCGACCGGACTGTGGTGCGGCCCACCCCGTGCTCCGCGGCAAGCTGTCGCTCCGACCGAAGCTTCTCCCCCTCGGGATGCCTACCCGCCCGGATCGCCTCCCGTAGGGAGCTCTCAAGGACCTGGACGCGTGCCGTCGGAACGGCGCGCCCGTCCGTGTGTGGCCGGGGCCGGGAAGCGTGCCATGCGACGATGCGTGCCGGCCGCCATACGGGCGTCCGACCGATGGTCTGGTCCGGCTCGGGTAGGTGACTGCGCCGCCGGTAGGAGGTCACTGTGCCCACCTGGACATCGAGGTACGCGGCGACGTCGGATGTGGTCCACCACTCGGCCGAGGGGTCGGGGCTCGACGTCACGTCTGCTTCCTCTCTGGTGATCAGCGGGGGGCGGCCAGGAGGTGTACCGGGCCTCGGTACGGATTGAACCGATGGACGGTACAGATCTGACAGTGTGCCAGCTCAGATCTGACGGTGAACCGGCGTCATCGGTGCTGTCGTCCGGGCCATCTGCGGGCCAGAACCTGAGGGGAGGCGGGGGCAGTCAGGGCCACTTCGTGCCGGGCCTGGTGCAGGCTCACGGCACCGTCACAGCGCCCGATCAGCCTTCCAAGCTGGCCATGCCGGTTCGATCCCGGTCACCCGCTCCACCGCCGCCGTCGCGGCACGGCCGTCGCACCTCGGCGTTTCGCCACCCCACCGGTCACCACTTGTCGTATCGCGCGGCCTGGTCCGCCTCGATTCGCCTCGTCCGGCCGGGCCGTCCCTCCCCCGCCTGCGATGTCCGACGTCCGATGCCCGACGGGCGTGTCGCGGGCGAGAGACGCGGCAGCCTCGCACTTCGCGGACCACACAAGGACATCGCAGGCCCGGGGGCATGACGCCGTGCGGCGACCACCGGAGACACGCTCACGCGGCGGGACCTCCACATCGGACGCACCGCACGCCACGTCGTTACAGACAGAAACAATTCAGTGCCCTAGGGTGCCCCCTGGGCGGAGCCGTGACGATCCAGCCAGGCCCCGGACCGGGACGCGCGGCCCGCGGACAGGGAAGGACGGCGATGGCAGCGAACGATCACGACGCCGGCCGGCCAAAGCGGGGCACGGCGGCGGCGCGGCGCGGCTGACCCCGCCGCCGGGATGACTGTTCGGCATATCCACCGCCCGCGCGTGTCGCATCCCGCGACGTCATGGCCACGCTGCGCCGCGCTACGCGGCCTCAACATCAGTGTCCTGCCTCACATCAGCCCGACAGCCTCAGCGTCGCCGCACACCACATCCCGGCGACCGTCGCCAGGAAAGGGTCCACATGCCATCACAACGTCGGGGCTGGCTCCCGGTGGCCATCGGGATCGGGATCGGGGTGAACACCGCCCGACTCCATGCCCGGGTCCAGGCGCTCGACACCATCGAGACCCTCGAGACCGCCGCGTCCGACCAGGTCGACGGGATCGACGCGGACCCGTCACCCTACCTGCTGCTGACCGGCGCCGACGTGCGGCTCACCGACGCGCAGCGCCTGGCCGCGCAGGCGTACGCCACACGTCGTGGCCTGGACGTCCTCGACCTCGTGCCCGCCACGCTGTCGCCCCACCAGCTGCTGGACCTCGCGCGGATGGTCGATCCGGCGAGCTTCCCGTCCCGGCGCATCGCCCGGGGACGCAGCGCCGGGGCCGCCGTGCTGGTCCGCCGGGACGTCCTGGTCCGCTCCGGCCTTCTCGCCGCCACTGACCCGACCCACACCACCGGGACGACCCAGGCCGTCGGGACCGTCCAGGCCGTCGGGACCGCGGACATCGGTGGACTGACGGCGGCGGAACTGGTGGCGTTGCTGCAGCTCGGCAAGCGGCATGCGCCGATCACCACCGACCTCGCCGTCCTGCCGGGACTCAGCGTCGCCGACGACCGCGGCGCGCACCGGTGGACGGTCCAGCGGACCGCCTACGCCTGGGAGCCCGCGCAGCTGGTGCTGCCGGCGCTGCGGGACGCGGCGATCCTGCTGACGGCCGGCGGGTGTCCCCCGGCGGCGCTCGCCGCGCTCACCGCCTCCTGGCTGCAACCCGCCCTGGTCGGCGGCCGGCGGGTACGGGTCACCGGGGCGGATCTCGTCCGCAGTCCCCTACGGCGCCGCCGGGACGGCGTGGGCCAGCTCCGGGCGGCGGCCACCCGCGTCTGGCCCGGACGCGCCGGCGAGACGCCCGCCCGGCCGCCCGCGTCCCCCACGTCCGCCGCGTCCGCGCGGGCCGGGCAGACGGGGCAGGCAGGGCCGGCCGGGCCAGGCGAGCAGGGCCGTGGGCTGCGGCGGGAACTGCTCGAGGTGTCGGTGCGACCGGATCCCGCCCAGGTCGCACGTAGTCGGGTCGTCTACCAGGCGGATCTCGCCGCTGGTCTCGATCGTTTCCTCGAACCCGCGCAGGCGCACTGCCCCTGGTGCGGCGCCGACGATCTCGTCGCGCACCTGCGGGGCCGCGACGTCACCCAGGGCAAGCCCGGGACGTTCCGCTACGACCGGTGCACCGCGTGCGGACACATCTTCCAGAATCCGCGGCTGTCCCTGGACGGGCTGGACTTCTACTACCGCGACTTCTACGACGGCCTCGGCGCGTCGGCCCTGGAGGAGCTGTTCGGGTTCGACGACCGGGTGTACCTGGAGCGGGCCCGCCAGGCCATCCCGACGCCCCGACGCTGGTTGGACGTCGGTGGCGGCCACGGGCACTTCTGCAACTCGGCCCGGTCCATCTGGCCGTCCACCCAGTTCGACCTGCTCGACATGGGCGGCGGCGTCGAGCAGGCGCGGCGACGGGGCTGGGCCGACGAGGTCTACCGCGGCCAGTTCCCCGAGCTCGCCGACGGACTCAAGGGTCAGTACGACATCCTGAGCATGTTCCACTACCTGGAGCACACCCGTGAGCCGCAGGCCGAGCTGGACGCGGCGGCGCGGGTCCTGTCGCCCGGCGCCCATCTGCTGGTCGAGGTGCCCAATCCGCACAGCCCCGCGGCCCGCTGGTACGGCTCGATGTGGCCCGGCTGGCTGATCCCCCAGCACCAGCACCTGATACCCGCGGCGAACCTCGTCGCGGCGCTGGAGGAGCGTGGCTTCGAGACCTCGGGGCCGATCTTCGGTGAGGTGCACCAGCCGGGTGATCCGCTGTCGGTACCGTTCGGATTCCTGCAGACGCGGGCACCCTCGCCGTCGAACCCGTGGGGCAGCGCCGAGGTGTCGACCGCGCCGCGGCTGCGTCGGGCGGCACTCGCGACGGCGCTCGCGCCCGCCTTCGCCGCGGGTCTCGTGCTCGACGGTGTCACCCGTCCGTACCTGACCGGTGGGTCCAGGTCCAACGCCTACCGCGTGCTGGCTCGCCGCCGCTAGAGCACCCATCGACCCCTGACCGCGCCGGCCATAGACGCCTTCTAGTTACGCAGAGTAATCTCAGCGTAACTAGAAGGGGCTCGTGGGATGGGAATGCCTGCTCGGAGACCGGTCGCGACCGGTCGCGTGGAAGCGCGGGACGCACGGACGGGGAGAGTCGGGCTGGCAGGGCGGGCTCTGGTGGGGGCGGTGGCGGTGATGGGGGTGGTGACGGGGTGCTCGGGGTCGAGCGTCGAGCATCGGTCTACCGCGACACCGAGCCCGCGGGCCGGGACGTCCCAGCCGCCGGCCCGACCCGGCGCCTCGGCGGCTGGCAGCGACACCGCGGCGCGTCTGGTCGCGCATGCCACCGGTCCGAGCATCACCTGGTACACGGCGCCCGAGCGGGATGCCGTCGGCGGGCAGCTCACGAATCCGAACCAGGAGGGCGCCCCGCTGGTGTTCGCCGTCCGGCAGCGGCGCGACGACGGATGGCTGCGGGTGATGCTGCCGGTGCGGCCGAACGGGTCCCAGGGATGGGTGCGGATCGGTGACGTGCGGGTGACGACGACGCCCTACGCGCTGGTGGTCGATCGCACGGCGCACCGGCTGACCGTCACCCGCGAGGGCCAGGTGGTCGTCCGGCTGCCGGTCGGCATCGGCACCGGGAGCACGCCGACCCCGTCCGGCGCGTTCTACCTGACCGAACTGCTGCGACCGGGGGACCCGAACGGGCCATGGGGTCCCTACGCCTTCGGGCTCTCCGGCTTCTCGGACGTGATCACCACCTTCAACGGCGGCGGCGGCATCATCGGACTGCACGGCACGAACCACCCCGAGCTGGTCGGCACCGATGTGAGCATGGGATGTATCCGACTGCGCAACAGCGACATCGAGGCACTGGCCCGCCTGATCCCGGTCGGCACGCCGATCTCCATTCACGGCTGACGGCGCGATCGTCTGCCGGCGAGGCGGCGATCGGTGGTTGACGGGGCGGCGTTACTGGCGCACGCGGGGCGACGTCCCTAGGCTTTTGTCATGACGGGATTTCATCTCGCCCAGGTGAACATCGCCCGCGTGCGCGAACCGCTCGCGCCGCTGTCCGCCGGTGCGCTGGCGGCTGGTCTGTCGGCACCGGCCGAGCCCGTCACCGGTCAGCCCGGCTACCTCTGGTCGCTGGGAGCGGGGACGGAAACGGGAGCGGCGCAGGCCGCCCCGCACACGTTTCGACTGGATTCCGCGGAGCAGCTCGCGGCCATCGTCAACCTCGCGGTGTGGGAGTCGGTCGACGCGCTGTGCGCCGCCGTCCTGCGCAACGGCGAGGGCGCCTTTCTGCGGCGGCGCCGCGACTGGTTCCATCCGACCCACCGGTCGACCAACGCCCTGTGGTGGGTGCCCGCCGGGCACCGGCCGGACCCGGCGGAGGCCGAGGACCGGGTGCGCCATCTGCGCGCGCACGGCCCGACCCCGACCGCCTTCACCCTGCGGCTGACCTTCCCGCCGCCGACGGCGAGCCAGACCGGGTCCCCGGCGACT
>NZ_CADCWS010000216.1 GCF_902806475.1 Candidatus Frankia nodulisporulans
TCACAGCCGGGCTGGGGCCGTGCCTGGCCGGGACGCCACACGCGCGCCCCCGGGCCGGAACGCGACCGGTCGGGGCACCGCCCGGTCATCCGGTCACCAGAACTCCCACGGCGGAGTGGGCGAGAACGCGCGAGAGGGTTGCTGTGGACATCGAGGAGACGGCGTTGCCTGGTATCGGGCTGCGCCACGACTTCCAGACTCGGGGCGGCCGGCGGGTGGGTGTGGTCTCCCATCATCATCATGGCCGCCGCGACATCGTTCTCTACGACGCGCAGGACAGCGACGCCGTGGGCGAGTGCGTCACACTGACCGCGGAGGAAAGCGACGTCCTGTCCGAGCTGCTCGGGGCTCCGCGCTTCGTCGAGAAACTGGCCGACATCAGCAAGGTGTTCGCCGGGCTGGTCGGCGAACAGATCACCATCACCCCTGGTTCGCCGTTCGCCGGCAGGCTGCTCGGTGACACCCAGGCCCGTACCCGCACCGGCGCGTCCATCGTCGCCGTGGTGCGTGACCACATCGTGCAGGCGTCACCGCGACCGGACTTCCAGTTCGAGGCCGGGGACATCGTCGTGGTCGTCGGGACACCGGAGAACACCGCGTCCGTCGCGGCGTTGCTCCGAACCGGTTGACGGCGGACGGCCGCCGCGAGTGCACTCGACAACCACGACCTTCATCGAGCTCGGGGCAGTTCTTTTCTCCCTGGGCGTCCTGGGACATCTGGCCATCCGGGTCGGTATCTCACCGATCCCCCTCTACCTGCTCGGTGGGCTCACCGTCGGGCACGGTGGGGTCATCTCGCTCGGGGCGAGCGAGGAGTTCATCCAGGTCGGCGCCGAGATCGGCGTCGTGCTGCTGCTGCTCACCCTCGGACTCGAGTACACCGCCAGTGAGCTGCTCTCCGGGCTGCGCCAGGCGGCTCCCGCCGGGGTGCTGGACCTGGTCCTCAACGCGCTGCCCGGCGTCGTCGCGGCGTTCATCCTGGGCTGGGGACCGACCGCCGCGGTCGTGTTGGGCGGTGTCACCGCGATCTCGTCGTCCGGGATCATCGCGAAGGTCCTCGGCGACCTGGGCCGACTCGGTAACCGGGAGACGCCGGTGGTCCTGTCGGTCCTGGTACTCGAGGACCTGGCGATGGCCGTCTACCTGCCGGTGCTCACCGCGCTGCTGGCCCATCAGACGTTCGCCCGCGGTTCGCTGACCGTCGCGATCGCGCTCGGCCTGCTGGTCGCCGTGCTGTACCTGGCGGTGCGCCACAGCGACAAGGTGACCCGGCTGGTCTTCGACCCGAAGGCCGACCGCAACGACGAGATCCTGCTGCTGCGGGTACTCGGCCTCGCCCTGCTGGTCGCCGGACTGGCGCAGAAGATGCAGGTCTCCACCGCGGTGGGCGCGTTCCTGGTCGGTATCGCGCTGTCCGGCCCGATCGCCGAGGGCGCGGCGGAGGTGCTCAGCCCGCTGCGGGACCTGTTCGCGGCGGTGTTCTTCGTGTTCTTCGGGATGCAGACCGACCCCGAGTCGATCCCGTCGGCGCTGCTGGCCGGTTCGCTGCTGGCCGTCGCCGGCGTCACCACGAAAATGATCACAGGCTGGTGGGCGGCGCGACGCGCCGGGATCGGCACGATGGGCCGCTTCCGCGCCGGCGCGGCCCTGGTCGCCCGCGGTGAGTTCTCGATCGTCATCGCGGGCCTCGCCGTCGCCGCCGGCATCGAACCGAAACTGGGCCCGCTGGCCGCCTGCTATGTGCTGCTGATGGCGATCATCGGCCCGCTGGCCGCCCGGTTCGTCGAACCGGTCACCCGCGCCACCCGCAAACGCCTGCTCGCGCGTACCTGAGCCGCCTCGCCCGCCGCCCCTGGCCCCGGCGGCGACGCTCCGCGGCGGGGACCGCTCACCACCGCGGCGATGTTTGGCAGGATGCGGCCCATGAGCGGTCTTCTCGAAGGTAAACGCATTCTCGTCACCGGCGTCCTCACCGAGGCGTCGATCGCCTTCAGCGTCGCCCGCATCGCCCAGGAACAGGGCGCCCGGGTAGTCCTCTCCGGCTTCGGCCGGGGCCTGTCCCTGACCCGACGCATCGCCCGCCGGCTGCCCACCGAGGCTCCCGTCGTCGAACTGGACGTCACCGACGAGGAGCAGCTCGGCAGCCTCGCCGAGCGGCTCCGTGAACACGTCGACGGCCTGGACGGCGTGATGCACGCGATCGGTTTCGCCCCCGAGTCGGTCCTCGGCGGCAAACCGTTCGTCGAGGCGGCCTGGTCCGAGGTCGGCACCGCGTTGCAGGTGTCCACCTGGTCGTTGGCCTCGCTGACCCGCGCGACCCTGCCGCTGTTCGGCGAGCGGGCCTCCGTCGTCGGCCTCGACTTCGACGCCTCGGTCGCCTGGCCGTCCTACGACTGGATGGGCGTCGCCAAGGCGGGGCTGGCCTCCGCCGCCCGCTACCTGGCCCGCGACCTCGGGCCGCGTGGCGTGCGGGTCAACCTCGTCGCGGCCGGCCCACTGCGCACCATGGCGGCCAAGTCCATCCCCGGTTTCAGCCAGTTCGAGGACGTCTGGGACGGCCGTGCCCCCCTCGGCTGGAGCGTCCACGACACCACCCCGGCCGCCCAGGCCTGCGTCGCCCTGCTCTCCGACTGGTTCCCGGCGACGACCGGCGAGATCGTCCACGTGGACGGGGGAGTCCACGCGGTCGGCGTCTGAGCGCGGACGTCAGCGCCCGCTGGTCTCGTCCAGGAGGTCCAGGGCTGCCCCGATGATCGTCTCCAGGGGGACGGGGGCGTCCCCGGGCCCCGGCGGTTCGGTGCCCGGGGCCGGCGCGGCCGATCCGAGCGTGGCGATCGGATCGCCATGCACACCGGCGAGGAAGGCCAGTGAGCGGGGATCACCGTCGACGACGGTGACCAGCGGGGTGCGTCGCCGTGCCGGCAGGATCTCGCCCAGCAACGCGTCGGAGCCGTCCTGGAGCCCACGCCGGGCCTGCAGCGCGGCGAACACCGCGTTCGGCGAGGTGAGACACACGACGCTCACCTCGCGGCGCAGGCCCGCGCACAGTCGGGCCGCCGCACCCAGCACCTCCGGCAGCACCGCCCCGACGCCGACCAGGGTGAGCACCGCGTCCGGGCCGCCCTCGTAGAGCCGGTAGCCGCCGGCGAGAGCCAGGGCGCGGCGCTGGCGCAGGGCGACCGGGTCGCCCGGCAGCGCGGCCAGTCGCTGGTCGATCGGACGTGCGCTCAGCCGCAGCAGGCTGGACACCCCGCCCGGTCGGCCCAGCTGACCGAGACCCGCGAGCAGGCACCAGGCGAGATCCTGGGCGAACGCCGGCGTCCACACCGCCGCCACCCGCTCGGGCACCCCGTCGCCACCGCCGAAGGCCAACGCCCGGGACGCCGGGTCAAGACCGGTGTCGGCGACGGCGAGCATGCTGCGCGCGTCCCCGCTGCCGGCCGCGAGCCACCCCGGCAGCACCTGGCCCGCGGCCAGCTCGTCGGCGACCCCGATCGGCAGCAGCGGAAGTCCCTGCCGGCTCCACGCCACTCCCAGGGACGCCAGCACCCCGCCGAACGCCGGCGCCGACAGCCCGCCGGCCACATGCCGTCCGGCCGCGGCCAGCCAGCTGGCGAGGATCGGATCCGCGGCGCGGGTGCTGATGGTGACCACCGCCGTCGCGGCCTGCGGGGCGAGCGCGGGCAGATCGCGCAGCAGCTGGCCGAGCGCCTCCTGGGTGGAGCTCACACCGTCGGCGCGCCGATCGACGTGCCCCGGCACCGGTGCGGCCGCGCGGGGTGCGATCGGCGCGCGGTCCAGGTAGGTGCCGACATGACGGGCCAGCCGGCGTGCCCCCGGCGTCCACGGCACGGGCGCCAGCAGCGGCCCGGCCGCCGGCCGTCCCTCCTGGTTCCTCCCGCCCGTCACGGCTGCGGCCGGTTCGATGTCGGCCGGTTCGATGTCGGCCGGTTCGATGTCGGCCGGTTCGATGTCGGCCGGTTCGATGTCGGCGGGGCGGGCCTGGTCGCCGGGCCGGTCCAGCTCGGTGAGCACATCGTCGGGGCGGTCCACATCGTCTGGACGGTCCAGGGCCGCGGGATGGTCCAGGGATGCGGGGCGGTCCAGGGTCGCGGGGCGGTCGGGGTCGTCGAGGTCGTCCGGGCTGGTGGGGGGTGCGTCGTCCGGGGTGAGCCGGTTGTCGGTGTAGGCGAACAGGACGGTGGGCCGGTCGCCGGCGACCTCGTCGAAGGCGTCGATGAGCAGCGGAATGTCGTGCCCACCGAGATCACGCAGGCAGGCGAGGATCTCCTCGTCGGGCAGCGTGTCGAGCAGTCGACTGATGCCGACACCCGCGGCGCCCGGGCCGGCCAGCCTGCGGCGCAGCTCCGCACCCCGGGTGTGCAGCAGCTCCTGGTACTGCGCCGGGGTGAGCTGGTCGAGCCGAGCCATCAGCGCGGGACCGCCGGGCGCGCGGGAGAGCGCACCGAGCCGCCGACCATGCCGGACGGTGAGCACCTGCCAGCCGGCCGCCTCGAACATCCGCGCCGCCCGACCCGGCCCGCCGACGCCGCCGGTCTCCCGGGCCGCACCGGTCGCGCCGGGCTGCCAGCCGTCCGAGATTCCGGTGCCGGAGACCAGCACGACCCAGAACAGCTCGCCCAGATGCGCGACCCGCTCGTCGGTGATCGACTCCCAGACGGACGGGTCCCGCAGCTCGGTGAAATCGATCAGGCAGATCTGTCGTCCGCCGGGGGTGTGGTCGAACCGGCTGCCGGCGAAGCGGTGCGCCAGCGCCGCCCAGACCGTGCCGCTGGGTCCGACATTGCCGCTGCCGAGCCGGCGCAGCGGACGCCCCGGACCAGCGACCGTCGCTGTCTGCGTCTCCCACGGCAGCGCCGTCGCCCCCGTGGCCCCCGTCGCCCCCGTGGCCGTGGCTGTGGCCGTCGCCCCCGTGGCCGTGGCTGTGGCCGTCGCCCCCGTGGCCGTCGCCGCTGTGGCCGTCGCCGACGGTCGGGTCGCCGTGGCGGCCGGCGGTGCCACGGGCAGCGCGTCCGGTGACGGTGGCTGCGTCTCGCCGAGTGCTTCGTGCACCGCCAGCAGCAGGGGCGCGGTGTGCGGGGTGACGCTCACCCGGTCCTCGGCGCGCAGCGCGTCGAACCACAGCACGGTGGCCACACTGGACGCCGACGCCACCGCGGCCCGGTCCCGCCGGGCGTCTCCCGGTGAACGAAGCCCCGCCCGCACCCCGGCCTCGATGAGGGCGGCGGCCCGGCTGCGGAGTCGCCCGTCCAACGTGGCCAGGGCGGCCAGATCGAGGATGCCGTCCGGCGGACCGGGGACGGGTGCGGGCGGTGGCGGCTCGACCGGAGTGGAGGGTCCGCCGCCGGGGTGGAGCGGGGAACCGTTGGCGGGTTGGGAGACGTCACGTGGGGTGAGTGCCGATGTCGCCATCTCGTCCTCGTTCTCACGGTCGGTCCCCGATCCCGGACCCCTGGGCTCCAGGGTCGAGACTGGCAGGCCCCGGTTCCGGGCCGGCGGGCTTCGGGTCCGGGCCGGCGACCGCGGGGGCGGTGCTGGCCGGGTTCGGGGCGCGGCGGTCGGCTGCCGGGGTGGTGCTGGCGGGCCCGGTGGCGGAGCCGTCGGGCCCGGCCTGGGCGGCCTGGGCGGGCGGACCGTCGCCATCGGTGGCCAGGATCAGCTCCGGGTAGGCATGCGCCGACTCGAATCCTCGAGGTTCCGGTCTGCGGATGTTCGGCCTTCGTCCCACGGCGCAGCCCTCCCCATGTCCGGACGTGCGACGCGGGCCGGAGGTTGCCCGCCGGACTGGTCTCGCCGCTGGGTGTCCCGCCGGATGCGGACAGCCGCGTCCACCGTGCGGTGTTACGCACCATTTCAGCATCCGCAGTGGGATGCGGCGTCGCCGGCCGGCCCGCGCCGCGTCCCGGGTGCGAGCGTGGACGGTCCGGGCCAGGCCGGCCGGGCGGCTACCATCACCGGTCATGGTCGAAAACGAAGGTCGCGTCGCTCTGGTCACAGGTGGTAACCGCGGCATCGGTGCCGCCTGCGCCGCCGCGCTCGCCGCCGCCGGCGAGCGGGTCGCCGTGGCCAGCCGCGGTGGCTCGGCCCCCGAGGGGATGCTCGGCGTCACCATGGACGTGGCCGATGCCGACAGCGTCGACAAGGCCTTCGGCAAGATCGAGGCCGAGCTCGGCCCGGTGGAGATCGTGGTCTCCAACGCCGGCATCGTGCGCGACACCCTGCTCGCCACGATGAGCGAGGACGCGTTCCACGACGTGATCGACACGAACCTGGTCGGCGCCTACCGGGTCGCCAAGCGAGCCACCCGCCCGATGATGCGGCTGCGTCGCGGGCGTCTGATCTTCATCTCGTCCGTCGTCGCGTCGATCGGTGGCCCGGGCCAGGCCAACTACGCGGCGTCCAAGGCCGGCCTCATCGGCTTCGCCCGCTCCCTGGCCCGGGAGCTCGCCCCCCGCAACATCACCGCCAACGTCGTCGCCCCCGGCCCCATCCGCACCGACATGACCGACGCCCTCACCGAGGACCAGCGTGCAGCCCTGACCGCCGCGGTCCCCGGTAAGCGCATGGGCGACCCGCAGGACGTCGCCGCCCTGGTCGCCTTCCTCGCCTCCCCGGCCGCCGCCTACATCAACGGCGCTCTCATCCCGGTCGACGGCGGCCTCAGCATGGGCCACTGACCGCATCCGAGGAGCTGCTGGTCGCTCCGAGGCGCTGCTGACCGCGGCTGAGGCGCTGCTGGTCGCGTCCGGAGCGCTGCTGGCCGCGTCCGGGGGTGATGCTGGTCGCGTCCGAGATGATGCGTCCGCTCGGGCCTCGGCAAGGTCGGGTCATGGCTACGCGGCCGTCCTTTATATGCCGATACAAGGTGATATAGACGGCAGTGCGTGTGCGGCGGCCGCTTGGCGAGCGCTCCGACGCCTCCGGAGCGAGGCCGTGATCATGGCATGCCGAGGGTTGTTCAAGGACTGAGGCCTCCGTGGACCGAACATCCCTCGGCGTGTGGCCGAGCAACCCTCGGCGTGTGGCCGCGGCCCGGGGGCGGAGGGGTCTGGACGGGGAGCGGGGCATCCATCAGGCCATTGCTGCCACTCTGTGTCCGA
>NZ_CADCWS010000217.1 GCF_902806475.1 Candidatus Frankia nodulisporulans
TGCTCGGAACCCCACAGCGCCGCCTCGAACTCCTGCCGGTGGTTCACCAACAGGTCGGTGACGTAGGTGACCAGATCGTCGTTGGCCTTCTCGTTCACCAGCACGACGTTCGACGACGCGATCGTGTACGTCGGGTTCAGCCCCGCGTAGTCGTTTCGTTGCAGTGTCCACTGTCGATAGTCGCCGCCGTGCAGCGCCGGATACTTGTTGTCCCACTCGATCTGCATGCCCTTGAGGTATCCCTCGTCCAACGCCAGCAGGGTGAGTGTGCGGCCGACCGGGTCCCGCAGGGCGGCGTCGATGGTCGGGGTCGGCGCTCCTCCGGACCACAACAGGGCGTCGGCTCGTTCGCTGCGGACCGCGTCGACGGCGTCGGCCAGGGTGCTGTTCTTTATTTCCGGATGGCAGCTCGGATCCCGGGACTGGAGTTGGTGCAGGAGGATCTCGCTGGTGCGACTCGTCCCCGACGACTTGGGCCCGGTCATCAGCACCCGGTTCGGCTGGCAGAGGTCCGCCAGGGCGGTCATCGGCCGGTCGTTCGGGTGCGCGGCGTCCGGCACCCGAACGACCACCTGGATGAAGTCGAGCCAGAGCGGGCCGACGGTCCGCACTGTGGTGACCCGCTGTCCCTCGAACTGAAAGACGGCCTTGGACGCGTCCACCGCAGTACCCATGCCGCCGAAGCCCAGCCAACAGGTGCTGGCGGTCGAGTCGGCCAACGCAGAGACGTTGAAGGAGCTTCCCGGAGTCGCGACCACGTCGACGGCCGACCCGGGATACTGCCGCCTGATGTTCTTCTGGATAACGGCGGCGTACTGGTCGTAGGGCGTGGAGCTGGCGCCGAGCGACGATCCACCCTGGCCCGCGAAGATGTCTATGACCGCGCATCCGCCGAGTCTGCGTGCCGAATCCGGCGACCGTACCTTCGCCCCCAGAACCACGGCCAGTGCCGCCACGACGACGAGCGCGACGCCGATCGCCTGGTAGTAGCGAAGGCTGCCCCGCCCCGGCATTCCGATATTCGACATCGAGCTTCGCCCCGCTCCGCTGCGCCATCCCCCCCGGATGGCGATAGCGACCCTATCCGCCCGCTTCCGTGTGCTGTGCGACGGCCGGGACGGGGCTGGGCTGCGCGGTCGCCGACGGGGTCCGCGCGGGTCGCGCGACCGCGTACACCAACGTCGTGGCGACCAGTACCTCGACGACCACCGCGAGCGGCGAGTGCGCCGCGCGCGCGGTACCGGCGATGGCCAGCGACTCGGCCCCGACCGCCGCGCCGAGCAGACCCAGCGAACACGCCAGCAGCATCTCGACCGCACTCGGCGCCCAGCGAGGCGCCAGCGCACAGCGGACGACCAGGGCACTGGCAACTCCCACCGCGAGCACACCGGCCACGACGCCGACGACACCAGCGCGGCCCGCGGCCTGCGCACCGACACCCGTGGCCTCCAGAGCCACCCCGAGCGTCCCGACGAGCCAGCCACCCCGCCGCCACAGACGTGTCCACGTCCGGACGACCACCCCGCTCCACCGCCGACCCGTGGAGACGGCCGCGAAGGTATCCGTGTCAACGGTGCCCGGCGGGAAGGTGGGTTCACCCAGCGGTGGATTCCGGCCTGCCAGCGCGACCGAGATGCCGGTAAGCAGCTGCGCACCGGCCTCGTCCTTGTCCAGCTCGGCCAGGTCGATGGCGACAACGGACCGCAGCGGTTCGCGTAGGTCGCAGTCATCAATCCGGATCGGGATGAGTTTCCGATCGGTGCCCAGCAGATCCGTTCCCCATGCGGCCCGCCACTGGACGCCGCCGTAGGCCGAGCCCAGATAGCGCTGGGAGACGATGGCCAGGGTCCGCTTGGACCGGGCCATGCCCTCCTGAAGGAACACATGCCGGTTTCCGCCGGCGACAAGATCCCAGTGCTCCAGAAGAATCCGGTAGCCGTCTTGCTCCAGCGTCCAGGCGATCCATTCGGCCCAGCCACGGTCTGCCTCGTCGTAGGAGACGAAGAAGTCGTACAGCGGGTCGGTTGCGCCCTCCGCGTGCGGCGCAGTCTCGGACATGAGCCGCATTCTCGCACGATTGGGCCGGCAGCCGGCGGCGAGTCAGATCGAGCCCACCAGACCCAACCCCGTCATCGCTCAGCAGACAGACCACCGCCCCCTGAGATGATCACGCTGGTCGGACAGGGCCCTGCGGCAGGGCCGACTCACCTCGACCGCGGTAGCCACGACACCGCTCCATCGCCAGATCCGCGACCACTGTGTGACGACTCGACGGGATGCGGTGCGTCCACACAGGCGTAACCGCCCCCTGGACACGCCGCTGACCAGCAGCTTCGAGTATCGCCGACCGACAGCACAGATAACGACGATGGTCACGAATGGTAACGAGAGAAATAGAGTAGGCACCGAAAGCGATGATTGTGCTACTCTGCCGACCGTACGATCGACTGCCTGGGTCGCGAAGAGCACCGTTCCTTACGCACGAAGATCGGGGGATTTCCGTGAAGACAGCCGGGATATTCTTCATTCTCATAGCAGTGGTGCTCTATGTGCTTCCGAGCATTGTCGCCCTGGTCCGGGGACGCCAGTCGGCCTCGGTCCTCGTGATCAACATCTTTCTCGGGTGGACACTCGTCGGCTGGGTGGTCGCCCTCGCGCTCGCGGTCAGCACGAACCACGGGTCCCAGAACGTGCAGGTCCATCCCGGCGCAGCGGCGCCGCCGCCACCGATCGGCCCGGGCGGGCCCCAGCAGTGGCATCCGCAGGGCCCCGTACCAGCAGCAGAACAGTGCGCCGTGGGAGCAGCAGAACCCGTCCCACCCCCAGCAGTACTGGCAGGGGCAGCCAGGGCCGGGCAATCCCCCGGTCGACCCGCAGTACCAGCCCCCGTCCGGCGGGCAGTTCCCGCCAGCCTGAACCGCCGGCCGCGGCGTCAGTCGCGTCCCGAACCCCACCAAGTCCGTAGACAAGGTGCCGGCAGCGGGTTACGTTCGTGGCGGGATCAGGTTCGCCACGCGGATGGGCCGTCCACCGGTCGGGCCGGCGCAGGTGGTGATGCTGCCCAGCAACGGTAGGGCGATGTCAGGCCGGCCGTCGGGCCTTGGCCGTGGGAAGGGATGACCATGTCAACGGTTTCCTCCCCCACCGGCCGGCTCTCCGCGCCCGCCGGCCACCGGCATCTCCGCCAGGCCCACCGGCATCTGACCCGGCGGCTGCAGATCGACCTGCTTCGCTCGTCCAGCGCGCTGTGTCCCCGCCTCAGCCAGGGCGCCGCCTGGCGTCGCCGCGTCTCCCACCGCCACCACCAGTTCGTCTGACCTGCGCCGTCTCGGTCATCTGCCGTGTTCCTGGGGTCGTGCCCCTCGGCCTCGTGCGAAGCCCGCCACGCGGTCGCACCTTCGGCGCCGGTCTTGTTCCCTCGGCGACACGTCCCGAGGCCATGAGTTTCCCGCCCGCCGAAGAAGGGTCCAGCCATGAGTGCGATTCCGCTGGCAGTCCTCGACCTCGTTCCGCTCAGTGATGGTTCGACCAGCGGCGCGGCGTTGCGCAACACCGTCGACCTGGTGCAGGTCGCGGAGCGACTCGGATATCACCGCTACTGGTTCGCCGAGCACCATCTCAATCCGGGTGTGCTCGGCTCGTCCCCGGCGGTGTCCATCGCCCTGGTCGCCGGCGCGACCTCGAGCATCCGGCTGGGGTCGGCCGGCGTGCAGGCCGGCCACCGCACCCCGCTGTCGGTGGTCGAGGAGTTCGGCCTGATCTCGGCGCTGCACCCGGGTCGCCTCGACCTCGGTATCGGACGGTCCTTCGGCCGACGTCCACCCAAGGCGTCCCCGGGCGGGGCGACACCCGCGGCCGGCGAGGGCCCCGCGGCCAGTCCTGACTCGCCGGACGCCAGCGGTTCCGCGACCTCACCGGACGGCCCGGGTCCGGCGGGGTCGGGGTCGGTGAACGGCGCCACGTCCCAGCAGCGTGACGCGGCGGCCGTCAGTGTGCTGGAGGCCTACCGGGCCTCCCGCGGCGGTGGCGATCACAGCGTCGAGGCGCGGGCCGCGAACGGCCTGCTGCTGCCCAGGCAGGTCGACATCTCGAAGCTGCTGTCCCCCGCCAAGGTCAGCCTGATCACGGGCCTGCTCCAACAACCCGGCGCCTACAGCCAGGACTACGCCGAACAGGTCGACGAGATCCTGGCGCTGCTGGCCGGGACGTACCGTTCGCCGGACGGCCAGGAGGCGCACGCGAGCCCCGGCGAGGGCGCGGACGTGGAGGTCTGGATCCTGGGTGCCTCGGGGGGGTCGAGCGCCGAGGTCGCCGGGGCACGCGGTCTGCGGTTCGCCGCGTCCTACCATCACAGCCCGAGCACCGTGCTGGACGCGGTCGACGCCTACCGCAAGGCCTTTCGGCCCTCCGCCGAGCTGGCCGAGCCGCACCTGTCGGTCTCCGCGGACGTCGTCGTCGCCGAGGACGACGCCCGGGCCGCCCACCTCGCCGCCGGCTACGGCCTGTGGGTCCGCAGCATCCGCACGGGCGCGGGCGCCATCCGGTTCCCGACCCCGGAGCAGGTCGCCGCGCATGTGTGGACCGACGAGGACCGGGATCTGGTCGTGGACCGCACCGAGACGCAGCTGGTCGGTTCGCCGAGCACCGTCGCCGACCGCCTCGAGCAGTTGCTGGAGGCCACCGGCGCCCAGGAGCTGGCCATCACGACGATCACCCACCAGCATGCCGACCGGGTCCGCTCGTACGAGCTGCTCGCCAGGGAGTGGCGCCGCCGCGGCCACGTCGGCTGACCCCTCCGCCACCCTGACCCCTCCGCCACCCTGACCGAGCCGGCGTACCGACGCCAGATCGAAAGAGGACCTCATGACCGGATCGGCTCCGCTGCATCTCGCCGCCGCGCTGGACGGCGCGGGATGGCATCCGGCGGCCTGGCGCGAGCCGAACGCCCGGCCCGCGGACCTGTTCACCACCGGTTACTGGACGGAGCTGGTCGCCGAGGCCGAACGCGGCCGGCTGGACTTCGTCACGATCGAGGACGCCCTCGCGCTGCAGTCGGCCCGTTTCTCCGGCCCGGACGGACGCACCGACCGAGTCCAGGGCCGTCTGGACGCGGTCCTGATCGCCTCCCGGGTGGCGCCGACGACCTCACGGATCGGGCTGGTACCGAGCACGTCGGCGCTGGCCACCGAACCGTTCCACATCTCCAAGGCCATCGCGACCCTGGACTATGTCAGCGCCGGGCGCGCGGGCTGGCGGGTTCAGCTCGGCCGGCCCGGGGAGATCCCCCACCTCGGCCGGCGGGCGCCGGTGACGCTCACCCTGGGCAACCGCAGCAGCCCTGAGCACGAGGCGCTCCTCGTCGACTGGTTCGACGAGGCCGCCGACCACGTCGAGGTCGTGCGCCGGTTGTGGGACAGCTGGCAGGACGACGCGGAGATCCGCGACGTCGCCACCGGGCGGTTCGTCGACCGCGACAAGCTGCACCACATCGAGTTCGCCGGCCGCTGGTTCAGCGTGCGCGGCCCGTCGATCACCCCGCGCCCGCCGCAGGGCCAGCCGGTAGTCACCGCGCTGGCGCACGCCAGCGGTCCCCTACCGGTTCGCCGCCCGCGCCGCCGACATCGTCCACGTCACCCCGTTGGACGCCGACCACGCGCGGTCGATCGTCGCCGAGGTCCGGGACGAGCAGGACCGGGCCGGTCGGGGCGGCGAGACCGTGCAGGTCTTCGCCGATCTGGACGTCCTGCTGGCCGGCACCACCGAGGCCGCCGCCGCCCGGCGGGCTCGTCTGGACGAGCGGCTGGACAAGCCGTACCGCTCCGACGCTCGGATCTTCACCGGGACGCCCGCGGACCTCGCCGACCTGCTGCTGGACTGGCAGGACGCGGGGATCACCGGTTACCGGCTGCGTCCCGCCGTCCTGCCCGACGACCTGCGGGCCATCACCCGCGAGCTCGCCCCCGAACTCGCCGCGCGCGGCCGGTTCCGCACCGACTACACCGCCACCACGCTGCGCGGCCACCTCGGCCTGGCCCGCCCCGCGAACCGCTACGCCACCGCCTGACCCGACACCATCCGCGGAACCGGCATCACCCGCGGAACCGGCATCACCCGCGGATCGGCTCGCTTCCCGCTGGTCAGCGCACCCAGTGGTAGAGCGCGCCGCCGCTGAGGACCTGGACGGTCAGGACGACCCCGGCGCAGGCCAGCAGCGGCACGACGACCAGCCGTTCCACCCGGCCGTCGGTGCGGGGCACCAGCACCGTCTCCATCCGCCAGGGCACCGGCCACAGCAGCAGACAGCCGCGTGGGGTGAGGCAGTCGCCGAGCAGATGGGCGAGGCAGCCGATGGCCACGGGGTAACCGGCGAAGCCCATGTCCAGGTCGTGCATGGCCCAGACCGCGCCGGCGGCCGTCACGCAGTCCTTGAGTCCGGACCAGAACTCGTGGCCCTCGAAGTCCAGACCAAGGCCACGCAGCCCGAAGCCGACCAGGATGAACAGCGCCGCCCACCAGCCATAGCGAAAATGGATGGCCAACATCGACATCGCGTAGCCCATGGCGAAGGCGAACAGCAACGAGTGGGTGGCATGGCGATGCCCCCCGCTGAGCCGGCTCACCCACCGGCAGAACTGGCGTGAGATCGGCCCGAGTGTCCCCGCGATCCGTCCCGACGGATGGTCCATGTCCGGCAGCAGGCCCGCGCCCGCGGCCACCACCGCCCCGGCGATCACCTGCCCGGTCGACAGCGACAACGCGTGCGACCCCCACCACTGCTCCCGCGCCAGCAGGGGTGTGGCCGCCAGCCACAGCACCGCCCCGCTCAACGCGTGCGTCCGACCCATCACCGCGACTCGACCTCACCGATCAGCACGCGGGGGACTTTAGCGCCCACCGCCGGTCGCACGGCGGGCAACGCCCACGGACGGCACCTGTCCAACCTCATCCGGCGGTATCCACGCAGGTCGTAGTTTGGTGCCCGTGACGGTCGACGAGACGGGACGCATCCCCGAGCCGAACCCACCCGAACCGAACCCGCCCGGTCCGGACCTGCGGGTGGCGGTCGGCTCGGCCATGGTCA
>NZ_CADCWS010000218.1 GCF_902806475.1 Candidatus Frankia nodulisporulans
GTACCGGGGTTCGGCGTAGCGCTTGGGGTTCCGAAGCTGCGAGCTGGCGCATCGAGGGTCCGAGCTGCGGCACGAGTAGCGGGTGGAAGCCCTGGTTCTCTGGCGGGCAGCTCGAGTCGCTACGTCGATCATCTTGGGGAGTGGCGTCGTCCCGTGGCCGGCCCATCTTCGTTGGGCGGCGATTTTTGTCGGACCCGTCGGATTGGATGGCCTACGTGAGGTCATGATCGCTTTCCGTGTCACGGGGTGGTGGCACGTTCTGGAGCGGGGGGTCTGGAGATGTAGGCGCACAGCATGAACTCGTCAGGTGTCCGCCATCACCTTATCGATCATCTTGAGGGGACGGCGGAGCGGTTCGCCTCGGTGTTCGGGACGGGGCCGGCAGGCCGGTTCGTCGGGCTAGCTCATGACACGGGCAAGGCGTCGTGCACCTGGCAGGAGCACCTGCTGCTGGCGGAGTCGACGGGTCGTCGCGTGGGCTTCGATCACAAGTCGCTGGGAGTTCTGCTGGCTCGCCGCCGCGGGGCAGCAGAACTGGGGGTGGCGCTGCATGGCCATCACGGTGGGCTGACCAGCCCGGCGTTCGTCAACTCCGAGGTGGACAACGCGCCTGCGGAGCAAGTTCAGGCCCGGTTTGAGGCGGAGGCTGCGCTGCGCCCGCTGCTGCCGGCTCTGTTCGAGGGTCCGCCGGTGCCGCTACCTTCCGACATCTCCTCGAAGGTGGAGATGGATATGCTGCTCCGCCTGCTGTACTCGGCGCTGGTGGATGCTGATGGGCTGGATACGGCCGCGCATCGTGCCGGCGGGCAGCCGCGTGTCGCGCCGCCAGCGGACATGGCGATGTTGTGGAATCGGTTTGTCGTGCGCCGCGAGCGGATGCTGGCGGGTCGGGGCGCCTCCACAGTGGACAGGTGGCGGGAGGAAGTGTTCCAGGCCTGCGTGGCTACGGCCTCTGGGCCTGGGGGGTTCTTTCGGCTGCCGGCGCCGACCGGGTCGGGGAAGACGATTGCGGCAGGGGCGTTCGGGCTTCGGCATGCGTTGGAGCACGGCAAGGCTCGGGTGATCGTGGCGGTACCGTTCACGACGATCGCCGAGCAGAACGCAGCGGTCTACCGGCAGCTGTTGGACCCGGAAGGTCCTGACGATGGCAATCCGAAGAGCGTGCCCGGGAGATCTTCACCAACAAGATGCAGCGCCGGGCGTCCGCGCTCGGCGAGGGTCACAACCGGAGAAGGAACCCGATATGGCGCTTCGCCGCAACCTGCAGCGCCGGGCGTCCGCGCTTGGCGAGGGTCACAACTGAGCTGCGCAGCGACGCCGGTAACCGAAGGAGACCCGTTGACGGACAGGGACCTGCGCGCCCAGGCCGACTATGACACCGGCGAGGTGCGCATCATCCGGCACCAGAATGATGGGGGCGAGAGCATCGGTAACACCGGCGTCGCCCGGCTCGGCCGGCCAGACCGCGAGGCCGACCTTGGCTCGCTCGAACGGGCTGCCGACCTGCTGCTCGCCGAGGTCGGGCTGAAGCGCCACGGTCCGTGGCGTCGGGGACGGCAGTGGACGATCGCAGCCACGGTCATCAACACCTAGCCCCGTCTTCCGCACATGGGGTTTCGATGCGTCGACCGTCCCGACTGTTGATCATGGCGGCTGGGTCGGGTCGACGCCGAGGATGTCGAGCAGGAGTTATGGTAGGGGTTCGGGTCGGGGGATGTAGGCCGGTGTCCCGCTGTGGGCTGGGACGTAGCGCAGGTGGGCGAGGGCTGCGAGGACGAGCTGGCCGGTCGGGCGTGCGGGGCGGCCGACGCAGAGGCCGGGGATCTTCACACCACACGCACGTGCGGAAGACAGGTGCTGGCCGCGTCGCCGAGCGGCCTGACCTACCTCCGGTCCGGCGCCATTCGGTCTGACCGAGGAAATAACGATGCGCCACCGCATTGTCCCGTCGCAGGCCCCTGGTGGCCGTTCTTATACCTGATCCGGGCTGCGGCCGCCCGGATATTCACCAGCGCTGCTGACGGCGGCGCGGATCGCGAGCTGAAGGCAGGATGTACCTACCTGACGGCAGGAGAAGGCAGATGGTCGAGTTCAACCCCTATGATCTCGCGACGTACCGCGATCCGTACCCCGTCTACCGGGCACTGCGGGACGAGGCGCCCGTGTACCACAACCCGGACCTGAAGTTCTGGGCGCTGTCCCGGCACGCGGATGTCGCCGCCGCGCACAAGGACTGGCAGACGTACTCCAGCACGGGCGGCGTGACGATCGAGGGCGCGGAGGCCGGCGCCCCGATGATCATTCTTAAGGACCCGCCGGAGCACCGCTGGCACCGGAAGATCATCGGTAAGGTGTTCACGCCGAACCGGATGCTCGCCCTCGAGCCCTACATCCGCCGTCGGGCCGGCGAACTGCTGGACGCGGTGGCCGACTCCGGCGAGTTCGACGTCGTGCAGAACTTCTCCGTCGCGCTTCCGCTCGACGTCATCAGCGAGCTGATCGGCATCCCGGAGGAACACCGGGCTGTCGTCAACGAGTGCTCCGACCGGATACTGGCCCGCGGCGAGAGCAAGGGGGCCGATACGGACTTCCTCGAGAGCACCGGCACTCTGATCAACCTCTACCTGTCCCTGATCGCCGAGCGGCGCAGGAACCCGACCGGTGACCCGATCAGCCTGCTGATCGAGACCGAGGTCGCCGACGACGAGGACGGCACGACGACCCGGCGGATGACCGATGAGGAGATCGCCTTCCGATTCCTCGAGCTCGGCACCGCCGGCCACGAGACCGTCGCCAAGACCATCCCGAACGGGATGATGGCGCTCACCCGCTTTCCGGAGCAGCGTCGCCGCCTGCTCGACGACCCGTCGCTCTACGACCGGGCCGCGGGGGAGACGTTGCGTTTCGACGCCCCGTCGCAGCTGCAGGGCCGGACGTCGACCCGCGACATCGAGCTGCACGGCGTGCCGATTCCCGCCGGTCAGCGGGTCATGCTGATCACCGGCTCGGCGCTGCGGGACGAGCGCGTCTACGAGAACCCGGACGTGTTCAGCCTCGACCGCAAGGAGGAGCCGACGACGGTGTTCTTCGGTTTCGGCATCCACCGCTGCCTCGGCGCCCACCTGGCCCGTCTCGAGATCAAGGTGGCCTTGGAGGAGATCCTCAAACGGTACCCCGACTTCATCGCCGACCCCGCCCGCGCCGAGGTGAAGGTCTCCTCGAACGTCCGCGGCGTGTCGAAACTGCCGGTCACCCTGAAAGGCGCCGGCATCGCCTAACCCCGCCCACCAGGCCCGCAGCGATCAGAACCCTGGTGGCTGCGGGACCGGTCGCGCTGGGATGAGCTGGCGCGCCGGCACGGGCAGGGCAGCTACTACGACGCCTCGAACCCGGAGGGTCGCGGAGACCAGATGCGACACGGGCAGGACGACCGTTGGACGACGACAAAATCTGACGGGATCGTGGGGCCACGGCCATGGAACCGAGTGAAGCGATGGCTACCGCGACGAGGTCGGTGACGGTGATGTCATGGGACCGCACCCGAGTCAGATCGACCAGTCAGGACGTCGTACATCATGCGCCGGTGCCGGTCGTGGCGGAACTGATCCTCTCACCCTGGATTCGCGGGTAACCCACGTCGCCAGCCACGCGGTGGCTGGGACCGCCTGGCGTCGACGTGCCAGGTGGGCGGGTGAGAGGAGGAACATGAACGGATGCCCGACGTCCGGTGGAAGAGCGACCCCGAAGAGCATGACTACCCCGCGGCGGCGGCCTATCTGGGGCTTCTGGCCGGGCCCGAGGAGATCGACGCCCTGATCGGACTGCTGCGCGCGGCCACGACCCGGCGTTGGAGGGCCAAGGACATCCTGCGTGCGTCCGGGCTGCCGCTGCTGCCGGTCGACAACCCGCACGTCGCCGCGGACCTGCGCAAGATCGTCGCCCGCAAGGCGTTGTCTCCGGTGCTCCTGATTCGCGGCGACCTGATGTCGGGACGGGCCCTACAGGTCGCCGACGGCTACCACCGGGTCTGCGCGAGTTACCACACCGACGAGAACACCGAGATCCCCTGCCGGCTGGCGGCCTCCAGCACCCACCCGAGCCAGCTGACCCAGCCAGGGGCCCCGGCGGCGGAACACCCGTGAGCTTCGCCCTTCTGGCACTGGTCTGCCTGGCCGGGATCACCGGTCCGCTGCTGGCGCTCCCGCGCCGCTGGCGACTGCCCGTCGTGGTCGGTGAGCTCCTGGCCGGGATCATCCTCGGCCCGATGGGCGTGGGACGCCTGGACCCGACCGCGTCCACCTTCGCCTTCCTGGCCAACGTCGGGTTCGCGCTGGTGATGTTCGTCGCCGGCTCGCATGTCCCGGTGGGTGACCGTGACCTTCGGCGGGCGCTGCCGGTCGGGCTGCGCCGTGCCGCCGCCGTGGGGGCGGCGTCCGTTCCCGTCGCTCTGGCTATCTCCACGGTCTTCGGCACCGGCCACCCGGCCCTGTACGCCGTGCTGCTGTCCTCGTCCTCCGCCGCCCTCGTCCTGCCCATCCTCGACGCGCTACAGCTCAAGGGCACCGCGGTCCTGCAGTTACTGCCCCAGGTGGCCATCGCCGACGCCGTGTGCATCGTCGCCCTGCCCCTGGCGATCGATCCGACCAGGGCGGGCCGCGCGGCCATCGGGGCCGTCGTGGTGCTGGTCTGCGCCGGTGCGCTGTTCGCCGTCCTGCGCGAGACCGAACGCCGTGGATGGCGTAGAAGGCTCCACCACCTGTCGGAACGACGTAAGTTCGCCCTGGAACTGCGGATCAATCTCGCTCTGTTGTTCGGTCTGGCCGCCATCGCCCAGGCCTCCCAGGTGTCGATCATGCTGGCCGGGTTCGCCTTCGGTCTGGCCGTAGCCGCCGCCGGTGAACCGCGCCGCCTGGCCCGCCAGCTCTTCGCCATCACGGAAGGCTTCTTCGGCCCGCTGTTCTTCCTCTGGCTCGGAGCGTCCCTGGACCTGCGGGCGCTCGCCCAGCGCCCCGCCCTGATCGGGCTCGGCCTGGCGCTCGGTCTCGGGGCTGTCGTGTATCACCTCGTCAACCGTCTGATCGGCCAGCCGGCAGCACTCGGTGCGCTGGCCGCCGCGCAACTCGGCGTGCCGGTCCCGGCCGCGACCCTCGGTGCGCAGTCGCACCTGCTGGCCACCGGCGAACCAGCAGCCCTCGTCCTCGGCGCCCTCGTCACGATCGCCGTCACCTCCGTGGCGGCAGCACTCACCGGCCGCGGCCCCGCCACGCCGCTCGACCCAGCCGGACCCACCCCACCCCACAAGCCGGATCCCAGGCCAACCTGACCGCAGGTGACGGCCGCCAGCAGCCACGAGCAGGAGGAGGGCGACGAGAAGCGCCGTAGGATCACCGCCGTGACCGACGTTCTACGGCCGGTACCGGCCCTGCGCCGACCAGACCTGCTCGCGGCAGCGACCGCGGCGGCGCTGGCCGCCTGGCCGAAGGCGGGGTCCGCGCCGCCTGTCGAGCAGGTCGAGGTGGCGGAGATCGACCCCGAGCTGGCCGACACCGCGGCCTTCTGCGCACGCTACGGGGTGGAGCCGGCCGACTCGGCGAACTGCGTCATCGTCGCCGCTCGGCGCGGAGCCGAGACCACGCTCGCGGCGTGCGTCGTTCTCGCGACGACCCGGGCGGACGTGAACGGGCTGGTCCGGCGCCGGCTGGCTGCCCGCAAGGTGTCGTTCGCCCCGATGGACGCCGCCGTGTCCAGCACCGGGATGGAGTACGGCGGCATCACCCCGGTGGGACTGCCAGCCGCCTGGCCACTGCTGATCGACCGCGCGGTCGTCGAACATCCCCGCGTCGTCGTCGGCTCCGGCCTGCGCCGATCCAAACTGTGGCTGCCCGGCGCGGCGCTCGCCGCCCTCCCCGCAGCCGAGGTCCTCGACGCCCTCGGCACCTGAGGCCCAGGCGGCCGGCTGGCGGGCCCGACGGCAGACCGTCGTCCCCGCATGACGAGTCGGCAAAGCGCGCCTGCCGCCGCGCCGAGCAGCCGACCTGTGCCGCCGACGTTGGCGGCCGCGTCGGCGATGGCCTTCGCGTCGGCGACGTCCACGCGGGCGGCGGTCGTCGGGACGTGGCGGCCGTTGTCGATCGACCGCAGGACGTGCCCGTCGCACGGGCCACGACAAGCTCCCCAGTACGCGAGATCTGGATCAAGGGCGACACGTCCTTGAAGCCGGTCGGATACGGAAACCAGACCGACCGGTTCTACGTTCGGCCTGGCCTCAGGATGATTCGCCACCTGGACGTTCTGCACCGCCCCTGGCGCACACCCAGGTGCCAGTGCCATCAAGAGCAGCAGCACGTGTGACCTCGCCGGGTGGCAGCGGAGCGTGCGCAGCAGACCGGCGAAGGAGTGGTTCGGGGTGTCGTTCAGTCGCTGTACGGCGGAGCTGGCCCGTCTGACCCGATCTGGCTCAGTACGGCTGCCGATTCCTGGCTCGGCTGGCTGCCAGCCGGCCCCGACCTGGCCACCGCCGTCCGAAGAACGCACCTGCACCGCCTGACACCGCCACAGTGGTATGACGAAGAGGGCGGTATGGCACGGTGAGGGGTGGGCGGATGGCGGACGATCTGGGGGCGGCCGGGCTACGGTTCGAGCGGGACGGCGCCATCGGCTGGTGTGTCATCGACCGGCCGGCGGCGCGTAACGCGCTGACGCCGGCCATGTACTTCGGGATCAAACGGGCGGTGTGGCTGGTCAACCGGGATCCGGACCTGGCCGCGCTCGTCATCACCGGCACGGGTGACGTGTTCGCCCCGGGTGGAGATCTGGGTGGCCGGTCCGAGCCGGGGGATTCGCTGCCGCCCGGTCTCGACGGTCCGGACATCCTGCCGTTCGTCACCGTCCGGGACAGTCAGGCCCCGGTGGTGGCCGCGGTGAACGGCATCTGTCAGGGCGGGGGGCTGCTGATCGCGATGCTGGCCGACATCGCGGTGGCCAGCGACC
>NZ_CADCWS010000219.1 GCF_902806475.1 Candidatus Frankia nodulisporulans
CGACGCCCAGACCGTGGGCGATGAGGTCGAGCAGGGTGTCGGTGTCGCCGACCTCGCAGGCCGGGCGGCGCCTGATGCCGAGTTCGGTGAACGCGGCGTCGACGATCGTGCGGGCACCCCATCCCGGTGGGTAGTCGACGAACGACTCGCCGGCGGCGTCCGCGAGCGTCACCGACGACCGGGCGGCGAACGGATGCCCGGCGTGGCAGGCGAACACCATCGGCTCCGAGTCGAGCGGGGTGACCTCCAGCGCCGCCAGTGGTTCCGCCACGCAGGCGAAGGCGATGTCCAGACGCCCGCCGGCGACCCGGTCGAGCAGGATCACCGTGGGTGCCTGCACCACGCGCAGGTCCACCGAGGGATGGGCGGTGTGGAAGGCGGCGAGCGCGTCGGTCACCCCACGCCGGAAACTCTGCATGATCCCGATGGTGAGCGGTCCGCGCACCCCGCTGACGACCCCGGCGACGGCCGTGCGCGCGGACTGCGCGGCGGCCAGGACCCGCCGCGCCTCGGTCAGCAGCACCTCACCCTCCCGGGTCAGCCGCACGGCCCGGGTGCTGCGGACGAACAGCTTCGCGCCGAGTTCCTTCTCCAACGCCCCGATGGACGACGACAGCCCCGACTGGACGATGTTCACCCGCCGCGCGGCCCGGGTGAAGTGCAGCTCCTCGGCGACCGCGAGGAAGTGCTCCAGCTGCCGTAGCTCCACCATGCCACTCCTCGGGTCCATCACGGTGCGCTTCATGGTGCGTCGCGGTGCTCGACGCGGTGCGCGTCATGGTGCGTGTCGTGTGCGTGCCCGCGCGCCCGCTGTCACACGGGCGATCAGCCGCCGGACGAACTCATCGCCCCCACCGATGAAACCAAGCTGATTGTTCTGTTGGACAGGTTATCCGTGCGGGGCGACGCTGGGGACGTGATCGAGCGGAACGCACCTTCCCGCGGCCTGACCAGGCCGCCACCGGCCGACCCGGCGACCCCGGCGACCACGGCGATCGGCCGGGGACTGGTCGCGCTGCTGGCGGTGAGCACCGGGCTCAGCGTCGCGGCGATGTACTACGCCCAACCCCTGCTGGACGACATCCGCGCCGACCTGGGGATGTCCACCGGGGCGGCGGGACTGCTGGTGACCGTCACCCAGGCCGGCTATCTGGTGGCGCTGTGCCTGCTGGTGCCGGTCGGGGACCTGGTGGCCCGCCGCCGGCTCATCCCGCTGCTCACCGCGGGCCAGGCCGCGGCCCTCGTCGTGCTGGCCACGGCCAGCTCACCGGCGCAGCTGTTCGCCGCGGGTATCGCGGTCGGGGCGCTGAGTGTCAGCGCGCAGGTCGGGGTGGCCTTCGCCGCGAGTCTGGCCGGGGACGCCGAGCGCGGCAAGGTCGTGGGCACGGTGATGAGCGGGCTGCTGATGGGTATCCTGCTGGCCCGCACGGCCGCGGGCTGGCTCGCGGATCTGGGCGGCTGGCGCACCCCGTACTGGGTGGCCGGCGGGGTGCAGGTGGTGATGTGCGTGGTGCTCGCCGTCCGGCTGCCGGCGGAACGGCCCCGCCCGGACGCCACCACCGCCCCGCGTTACGGCGAGGCGGTGGCGTCGGTCGGACGGCTGCTGCGGGACGAACCGGTGCTGCGCCGACGCGCGATCTACGGGGCGGCGGCGTTCGGGGGGTTCAGCGTCCTGTGGACGCCACTGTCGTTCCTGCTCAGCGCGGCGCCCTACGGCTATTCGACCGGTGTCATCGGCCTGTTCGGTCTGCTCGGCCTGGTCGGCGTGCTGGCCGCCGCCGGGGCCGGCCGGGCCGCCGACCGGGGGCGGGCGAGCCTGGTCACGATCGGCTCGGCGGGGCTGCTGCTGGTGTCCTGGCTGCCGCTGGGCCTGGGCGGTCAGCACCTGGCCGGACTCGTGGTCGGTGTCCTGGTGCTGGATCTGGCGGTGCAGGCGCTGCACATCACCAACCAGAGCGAGATCTACGCGCTGCGCCCCGAGGCCCGAAGCCGGCTGACCGCCGCCTACATGGCCACCTACTTCACCGGGGGTCTGCTGGGCTCCCTGGCCGCCGACGCCGCCTACAGCCAGGGCGGATGGACGGGGGTCAGCCTCACCGGCGCCGCCTTCGGGCTGCTGGCCGTCACCGTGGCCGGGTGGGAGCGGCTGCACCCGGGCGCTCGGCGGTCACGAACTGACTCGCCTGCGCCGTGACCGCGAACGCGTCGGCGACGGGATGGCCGTAGCGCCGCGCGACCGCGGCGATCCCCTCGGCGCTGACCGTCCATCCGAGCCCACGCAGCACTCCCGCGGCGTCCCGATCGTCGTCGTCGTGGACGAGCGCGCGCATGTCGACACCCCACCGGTCCCGGGCGCCGTCGAGTTCGGCGTCGCTGACCGCGGTCAGAATGCTGCGGGCCTCCTCCACGGCGATCCGGCTGCCCGGGGCGGAGTGGGCGTCCACCCCGGCCAGCAGCTGGAGCTCGGCCTGCGCCGGCAGGTACGGCGTCAGCCCCTCGACCAGCCACAACGTCGGCGTGTCCGGGTCGAACCCGGTCGCCCGCAGCGACATCGCCCAGTCCCGGCGCAGGTCCACCGGCACCGGATGATGGACGCAGCCCGCCACCGCGCCCCGGGCCCGCAGCACCGCCAGCTTGAAGGCCAGCACCCGCGGCTGGTCGATCTCGAACACGGTGCTTCCCGCCGGCCACGACAACCGGAACGCCCGGGTGTCCAGCCCCGCGGCGAGAATGACCGTCTGACGGATGCCGTCCGCGAGCGCCCCGGTGACCACCGCGTCGAGGAACTTCGTCCGGATGCCCAGGTAACGGTTGGTCAGCATCCACGTGTCCGGTAACGCGTGGTCGCCCACCTCCGCGGGTGTCGTCGGCATCGGATGCGGCAGGTGGGCGGCCCGCACGAACGCCGCCGCCCACGGGTCGTCACACATCGCGTCCGGCTGGCCGCTTTCCACCGCCCGGGCGGCGGCCACGGCCAGCGCGGTGATGCCCACCCCGGTGGTGATGTCCCAGTCGACCAGGCCGTCGGTGCTGGCTAGGCCGTCGACGCGGTGGCTCCCGTCGACGTCGTCCGGATGGTTCGTCTGCCCGCGGGGTACTGCGTGCCGCACGTTCGCCATGGCCCGACCTCCAGGGATGCGCCCATCTCGTCACCGAAGGTAGCTCCAGGCCGGAGGGTCCGCCAGACGAGACCGCGTCCGCGCCGCGGCGTCGCCCACCCTGGGACGCGAGGACGGACGGCCCGGGACGCGAACCCGCGGGGCGGCGCGGGCGGGCCCGCGGGGCAGAGCGCGCGGGCTCGTCGAAGAGGGCAGGCGGGCCGGTGGGGCAGGGCGGGCGGGCCGGCCACGCGGGTGCGGGCTGGCCGGGCAGGGCGCGGGGGTCGGTCAGGCAGGGCGCGGTCGATCGGGATGATCGGCCGGCGGCCTGCCCGACCGCGGGGCGTCCGGGCCAGAAGGAGCGGGGTGGTCGGGCCGGGCGTCGTGCGGTCGGTGTCCCAGGTGCCTCGAGGAGGCGACGGGCGAGTCACGGTGGATGAGTCAGGTGGGGGATGACTCAGGTGACTCGGACGGCCCAGGCGACACAGGTGGTTCGGGTGGATCAGCTGGTTCGGGTGGATCAGGCGGTTCGGGGGATCAGGTGGAGCTGTGGGCGGGCAGTGGCGGGGTGGGCAGGCCGGCCGCGGCGGCGGGTCGCTCGGCGACACCACGGGGCACGGCGCCGGCGAGCCGGTCGAACCAGGCGGCCCGGCTGATGGCGTAGACGGCATGCTCCTCGCCGTGCAGGTACTGAAGGCGCGCGCAGGTCATGCCGAGGCGTTCGGCGACACGTACGGACGCGGTGTTCTCGGGCAGGATCACCGAGATCACTTCGGCGAGTTCGGGTCGTTCGGCGAACACCCAGCTGATCGCGGCGGTGCCGGCCTCGCGGGCGTAGCCACGACCCCAACGGTCCCGGCGGATGAACCAGACCGCTTCGATGCCGGGCCAGCCCGGTTCGGTCCACAGGCCCGCGCGGCCGACGAGGTCGCCGGTGGCGCGTTCGACCACGGCCCACGGGCCCACGCCGGTCAGTGCCCAGCAGCCGATGTTGCCGGCCATCGCGTGCCAGACGCTGTCGGGATCACAACGGCCGCCGATGTAGCGGGTGAACTCGGTGTCCGACCAGATCGTGACGAAGCCAGGCGCGTCACTGGATCGCAACGGACGCATAACCAGTCGGTCGGTCGAGAGGGTCGGGATGGTAACCAGGGTGGCTTTCGTCCTCATCCAGTACCGCCTGCCGGAAGGGTGCGGCACGCCTCGAGGAAGGACGAGACCGCGGGGATTCGATGGTGGGCCGGGGAGAACGAGGAGGCGCACTGGCGCAGCCTCGCCTTCACAGTATGCGTCAGCTCGTCCGGTGCCGTGCGGATGACGTCCATCGCGATACGGGCGGCCTCCTCGGGTTCCGGCTCCCGTCCGATGAGGAACTTCGACGCGTACGACATGTAGGCGTGCTGCGATTCCTCGACGGTGTAGTCACCGCCCTTTCGCTGATAACCGGCGATCGCGATCGGCGCCCATTCCTGGGCCATGTCGACATCCCCCATGTTGATGGCGACACCGGAGCGGAACATCGCGACGGCGGCCGGACCGACCGGCGTCTCACCCGGCATCGGGGCCATCGTGCAGGAGGCCGCCTCCATCCGGTTCAGGGCGTCGCGGGCGGATTCCTGGTCACCCATCTTCGCGTATGCCCGGGCCTCGTAGGCCGCCATCCGGCCGTCCATGTACGGATGCCGAACCTGCTGAACGAGGTTCAGCGCGGCGATCGCCTGCCGATACCGCTGGGTGTGATAGGCGATCGAGCTCTGCAGCGCGGCGACCGACATGATCAGCACCGGCTCGCCGATCTCGTCGGCATAGGTGCCGGCCAGCCCGGCAAAACGGCGGGCGGAGCGGAAGTCGTTCGTGTTGAACGCCAGCCGTCCGAGGAAATAGGTGAGCTGACCGCCCAGCTGTGTCACCCGGGCCCGGGTGCCGGCGGACATCCGGCCGTCCAGGATCGACTCGATCTGCTTCCAGCGTTCCGCGACCTCGCCCAACAGCGCCAGATGTGGGGCGGAGCCGTAGACCTGGGCGATCTCGTCGACGTCGGACTCCAGCTCGTCGAGCGTGCGGTCCGATGCGCTGCCTGTCTCGATCCGCGCCCGGGTGGACGCGGCGATCGCCGACAGAGCCGGCAGTGCCGGGAGTGCAGCAAACTCTCGCCGGTTCGTGGAAATCACCTCATGGTCAATGGTCCGTGCACCATGGGTAATAAGCATCCCCTCCGGTGCAGGGACAAACTCATCGCTTGGTCGTCGCATCGGCGGGACGACACCAAGGCGGCGCGCCCGCTTCTCCCGATCGGCGGCGTCGCGCAGCCGGCGAATCGCCCCCCCGCAGGGGAGTACGACGTCCAGGGCATCGGAGAGATCTGGTGAAGGCACCTCCCTCCCGTTTACCGCCCTGGACACCTGCTGCCGCTTGAAGCCGGTCCGCTCGGCCAGTCTGCTGATGTTTGTCTCGTTGTCTCCGATCAATGACTGGAGCATGCCTGCCAGCTCGTCCAGTGAATCATTGCGTTGCCGTTCAGCCTCCACCGTGAACCTCCCAGCCGCATCTGTATCGGAGGGTGCAACGAGCCGTTGCGGGTCAGGCACCCTTCTGTTGCAATCTGTCGTCGGGCAACGGCGAACTGTGTCATGGCCCGAAACTCCGGCACTTCTGAGCCATCGGGTACCTGCTGCCCACTGTCCCTGGATCACTGTTGATCCAACCGCCTTTGTTTCGGGGAGGTTGCATGACGCCGCCGAGCCCTTCGGCAGGAATACCGAGCACTCTCTCGGTGCCCCTCGCGGTTGAGAAGGTCGCCCACACCACACACCCAACTGCGGACCGCCAGGTTCAGGCCCCCGCACCGCCGCGGACTACCCGGGATGGGGGGGACATACCGCCGAATCCTGCGCACAGTGCCAGCTACACAGGACCTTGGTCCCGCTATCGACACCAACCCGACGTTGAGCCAACATTCGGACCACCCACCGGAGGTGCCCCCCGGGCCATACCCGTTCGGGTACCCCCGAGGGGCCTGCCGGTGCGCCACCCGGGCCGGCACTGGCTCGTCCCTCGTTACGCATCGTCGCCCGGCTTCGCGATTGTGGTCCTCGATGAGGCCGGGCTGCCGGTTGAGACGGTGGTGGGTTGGGTCACTGAGGCGTTGGCGGAAGGGCACGCGCAGTCGCGCTACGAGGTCGGACGCTACCGGATCGTGCCTACCCGGCCGCCCGGCAAGGGCGTGGCGCCGCTGTCCGTCCGGGACTGAGCGCCGGGGCCGGCCACCGGTGTCCGGCCCCGGCCGCTGGCGGCCCGTGGCCAGGGTGAGCGTGGGTTCCGACGTCCGCGCGGGCGCCGCCGCTGCCCGCCGCCGGGGCCGTTCCCGGCGGCCCGGCCGCGGCGCGACCCACCGGCGCCGGCGCCCGACCGGATTCGTTGCACCGCCCGGAAAGTGGTGTCGTATCAGCGTCTTTTCGGACTTTCGGGGGGAGCCGGAGGCCGCCGGTTCGATGGCACGAAGTGACCATGAAGGCCCCCGAACGTGTCCCCACGCCCGGCTTCCCCCGGCCCGCCCCGCGGCCGGCCTGGCGGGCGGGACGGCTGGCCGCGGGGCCGCCGATGGGGCCGGTGGCCACCCGACGGTCATCCGCTGGCGGCCCGTCGGCCACCGGATGGCCCCCGCGTCGGGCGGCCGTCAGTGCCGTGCGGCCCCTTGAAGTTCCGTCCGGCGGTGGCGGCTGATAGCGACCTTATGGTCGACCGAGGTGGCCGCGGGAGCCATGAATGTGCGGCGAGCGGTCCGCCGCGGCGCGTGGAAATGCGCCCAGACGGTTGGTCGCGTGGCCCACGGATGATCGGACACCCGGTGGTTGGGTGTTCATTGCGAGATGGGACAGAGGGTGTTGTGACC
>NZ_CADCWS010000220.1 GCF_902806475.1 Candidatus Frankia nodulisporulans
GGGGCTGTGTCGAGAGCAGCGACATCCGGCCGAACTTCTCAGAAAAGCGCGGGTCTGCCCGGTGGCGGGCGCCGACGGATGGATGATTTCCAGTAAGGAAGCTGTCCGGTCGCTTTTTCTCTGCCGGGGAGTCCGAGTTTGCGGAGAAACCCGAAGGAGGCCGTGTCGGCTGGATTTCAGGCGGCCCTCGCACTGCTGGGGCTGCTGATGCGGATGCCCGCGGTGGGCGGCGTCCGCGCACCGGTGGACAGTGATTCCGGCTACCTCGACGTCGGCGCGGGCGCCGCGATGGCCCCGGTGGTCGCCCATGCGGGAGGCCCGGTGGCCGGCCGGGCGGTGGCGCCTGTGGTCGGCCCGGCCGCCCTGCCCCGTATGCCGGACGGCGCCGCCCCGTAGGCTGGAGGCCATGTGCGTCGCGGCATCGTGAGGACGCGCGCGGTCCGGACGGGCCGCTGGACGCGTCGCCGGACGCGTCGACCGCCGGCCCGTCAGCCCAAAGTTCGCAAGCCCGAAAGAGGCCTGGATGATCATCGTGTCCGAGCTCGAACTGCGTGCCGGAGCCCGCACCCTGATCGAGCCCGTCTCCTTCCGGGTTCAGGGTGGGGACCGGATCGGTCTGGTCGGGCGTAACGGCGCCGGCAAGACGACACTGCTGAAGGTGCTGGCCCGCGAGGGCATCCCGTTCGCGGGCTCCGTGGACGTCCGCGGTGAGCTTGGTTACCTGCCGCAGGATCCACGCGCCGGCGACCCGACCGACTCCGCCCGTGACCGGGTGCTGTCCGCCCGCGGGCTGGACGTGATCCTGCGCGACATGGAGAAGCTGCAGGTCGAGATGGCGGAGCTGGTCGACGGCCGGGAGCGGGACGCGGCGATCCGCCGCTACGGCAACCTGGAGGACCGGTTCGGCACGCTCGGCGGCTACTCCGCGGAGGCCGAGGCGGCCCGGATCTGCTCGTCACTGGGGCTGGCCGACCGGGTTCTCAGCCAGCAACTCGGGACGTTGTCCGGTGGGCAGCGCCGACGGGTGGAACTCGCCCGCATCCTGTTCGCCGGGGCCGGTAACGCCGATGCCACCCTGCTGCTCGACGAGCCGACCAACCACCTCGACGCCGACTCGATCGTCTGGCTGCGTGACTACCTGCGCGCCCACGTCGGCGGTCTGATCGTGGTCAGCCACGACGTCGACCTGCTCGACCGGTGCATCAACAAGGTCTTCCACCTGGACGCCAACCGGGCCGCCCTCGACGTCTACAACGTCAACTGGAAGACCTATCTCACCCAGCGTGAGCAGGATGAGCGGCGTCGTAAGCGGGAGCGGGCCAACGCCGAGAAGAAGATCGACGCGCTCAAGGTCCAGGCCGACAAGATGCGGGCGAAGGCGACCAAGGCCCGGGCCGCCCACCAGATGGACCGCCGGGCCGAGCGGCTCGCCGCCGGGCTCGCCGATATCCGCGTCTCCGACCGGGTCGCGAAGCTGCGTTTCCCCGACCCGGCGCCGTGCGGGCGCACCCCGCTGACCGCCAGTGGCCTGTCGAAGTCGTACGGGTCGCTGGAGGTGTTCACCGACGTCGACCTCGCGATCGACCGCGGGTCGCGGGTCGTCATCCTCGGCCTCAACGGCGCCGGCAAGACGACGCTGCTGCGGATGCTCGCCGGGCAGGAACAGCCCGACACCGGGCAGGTCGAGCCCGGCCACGGCCTGCGGCTGGGCTACTACGCCCAGGAACACGAGACGCTGGACGCCGACCGTTCGGTGATCGACAACATGCGGGCCGCGGCGCCGAACACCTCCGATGTGGAGCTGCGCCGCATCCTCGGCGCGTTCCTGTTCAGCGGGGACGTGGTGGAGCAGCGGGCGAAGACGCTCTCGGGCGGTGAGAAGACCCGCCTCGCCCTCGCCGGGCTGGTCTGCAGCTCGGCGAACGTGCTGCTGCTCGACGAGCCCACCAACAACCTCGACCCGGCGTCGCGCGACGAGGTGCTCGCCGCGCTCACCACGTACAAGGGAGCGGTGGTGCTCGTCAGCCACGACCCGGGTGCGGTCGAAGCGCTTGACCCGCAGAAGGTGCTCATGCTTCCCGACGGCGTCGAGGACAACTGGTCCCCGGATCTGATGGAACTCATCACCCTGGCATGATCCCGGGAACAGCACCTCGTCGGACGACACGGGAGAGCGGTCTGTGAGTACGCAGGGCGGCACGAAGGCGGTTCTCGCGGCGTTGGCGGCGAACCTCGGCATCGCGGTCACGAAGTTCGTGGCGTTCCTGTTCACCCAGTCGTCGTCGATGCTCGCCGAGTCCATCCACTCGCTCGCAGACTCCGGGAACCAGGGTCTGCTGCTGCTCGGCCAGCGCCAGTCCGCCCGCCCGGCCGACGAGGAGCATCCCTTCGGCTTCGGACGGGCCCGTTACATCGCGGCGTTCCTGGTCGGGATCGTGCTGTTCAGCGTCGGTGGCCTGTTCTCCGTCTACGAGGGCATCGAGAAGGTCCGGCATCCGCACGAGCTGGAGAGCGGGCTGATCGCCATCGTGGTGCTCGTGCTCGCCGTCGGCATGGAGAGCTTCTCGTTCGCCACCGCCATCCGCGAGTCCAACCACACCCGCGGGGACCGCTCCTGGTGGCGGTTCATCCGGGAGGCTCGGGCACCCGAACTGCCGATCGTCCTGCTCGAGGACCTGGCCGCCGAACTGGGCCTGCTGTTCGCCCTCGGCGGTGTGGGCCTCACCCTGCTGCTCGACGACCCCATCTGGGACGGCGTGGGCACCCTCGCCATCGGCATCCTGCTGCTCGTCGTCGCCATCCTGGTCGCCATCGAGGCCTACGGGATGCTGGTCGGTGAGGCGGCGACCCCGGCCACGGTCTCGACCATCCGCACCACGCTCGCCGCCGCGCCCGGGGTCAGCGGCATCGTCCACCTGCGGACCCTGCACCTTGGCCCGGACGAACTCCTCGTCGCCGCCAAGATCGGGCTGCCACCGTCGGTGACGATGCGCGAGGTGGCCGCGACCATCGACGGTGCCGAGGCGGCCCTGCGTGCCGCGGTGCCGACCCAGCTGCGCATCTTCCTCGAACCCGATGTGCCCCGGGACGCCGGGGCGTCCGGGTCCGTCGTCCCGCCCGTCGCCGGGACCGGGGCGACCGCGGCCGGCGCGCCCGCGGTCTGAGCGAGCGGTCGGTCAGGACGGGCCGGCCATGAACAGGCGCAGAGTGATCGCACCAGCGGCGCCGAGTGAGATCAGGATGACGGGCAGTGTGCCGGCGCGCACCCGGTCGCCGGGGGCGGCAGGTCGGGGATGAGGGGCGACCGCGGCGACCAGCAGCCAGGGGAACAGCGGCAGCCAGGTGCGTTGGGTCCCACCTTCGGCCAGCCGGGCCAGGGCCGCGAACAGGGCCGTCGCCGCGGCGCCGACCAGGAACGGCCAGCCGGGTGTGTGCCGCAGCCGGCGCGCCGCGCGCACAGCGACCGGCCCGGCACCCAGCAGGGCGACGGTGAGGTCGAGGAACACCCAGGCCAGCGTCGCCGTCAGGGGACGGTGGGGGACCCGGGCCAGGGCGAGTCCGTCCGGCCAGGAGAAGCCCCAGGCCGCGAACAGGAACAGGGGTAGCAGCGCGCCGAGCCCGGTCACCGCGTTGAGCAGCGGACGGCGCCGGACGAAGTAGGCGGCGGCGACGGCCACGCCGAGCCAGACCGGCGCGTAGCCGAACAGCGCGGCGAGCCCGAGCAGCACACCGCTGGCCAGCGCCCACCAGGTGCGGTCGCGGCGCCCCGGTTCGCAACCGACCACCCCGACGGCGACCGCGAGCGCCGCCAGCAGCGCCGTCACCGCGTCGGGCGAGGCGGTCATCCAGCCACTCCACGGGGCGAGTACCAGGATCGGCACCAGCCGGCGGGCCGCGGTCTCGTGGCACAGTGAGCGCACCGCCACGCACACCACCGGGACGGTCAACGCGCCGACCAGGGTGAAGGCGATACCCAGCGGCACGGCGCCGGACAGTCCGAGCCGGGCGAGCGCCCAGGCGGCCAGCAACGGGCCCGGCGGATGGGCGGGCAGGACGTCCACCGAGCCCGCGGTCGCGGGGGGCACACGGTCGGTGTAGGCGGCGACCATGTCGAGCGGGTTGCGGCCGATCGCCGCCGCGGCCGTGACCAGATCCGTCGGTGCGCGCAGGCCAGCCCGGACGCCACCGGGAGTGATCAAGGCGAGTGCGAGGGTCCACAGCAGTGACCCGGCGTAGCCCATCACGAGCACCACCGGCCAGGGCAGCCGGAACACGGCCACCGTCCCCGACGAGGCCGACGCCCATCGTCCCACCACCGCGAGGATGATCGCGGCGACGGTCACGGGCACCACGATCAGCGCGTCGAACCGGGCCTGCCAGCCGTCATGCCACGGCGGCTCGCGCAGACCGAGCGCGACGTGGGAACGCGCGAGAACGGCGGTGCCGACCAGACCGAAGGCCACCAGCACCAGCCAGATCCCGGCCTCGGCCCATTCGGCCCGCATCGTCGACCTGACCTGGGACGACCCCGCATCGGATGACCCGGTGCCGGCCGCCGAGACCACCGGCGGTGCGGCCACTGGCGGTGGGCTCAGTGGCGGTGGGGCGGCTGGTGGGGTGTCGCCGGGGGAGGCCGGCTGCTCCGACGCGCGGCTGGCTGGATCGGCGGGTGGACGTCCGGGTGATCCCTTGGTGTCCTCGGTGAGGCTCACCAGGCTTCCCTGGGCGCCTGCGGCGCCGGGCCCGCGGCGAGAGCGGTGGTGATCGGGCATGCCTGGGTTGTCCTCCGAGGAGTCGCCACCGCCGCACGGACCACATCTGCACCGTAACGAGTCCGGCGGCGGGGCTGGCCCGGGGTCGACGTCTGATCGGTGGGCAGGCGGATCGGTGGCCGGAGGTGGGGGAGTGGGTACGACGTGGCAGAAGAGGATGAACGATGCGTCAACGACGCGTCCCAGTGGGTGTCCGCCGCCGGGCGTAGTGCTGCGCCGGGGTGTGAGTGGGAGTGGATGTCGGCGTTGCGGGATGTCTCCATGGTTGCGTGCTCTGAGGGGCGATGTGAGGAATCAGTCGGTTTGATCTGGCCCGTTCGCCGTTTCCGGATCGGCTCGGTACAGTGATCGACTGTTGGCTGTACCTGCGGAATCGCGTCGTTGGAAGATCGCTCCGAGTCCCGTGGCGATGTTCGTGCGACGCGCCGTTGCCGCTGTTAGGTCGGGCGCGGGGGATTGGGGACACTGGTCCTCGTGCATGGTCCCGTGCTCGTCGGCGGTGTGCCGGCACGTGCATGGGTGGGTATGCCCTGAGCCATGGCCGGCGGGGAACAAGTGGAGGAAGCGGTGCTTCGGAGCGGTCACGCTGCGAAGCGACGCGTGTGATGGATCACATCTGCTTCGAGTGGCGCGTTTGCTCGAGCTGAGTGAAGATCGGTTCGCAGATCATCGAGCACGGAGGGGGCCACGTTGGCCGAGCTTAGGAAAGGAACCCGGATCACCGGCGCCGAGCGTGACAAGCTGGCTGCCGAGCTTCGGAAGAAGTACGAAGGAGGACAGAGCATCCGTCTGCTTGCCGAGTCCTCTGGCCGTTCGTACGGGTTTGTCCACCGGATCCTTTCGGAGTCCGATACCACCCTGCGCGGCCGTGGCGGTGCGACCCGGGGCACCAAGAAGAAAACTCCCTGACCATGACGGTGCCGGCCGCCGCCGCACCGGCGGCGGCCGGGCTTCGGGTCGACGTACTCGGCCCGGTCCTGCGGATCCGGCTCCACGGCCGGGCCCACCCCGACCAGCTGGGAGTTGCCGGCTTCACTCTGAGTGAGGCCTTACGACGGTTGACGGGTGACATCCGCATCGCCGTCGTAGTGATCGACGCACCAACCGCGGCCGTCGCCGCGGCGTCCGAAGCCCCCACACCCGGGCCTCGGACGTCCACACAGTCGACGCCCACACAGTCGACGTCCGATCAGCCGCCCGCCGATCAGCCGCCAGGCGATCAGCTCGGGTTGGACGGTCTGCTCGGGTGGCGACGGGCGTTGGAGCGGCTCGCGAGCGCTCCCGATCTGATCAGCGTCGCCGCGCTCTCCGGCTGGACCGGGGATGTGGGCGCGTCCCTGGCGGCATCCTGCGACCTGCGAATCCTCACCGCCGAGGCGGGCCTGCGCCTGGAATGGGCGACCCGGTGGGGGCTTCTTCCCGCCGCCGGAGCTCTGACCGATCTCGCCCGTCTGACGGGCCCGGCCGTGGCACTCGACCTGAGCCTGACCGGACGTCCTCTCGGCGCCGCGGAGGCCCTGCGGATCGGGCTGGCCCAACGGGTGGTGCCCGCGCCGCGTCTCGACGCGGAACTGGCCGCCGTCGAAGCGGCGCTGCTCACCGTCCCACCCGAAACCGCGGCCGAGATCAAGGCGCTGCTGCGGCCCCGCGGGTCGGCCACGGTGAATCCATCCCTCGGCCCGGAACTCCAGGCCTGGCAGCGTCTGCTGAGCGCGTCGGACGACCTCGCCGCCGGCTGAGCGACGACCCGCGGCCCGTCGGACCTCGGCCGTAATACCAGCGTGTCCTGGTGGTCCGGTCGGCGTTCACGCACGTTCATCCACGCGTTGTCGGGCTGAACGGGCGGATGCACCCGCACAATGACCACGTACTTCGCCTGTCCGGACGCGTCGCTGATGCGACGGTGGGGTCTCCCGGGTGAGAAGAGGGGACTTTTCGCCGTCGAGCGGGGCGGATACGTGACATTGGTGTTTCGTCGGCCGGGTATGGCCGAATCTTCTTCGTCTGGTCCGGTCTGGACAACGCGTTCGCCATCACGGTGGTGTAGGTCTTTGGCGCCCACGAACCCGCCGGACGGCGTGCGGCCACGCGGGTGCGCTTCCGGACCGACCTGGCACGGCCGTGTCGCTGCGCGGGGCGCCGTGAGCAAGGTCTCGGACCGGTGTTGATGCCGGGTCGGGCCCGCCCCGTATCTGGTCACGGCG
>NZ_CADCWS010000221.1 GCF_902806475.1 Candidatus Frankia nodulisporulans
CTGGTGGTGGGGACGTCCGTCGGGGCGATCAACGGGGCGGCGATCGCGGCGGAGCCGTCGGCGACGACCATCGGGCAGCTGACGCGGCTGTGGTCGGGGCTGGGAGTGTCGGACGTGTTCACCGGTGGGCCGGCGAAGCGGGTGGCGACGGTGATGCGGCACGGACATCTGCATTCCAACCTGCCGTTGCGGGCTCTGCTGCGCAGCCACCTGCCGGACACGTCGATCGAGGAGCTGCCGGTGCGCTTCCAGTGCGTGGCGGCGAGCATCGAACGGGCGGCGGCGCACTGGTTCGACCGGGGTCCGCTGGTCGAGGCGGTGCTGGCATCCTGTGCCGTTCCGGCGCTGCTGCCACCGGTGCGCATCGGCGACGAGCATTTCATCGACGGTGGCATCGTCGATTCGAACCCGGTGGGACGGGCGGTGGAACTCGGCGCGCGGACGGTCTACGTCCTGCATGTGGGACGGATCGAACGGCCGCTGCGACCGCCGCGATGGCCGTGGGAGGCGGGTCTGGTCGCGTTCGAGATCGCGCGGCGCCGTGGGTTCACCGAGGCGATGGCCCGGCTGCCGGCCGGGGTGGCCGTGCACGTCCTGCCGGTGGGTGAGGATCGGAGCGCGCCGCTGGTGCCGCTGCGTTATCGCTCGACGGGTGGGCTGGTCCGGCGGATTCGGCAGGCGGAACAGGCGACCGCGGCCTACCTCGAGGATGCCGCCGCCGGCCGGGTGCGCCCGGTCGACGTCGGCTGACGGGGCGCCGGCCGTGGATGTTCCGCCGTGGGCGGTCCGCCGGTTCGTGATCGATCCGGTGTTCGTGCCGGTCGCGGCGGCGGGGGCGCTGCTCGCCCTCGGTGTCGCCGGGCTCGGGCTGGTGGTCGCGCCGCTGCTGGACCGCCGGCTGCGGGTGGCCCGGATCGCGACGCTGGTCGCGCTCTACCTGGCGATGGAGGCCGTCGTCCTGGTCAGTGCCGGGGCGCTGTGGCTGGTGCGGCCGGTGCTGGGACGGGACCGCTACGAGCGGGCGCATGTGCTCGTGCTGCGCCGCGGGGTGGGTCTGCTCGTCGGGGCGGCCCGCCGACTCGTCCGGCTCGAGCTGGAGATCCACGAGCCGCCGCGCGGTCCGGTCCCGGACGGCCCGGTGCTGGTGCTCGGGCGCCATGCCGGGCCGGGGGACTCGTTCGTGCTCGTTCACCTGTTGCTCAGCCGCTACCAGCTGCTGCCCCGGGTGGTGCTGTTGGACTCGTTGCAGCTGGACCCGGCGATCGACCTGCTGCTCAACCGGCTCGGCGCGTGCTTCCTGCGCAACGACGGCTCGCAGCGGGACGCCGCCCAGCGCATCGGCGCCCTGGCCGGACGGCTACGTCGCGGCGAGGCGCTGGTGATCTTCCCGGAAGGGGCTAACTTCACCCCGGGACGCCGACGGCGGCTGATCGCCCGGCTGCGGGCCCGCGGCCAGTGGGAACGCGCCGCGGTCGCCGAGGATCTCGACGCGGTCCTGCCACCGCGACCGGCCGGGGTGCTCGCCGCCCTCGCGGCCGGCACGGTCGCCGCCACGATGATCGTGGCGCATGCCGGGCTGGACGAGCTCGCCACCCCCGTCGACGTATGGCGGGGGGTGCCCTTCGGCGCACCCCTGGTGCTGCGCTGGTGGTGGGTGCCGGCGGCCGAGATCCCGCCGTCGGCGACCGGACGCACCCAGTGGCTGACCATGCACTGGGCGGTGGTCAACGCCTGGATCGACACCCAGCGTGCCACCGAACGGCCTGCCGAGCGGGTCGAGCCGGGTGAGCCGGAGGTCAGGAACGTCGGGCCATCTTGATGGTCTTCTCGAGTTCGGTGCGGTCGACCTCGGCGACCCGGCCGTTGGTCGGGACGGTGGGGATGTGCCCGCCGCCGAGGACCAGGTCGGTGGTGTGCCGCAGCCCCATGTCCTTCTGCTCGACGTCCAGGATGGCCTCTTCGACCCGATAGAGCTTCTCGATCTTGGCGACCTTCGCCTCGACCTGCGCGGCGACGATGCGCAGCCGGCGTTCGGCCTTGGCCAGGCGCCGTTCGAGGCGGCGGTCGACCAGGTTCGGCATCGGCTCGTCGCGCTCGGTCGGGTCGTGCAGGTAGAGCTCGACGGCGACGGCGACCAGCGGGATCAGCGCCTGGAACAGGATGACCGCACCGCCGGTGGTCTCCCCGGCGGTGCCCTGGCTGCGCACCAGCACACCGGCGACCGACAGCAGCAGGAAGATCGCGGCGGTCAGGCTCAGTGCCAGCGCGGACGAGCGGGACTCGACGAGCTGCTCGCGGACGTCCGGGTCCATCTTGAGCCGTCCGGCGTCGGCGTCGGCGAGCATCTGCTGCTGCGCCCGAGCCAGGATGGACGCCTTGATGCCGTGTGCGAGCGCCACACCGGCGATGAACACCGCGACCCCGAGCAGGCCACCGAGCCACCACTCCGGCCCGTAGCCACCGACGTCCGCGAGCACCGCGTACGACTGGGCGAAGACGTAGAAGTCCAGGGCGGCCAGCACGCTCAGGACGACCTTGCGGGCGGCCTCGGCCAGGGCCATCTGCGGGATGCGCTCCTGGACGCCGACGCTGCGCCACAACCGGCCCTGCTCGACCTTGTTCTTGATCAGTTCGCTGCGGCGCTCCCGGCGTTCGGCCCGGGAGTCGATCTCCATCCGCAGCTCGGCGATCAGCTCCTCCAGCGTGCGCCCGTCGGAGCGCACGGAGGCACGGACCTCCTGGACCTCGGCCTCCTCGAGGCTTTTGAGCACCTTGGGCCGGGTCTCCGCGCCGGCGAGCGCGACGTCGGCATCTCCGACGCGGCGGATGAGCTGCTTGGCCAGACGTCCTGGCTGGTTTCCCCTGCGCAGCACCGTTTCAGGCTCCTGTTTCCGTCATGAGTGGCATCCGCGCGGGTATCAGTCGATCGGGCGGGCGAAGGTGCCGCCGACGAAGCAGAGCATCGCGCAGACGATGCCCAGGACCGAGGCGACCATGGCCTCCCGGGCGCCCTGCTGCTCGTCCCCGGAGAACACCATGGTCAGCACCAGGGTGCCGACGCCGACGACGGCGCCGACCACGCCGAGCAGGAACCGGCGCTGGATGGTCTCCCGCGGCGGCAGCTGGGACAGCGCGTCGATCGGGGCGATCCGGCCGGCACGGGCCTGGTTACCGACGCGGCGGCGGATGTCGCGCAGTCGGAAGGTGTTGCCGGCGATGAAGAAGCTCACCGCGGTCACGATCATCGAGCCGGTCACCGACACGCGTGCGAACGGCGAGGACAGGGTGAGCCACACCCACAGCTCCAACACCGCCAACAGCCCCAGGCAGGTGAGGATGACCACGGTCGAGCGCATAAGCGCGGGGCTGAAGTGCTGGTCCTCCGGTTCGTGCAGGATGCCCATCGGTCGCCTCCTCGGCTTGGGTCCCACCCGGCCCGGAACGGACCTCGACGGTGGGGGTACAGCGGGTGATGCGATCGAGGCATCCGTCGGGTAGGGGTTGTCCTCGGGCGGCGGTCCTGCGGAGGCGGGGGGCAGCGGGCTAGTCACAGTCACTGCTGATCCGTCGGCACAACTCACCCTTGAGGTAGCGGGCGAGCTCCTGCTGCGGGCGGTCCGCGCTGCCCTCGTTGACGCCGATGAAGCGGACCCTGGTCGCCCCGGCCGAGCGGATCTGCCCGGTCTCGAAGCACCGTTTCACCACGGCCTCGGCGATGGTGACCGACGCGGTCTTGCCATCGACGTTCAGGCAGTCGGCCTGCCCGCCGGTGCCGAGCAGATCGGACCAGACCAGCGCGGTCACCGCGGTCGCCTTCACCCCGGGGGTGGCGCGCACCGTGGCGACCTCGTCGTTGATACCGGCGAGCAGCGGTGTGGCGCTGCCGGTCGGGCCGACCTTCGTGGACTGGACGACCTGGCTGATCTCGGTGCCGAGCGCCTTCGAGGCGGCGGCACGGTCCTTCTCCTCCCGGGCGCTGTTACGCCGTTTGACCTGGAACATCCGATCGCCGTGGAAGCAGTCGGAGTAGATCATCGGGCCGCCGGCGGTGGCGACGAGACGGATGTAGGAGCCGTCGCGCAGCGCCGCGTCCAGGTAGGGCTGGACGCGGCTGGCCACCCGGGTCGCGGTGGCCGCCGAGTTGTCGGTGACATCCAGCAGCACCAGCAGCAGCGGCGCCCCGTCCTTGGGGGTCTTCTCCTGGTAGATCTTGCAGTCCAGCGGCCCGGACGCCTTCGCCGTGCCCAGCAGGCCGCCCGGATCGCAGGCGGTCAACGCGGGCACGACCAGCAGCGACACCGCGATCAGGGGTGCGAGCCGGCGGACCAGAGCGGCCCCGCGCGGTGGCCACAGGGCCCTGCGCAGGGACAGGCGGTGCGTCATCGAAGCACGATCTCCACTCGGCGTCGGCTCGCATCGGGGACGCCGTCCCGCGCGCCCTGCTTGCCCCGGCCCTCGACGTCCAGCACTGAGCTGGGAATGTTCTGTGTGGCCAGCCACGCCTCAACCGCCTTGGCACGGTCGAGGGACAGTTCCTGGTTGTCCTCGGTACGGCCGAGGCCGTCGCTGTAACCGATCACCGATATCCGGCCGGGATGCTCACGCACCGCGGGCAGGATCTGCTCCAGTGCCGTCACCGCCTGTGGCATCAGCGTGCTGCTGTTCGAGTCGAACAGGTAGTCGGAACTGACCGTCGTCACCTGGCTTCCGTCTGGCTGGGTGACGAACTTGCTCAGCGGTGGCAACGGGTCGGCTGCGACCGCCGGGGCGGACCGGATCGCGTGCGGGGCCGCGACGAACGACGCCCCACCGCTGCCTGATCCACATCCGGTGGCGGCCAGCCCCACCGTCAGTGCGAGCGCGACACCCACACACATTCGGGTACCCGAAGTCGGGCATGGGCGGACGGCCGGACTGCCGCGCCTGGGCGTGGCATCTCCGGGTGCGCAGTGAGCGTGGTCCACAGTCTGCCCCCAACGGCGAATGCGGGGCCTACCATAACGGGGCCGTTCGGGTCAGCTCAGGACACCCGGGGGTGTTGTGCACGTAGTGGGGTGTACTGGTCCTTTGTTGGGGCCGCGGGTCGCCTCGTCACGAATATCGAGGTCGAGGGCACATAGGCGCCACGCTCCGGCCCCCACTGCCCCCAGGTCGCGGTCAGACCCGCCGGCCACTCGGGTTCCAGCAGGTCAACCAGGGTGAGTCCGGCCCCGACGATTTCCCGGACGCGATCACCGACGGTCCGGTGCGTCTCGGTGTAGACGGCCCGGCCGGCCTCGTCGTGCTCGGTGTAGGCCCGGCGGTCGAAGTAGCTGTGGTAGATCCGCAGGCCGGTGTCCTCATCCGGTTCGTCCGGCAGACACCACACGAACGGGTGGGTCGTGGAGAACACCCAGCGCCCACCGGGACGCAGCACCCGGGCCACCTCGCGCATCAACGCGGCCGAATCGGCCACGAACGGGACGGCCCCGAACGCCGAGCAGGCCAGGTCGACACTTTCGTCGGCCAACGGCAGCGCCACCGCGTCGCCCTGCACCAGCGGCACCTCGATGCCGGTGCGTGCCCCGAGCGCGCGGGCCTGGGCCAGCTGGCCGGCGGACAGGTCCATCCCGACCACCCGCGCCCCCTGGGTCCGCAGCCAGCGGGCGCACTGCGCGCCGCCGCAGCCGATCTCGAGCACGGTCCGTCCGGCCACATCGCCGAGCAGACGCAGCTCGGACTCACGCAGCCCCTCCGGGCTCCAGCAGAAGTCGCTGTCGCCCAGGAACTCGCCGTGTTCGGCCTGGTAGTCGGCCGCGGTGTCGTCCCAGTAGATCCGGCTGGCGTGGCGAGCGGTGTCGGCGTCGATGTCGACGTAGCCGTAGGCCGGCGGGTTGCTCACAGGGTGCCCTCATGGTTGACAGCGGTACCGATCACGGCCCGGTCCTCGGCGACGGTGATCGGGGTGTAGACGACGGGAAGGCCGGTCTGCCGGTCGACGAGCCGGCCACGCCGGCTCTCCCCGACCAGCCGGGCCCGGCCCTCCAGCGAACGCAGGCTCACCTCACGGTCCGCCGGGCCGAACGGGCCCGTCCCGGCCAGACCGGCCTGGGTGGGGTTCTCGGTGGCGTAGACCCGCACGACGGTGCCCGGCACGGTCGTCCAGCGCAGCACCGCGCCGCCGAGGGTGGCGCGGGCCTCCAGATCCAGCACCGCCCGCGGCCGGGCGACCGCGCGGATCACGACCTGACTGGCATCCACCGGGGCCAGCGCGTCCGACCCGTCGGGCCCGACGACCCACACCCGGTAGCGGTAGACCGCACCCGGGGAGACGTCCGCGTCCACGAAGTGCCCGCCGACCCCCCGAAAACGCCGCTTGGCGCCCGACAACGCCGACGACTCGGCGAACGTCCGCTCGATGACCACCTCGTCATGATCGGGCATCGGTCGCCACGACAGCTCCACCGCATCCCCCGACATGGTCGCCCGCAGCACCGTCACCGCCGGCGCCAGCACCCGCGACGGCGTCCGCGCCGCCGTCGAACGCAGCCGCCCGGACGCCCCCGCCAGCACCGCGACCACCTCGTGCCAGTACTCCACCCCGCGCGGCACCCCGGCGTCCGAGAGCTCGGTGGCGGCCGTGATCCCCAGCCCGCGCTCGCGTCGGCCCCCCGGCGCGGACACGTCGGCGAGCACCCGGGACACGCGGTAGGACACCCCGGGGTGTCCGAGGGCTCCCAGCGCAGCAGCACCGCGCCGTCCTGCACCACCCCGACCAGATCCGTCGGCGCCGCCGGCACGCCCGCGGCGGCCCCGCCCACGTCGCCCGGCTGGTTCGCCTGGTCGCTCTGGTGGGCGGCACCCGGGTCGGCGGGGCCCTCCGGGTGGGCCGGGTTGGCTGACCCGGCCGGGCTGGCTGGTTCGTCCGGTTCGGCGCCCGGGTCGCTCTGGTAGGCCGACCGTGTCGGCGGAATGCCCCGGGTGCTCGGTGCCAGCC
>NZ_CADCWS010000222.1 GCF_902806475.1 Candidatus Frankia nodulisporulans
TACCGGGTGAACAGCGGCATCACCATCCCCGGTCCGGGCGACGACACCCTACGAACTGATGCGAGTGCCATCCGGGGGATGGCCCGCCCGGGCGGGCCCGTCCGTGGTCGCCGTTGTGGGCGGTTTGCTTGTCTGGCCCGTTCGGAGGGTCATACCGTCACGTCCGTTGCCGTGATCGGGAATCCAGGGCTCCTGCCGACCTGCCCCGACCAGGCCACGCGCGATCGGGCATGATCAGGTAGGCCCTGGTGTGATCGGGCGTGGTCGGGATACGGCGGTGGGGGGAACCGCCGGGGGATAACGGTAGGGCGCGGCCGGGAGGCACGCGTCCAGAGCAGATGTGGACCGGTCGTGGACGACGTCATGGGTTTCGCCCTGCTCAGTCTTGGTTCTGGTGCGCTCTACGCACTGGTCGCCGCCGGGGTGGTGGTGATCGCCCGTGGCGCCGGTGTGCTCAACATGGCGCAGGGCGCGCTGGTCGCCTGGTCGGCCTACGTCCTGCATGGGCTGCACGGGCCATGGGGGCTGCCCCTGCTGCCCGCGGCGGTGCTGGCGGTGGCCTCGACCTCGGCGATCGGTGTCGCCTTCCACATCCTGGTGATGCGCCCGCTGCGGGAGGCCACGGCACTGCTGCGGCTGATGGCGACCCTCGGGCTGCTGATCATCCTCGAGTCGTCGTTGACGCTGATGTTCGCCGGCGCCGTGCGAACGTCCCCGGCGGTGCTGCCCCGCGGCAGCGTGGAACTGGCCGGCACGGACATCGAGGTCAGCATCTTCGTTCGGCTCGGCGCGGTCGCGGTGCTGGTCGGGGCGTTGTGGGCGGTGTTCCGGTTCACCACGCTGGGGCTCGCCGCGACCGCCGCCACCGAGAACCCGCGGGCCGCGGAGACCCTCGGCTGGTCGGTGGACGCGCTGGCCGCCGCGGCCTGGGGTGTCGGCGCGGGCCTCGCGGGCCTCGCCGGTGTGCTGCTCGCGCCGCTGCAGAACCCGCTGTCCTCGGCGAACCTGCTGCTGCTGATCGTGCCGGCGCTCGCCGTGGCCCTGATCGGACGGTTCCACTCGTTTCCGGTGGTGCTCGTCGGCGGGCTCGTCCTCGGTCTGGTCGAGGTGGAGACCCAGTACGAACTGGTGGCGCGTCACCCGTTCTGGCGGGGCATCGACCGGGCTATCCCGCTGGCCGTCATCGTCTTCTACCTCGCGGTGCGTGGCCGTGGCCTGCCCGAACGGGGCCATGTCGTCGAACGTCATCCGGTGCTCGGCAGCGGACGGGTTCATCCGCGTGCCCTCGCCGTCGTGCTCGCGGCCACGCTCGCCGCGGTGTGGTGGGTGCTGCCCACCGACTGGGTGGACGCGCTCGACGCGAACGCCCTGTGGGCGCTCATCCTGCTGTCGGTGGTGGTGCTGGTCGGGTTCACCGGGCAGCTTTCGCTCGGGCAGCTGGCCTTCTCCGGTATCGCCGCGCTGATCGCCGGACGGCTGGTGGCGACCCGTGGCTGGCCGCTGGAGGCGGCGATGGCCGTCGGTGTCGCCGGGACCGCGCTGGTCGGACTGCTGTTCGCGCTCCCGGCACTGCGCACCCGGGGGCTCCAGCTGGCCGTGGTCACGCTGGGCCTCGGTGCGGCGGTCGACGCGCTGCTGTTCCAACGGGGCTACCACTCGCCACCCCCCGACGGGGCCGGTGGGCTTGGCTCGCTGTTCGGTGACCTGGCCCGTCCGGAGGGGACGGTGGTGGGCCACCAGCGTTTCCTGGGGGTGCGGCTGGACCCGCTGGGCGATCCGCGGGGCTTCGCGACCCTGTCGGTGGTCGCGTTCGTGCTCGTCGCGCTCGCGGTGGCCAACCTGCGCCGGGGCCGGGCCGGACGCCGCCTCATCGCCGTGCGTACCAACGAGCGGGCCGCGGCGGCGCTGGGCATCAGCGTGGTCGGCGCCAAGCTGTACGCGTTCGCGCTCTCGGCGGCGATCGCCGGATTCGGCGGTGTGCTCTACGCGTTCTACCTGTTCGGCGAGAACGGCAACATCGACTACGGCCATGGGAACTTCTCGCCGTTCCCGTCGATCCTGCTGATCTCCTACGCGGTGGTCGGTGGGGTGGGGTGGGTCAGCGGCGCGTTCACCGGGGCGCTGCTCGCCCCCGGGGCCCTGCTGGCCCGTGCGGGGATGGCGATCGGGGGGTGGATCAGTCGGCTCGGATGGCTGCTTCGGGTGCTGCTCGCCGCGGTCGGTGGCCTGCTGGGTTTCGCCGGGATGGCAGCGCTGCACCGCGATCCGCGCACCGCGTACCGCCTGGGCGCGGGGCACCGCCTGGTCGGGCCAGGCGCCCGCCGCCCGCTGCTCTGGCTCGGCGCCGTTCTCGGTGCGGCCATCGCGGCCCTGCTCAGCGGCGCGTTGCGACATGTACTGACCCATCCGGACCGGTACGTGCCGCTGATCGGCGGGATCATCCTCGTCGTCGTCCTGTCCCGCTCCGGCGGTGGGATGGCGCCGGAGAACGCCCGCGCGGCCGCCGCGCTCTACGACCGCTTCGTCCCGCGCGCCGCCGAACGCCGCAGCCGCGCCGACGCCACCCGTCTGCACCGCGCCCTCGGCCCCACCCCCCGGTCGGACGAGGGCACCGGCCCGGCGAGTACGGCCGGGTCGCCGACCCGGCTGTACGCACCGCCTCGGCCGTACTCGCCGGGCCGGGATCAGCCGGTCGTTCCAGAACCTCGAGCTCTTCGACGACCTCACGGTGCTGGAGAACATCCAGGCGGCCAGTGATCGTCGCGACGCCGCCGCCTATCTCACCGATCTGGTGCTGCCGCGGTCACGTCCGCTGCCGGCGCCGGCGCTTGCCGCCATCGACGCCTTCGGCCTGCGCGACGATCTGCTGCGTACCGTCTCCGACCTGCCCTACGGACGTCGTCGTCTGCTGGCGATCGCCCGCGCCGTCGCCGCGGGGCCGGGGGTGCTGCTGCTCGACGAGCCGTGCGCGGGACTGGACGAGTCCGAAAGCGCCGAGGTCGCAGCCCTGCTGCGCCGGCTCGCCGACGACTGGGGACTCGGCATTCTGCTCAACGAACATGACATGGATGTGATCATGGGAGTCTGCGACCGGGTCGTGGTGCTCGACGCCGGCGAACTGATCGCCGAGGGACCACCCGCCAGGGTGGCCGCCGACCCACGCGTGCGCACCGCCTATCTCGGCGATCCGGGTACCGACGAGCCGGCGACCCGTCACCGTCCGTCGTCCTCGTCGGGTGCGGTCTCCTCGGCGATGCTCTCGTCGCCAAGGCCGGCCCGGGCGGAGAAGGTCTGATGGCCCGCCTGCTGTCACGCGCGGCCACGGGCCCGGGTGCGAAGGCGTCCCGGGGCCGGGGTGCCGGGGCTGACATCAGCGGCCGGCCGGTGATGCTGGCCGCCCGCGGGCTGTCCGCGGGGTACGGGGCCGGGCCGGTCGTGCGGGACCTTGACCTGGAGGTCCGGGTGGGGGAGGTCGTAGCCCTGCTGGGCCCGAACGGGGCGGGCAAGACGACGACGCTGCTGGCCCTCGCCGGCGCCCTAGTCCCGATGGGCGGTGCCGTCCACATCGATGGGAAGCCGTCCCGGGCGCCCCTGCACGAACGGGCCAGGCAGGGGCTGAGCCTGGTGCCGGAGGAGCGTTCGGTCGTGATGAGCCTGACCGTGCGGGAGAACCTGCGGGTCGGGCGGTGCGACCCCGACCTGGCCCTGGGGATCTTCCCCGAACTGGGCGAACACCTCGACCGCCGGGCCGGTCTGCTCTCCGGCGGGCAGCAGCAGATGGTCGCCCTCGCCCGGGCCCTCGCGCGACGGCCCACGATCCTGCTCGCCGATGAACTGTCCCTCGGTCTCGCCCCCCAGGTCGTCCAACGTCTGCTCGGGGCTGTGCGCGCCGCGGCCGACGCCGGGCTCGCCGTCGTCCTCGTCGAACAGCACGTGCGCAGCGCCCTGGCCATCGCCGATCGGGTCCACGTGCTACGCCACGGCACGGTGGCCTGGTCCGGGACGGCCGCCGAGGCGAAGGCCGACCGCGATCGGCTGCTCGGCGCCTACCTCCCCCTCGACACACCCTGACCGTCACCCCACGTCACCGTCCACCCACCTGCGGGCGGGATGCGCGGGATGCCGCCCGGTGCTCTCCGTGAGGGTGGGGGAGACGGTTCGAGGACGGCGGCGGGGCGGGGGGCTAGCCGGCGGCGCGGCGCAAAATGTCGAGGCCGTTGTAGGTCTCGTTCCCCAGGGAGACGAAGGACTTCGAGGCACTGTCCCAGCGGGCGCCGCGCAGGGTCGAGTTGAAGATGCGCTCGGCTCCGGGGATCGGGGTGGGAGTCGTCAGGTCCAGCGGGGGGATGATCCCGCCGAGGTCGAGGTTCCTCGTCCTGTTCAGCTGGGCGAGCAGGCTCGCCGCGGTCAGGTCGCCGGAAACCTGGTCGCCGACCTTCTCGGCGATCTGCACGGACAGCCAGGCGCCCGTGGTGGACGTGCTCGAGCGCAGGGCCGGGGCCGCGTCGGCGTCACCGGTGGCCTGCTCGGCGTCGAGCTCGCGGACCATCCGGGCCACCTCGGGGTACTGGCTGGTCTGGCTGAGTTCGGGGAACGCGGTGGCGACGACGAGACGGTCGGCGGCCGAGCCGAGTGTGGCCAGGAAGGTCGGGGAGAGGGTGCCGGCGGCGTGGCAGGTGCGGACCTGCTGGCCGGACTTCGCGATGACGGCGTAGGCGGCCTGGTCGAACACGACGAGGACCGCACCGTCCGCGCCGGAGCGGGACAGCTGGGTGATCGCCGGTGCGAAGTCACTGGTGGTGATCGGAATGCGGATCTTCGGGTCGATCGGGTGGCCCACCGCCTTGCCGCCACCGACGGCCATCGTGATCAGACGGTCGCTGGCGCTGAGGTCGTACCCGACCAGACCGATGTGCGTGGCGCCGGCCTTGGCGAGCAGGCTCGGGCAGACCGCCGGGTAGAAGGTCAGGGGGCTGATGACGAAGCTGATCGGCGAGCTGAGTTCGGAACCGTCCGCGGAGACACCGGCCGAGCCGATCGACGGGATGCCGGCCTTGGCCAGGATGGGCATGATCCCGCCGGACCCGCTGATCTCGCCGACCACGGCCAGCACGTGTTCGTCCGCCGCCCGCTCGGCGCACTTCTTCGCGGTGGCGGCGTCGTTGCGCTCGTTGCAGTGCTCGAGGACGACCGGGTGCCCGCCGATGCCGCCGCGGGCGTTGACGCCACGCACGGCGGCCTTCGTCGCGGCGACCATGTCGGGATAGTTGGTGCCGGCGGTACCCGTCGGCGCGATGATCATCAGCTTGACCGGCGAGCCCTTGGCTCCGCCCGAACCGGACGTCGAGCCACTCGAGCCACTCGAGCTAGCCGAGCCGTCCGAGCCGGAACCGCCACCGCAGGCGGCCAGCGTGGCCGCGAGAACGGCGGCCACCGCCGTCACGGCCAGCCTGCCCAGCCCGGATCGTCCTCGCACCCTGCCGCCTCCTCGTTCGTGTCATGGCCGCGCTGCCCGAGAGCAGCGACCGCGCGCCCGGGATGCCCCCTGCGGGGACTACACATCTGATTACCTCGATACTCCGACAGGAGCGTTGAGAACCGGATGTCGCGTCGCGGGTAGCACCCGTGGGCTACGTACACGCCATGTGATGGCACGCCGAGGCCACGGTGCGAAGCCCCGGATGACGCAGCGGGTGATGCGCCACCGAGGTTCCGTCACGGTAGACCGGCGCGATCCCCGCGCGATCAGGGGGGTGAACTTCCGCGGTGCGACCGGCGCACCCGGCGCGGGCCCCGGCGCTGGCGCGTCAGGCCCCGCGGGCAGCGAGGACCGCGGCAGACCGCGGCGGGTTCAGATGACCTGGGACCAGGCGTAGGTGAAGCCCATGATCTGGTCGACGAGGGTCTCCAGGGCGTTCGCGGTGGTCTGGTCGGTGAGGCGGCCGTCGGCGTCGGCGATGGTGGGGGAGGCCGAGGTGTCGAGGGTGATGCCCTGGGGCGTTGGCCAGCCGCGCAGGGAGTGGACGGTCGAGCGCAACGCGGTCATCGCCGTCCCCGCCGAATGGGCGTTCGGGGCGGTGACGATCAGCCCGACCGGCCGACCGTCGAGGTAGGGGCGGGGTGCGCCGTGCAGATCGTCGAGGTAGTCGAGGGCGTTGCTGACCAGACCGGAGACCCTGCCGTGATGCGCGGTCGTCGCGAGGACCAGCGCATCGCACTGCTCGACGGCGGCCAGCAGCCGCAGTGCCCCCGGCCCGCGCTCGGGTCGCTCGGGGGCGTACATCGGCAGATCGAGTTCACCGGACCCGAACAGCAGCGTCTCCGCCCCGGCCTGCGCCATCGCGCCCAGCGCGCCGGCGAGCAGCCACTGGGTGAGCGAGTTGGGCTGGGTCGTGCCACCAAGGCCGACGATCATCGGACGCCGTCGCCGGGTCCGCACCGTCCCCAGGCCCCCGGACGCCATCCCGTTCAGCCCACCACCAGGCATCCCGCCCAGGCCCGGCCCGGACGCCGAGATCGCCCCGAGATCGCTCGCGGTCAGTGTGCCCAGTGGACTGGCCGCCCCGCCCCCTATCCCACTGTCGGACGGTCCAGCGCCGAGCCCGCCGCCTGGTCCGGGTCGGGCCGGTGCGGCGGGACGTCCGCGTGGGCAGTGGGCGAGGCGCCTCGGACGCGGCCAGCGGACCTGTGTCGCCCGCGTGCTCGCCCGACTCGCCTCCCGACGACCACCCCGCGCCGTACGAATCCCCCACGACCCCTCCTAGAAGACCACTGAAAATCTTGC
>NZ_CADCWS010000223.1 GCF_902806475.1 Candidatus Frankia nodulisporulans
CGCGGGAGATGGCCCGGACCGGCGGGCGGTGACCCCCGGCAAAGAAGGGCGCGGAGACGGAACGAGGACGGGCCCGGCGAGGTGGCGGGCCCGTCCCTCGTGATGTGACATGAGCCAGCCGGCGGCGAGGTCAGCCGGCGGCGAAGGCGCCGCTGTCGGTGGGACGGCCGCTGGCGCGGATGAACGGGGCGGCGCACGCGCCGATCAGGGTGACGATCGCGCCGACGAGCAGTGCGACGTGCAGGCCGGACATGAACGCGGCATGCGAACCGGCGGCCAGCGCCTCACCGACACCGGCGGACGTGCCGGGCGGCGGTGTGAGGGCGACACCCTGGCTGACGGTCTCGGCCGAGTCCGCGAGCCGGGTCGCCAGCCGCTCGGGCGTGCCGGCTCCGACGAGCTTGTCGACGAGGACACCGCTGATCCGGGCGGTCAGGATCGAGCCGAGCACCGACGTCCCGATGGCGCCGCCGAGCTGCATCGCGGTGCTCTGCAGGCCACCGGCGACCCCGGACAGTTCCAGCGGGGCGTTGCCGACGATCGCCTCGGCCGAGGCGACGGCGACGAACGCGATCCCGAGGCCCAGCGCCAGCAGCGACGGCCACAGCCGCAGGTAGGACGAGTTCGCGTCCAGCTGCGTCAACCCGAACAGCGCCGCGGACGTCACCAGCAGACCGAGCCCGATCGGGACCCGCGGGCCGTACCGCGTGGTCAGACTCGCACCGATCGGACTGCCGACCATGAACACCGTGGTGAGCGGCAGCAGCCGCACCCCGGCGCCGACAGCCGAGTATCCGTGCACGTTCTGCAGGTACAGCGTGACGAAGAACAGCACACCGAACATCGCGAAGAAGTTCACCAGTACCAGGACGCTGCCCAACGTCACCGTCCGGTTGCGAAACAGCGACAGTGGTAGCAGGGGCTGGGCGACCCGGCTCTCGGCGAGGACGAACAGCGCCAGCAGGGCGACCGAGCCCCCGAGGAACCCGAACGTCAAGGGGCTGCTCCAGCCCCAGGTCTGTGCCTTGACCACCCCGAAGACCAGGGCGAACAGTCCGCCGGAGAGCAGGACGAGGCCGAGCGGGTCGAAACGCTGCCCGGGCCGGTCGTCCCGGCTCTCGCGCACGACGGCGACGCCGACCAGCAGCGCGATCACGCCGACCGGGACGTTGATGTAGAACACCGACTCCCAGGAGACGTTCTCGATGAGCAGGCCGCCGATGATCGGGCCGGCCGCGATCGAGATGGCGGAGCTCGCTCCCCAGATCCCGATGGCGGAGTTCAGCTTCTCGGCGGGGAACACCGAACGCAGCAGCGCCAGCGTGTTCGGCATCAGCAGCGCGCCGAACACCCCCTGGAACGCCCGCCACAGAATGACCTCGCCGATGCTGCCGGACAGACCGACCAGCAGTGAGGTGAGCGCGAAGCCGATGATGCCGGTGAGGAAGACCTTCTTGCGGCCGAACCGGTCGCCGAGCTTGCCGCCGACGACGAGCAGGACGGCCAGCGCCAGCAGATACGAGTTGGTCACCCACTGCAGGCTTTCGAGGCTGGCGCCGAGGTCACGGGCGATGAACGGGTTCGCGATCGAGACGACCGTGCCGTCCAGCCCGACCATGACCACCCCGAGCGCGACGCTGATCAGCGTCAGCCACGGGTTGGACCGCAGCTTCTCGAACCGCCCGGCCGCCGCCACCCCCGCTTCCGGTGGGCGCGGCGGCGATCCCGACCCGGTGCTCGTGGTGGTGCCTGTGCTGGGAGCTGCGGACACAGCGACCTCCACGTCGACGGCACGCCGTCGCGGTCTGGACAGAAGGGGTAAAAGTGGCATACAATTGCCAGTTAACAGTCAGGTGACAGATTTTGAGCCTACCGTCAGCGGTGCCGGGTGCCAGGCCATGAGGTCGGGAGAGCCCGAGGTCACAGCCCCGCGGCGTGGACTGTCCACAGACAGGGACGGACAAGCGCACATGGCCTCACCAGCACACGTGTCGGTACCGGCGGGCCCCGCCCCGGTGGTGGGCCTGGGACTGCGGGAGCGCAAGAAGGCGCGGACCAGGGAGACGCTCGTCCACGCGGCCGGCCGGCTGTTCGCCGAACGGGGGTACGAGGCGACGACCGTCGAGGACATCGCCGCCGCCGCCGACGTCTCGCCGCGGACCTTCTTCCGCTACTTCCCGGCCAAGGACGACGTGGTCAGCGCGATCTTTCGGTCCGCCGGCCTCGGCCCGCTCGTGGACGCCCGCCCGCCGGCCGAGCCGGCCGCCCGGTCACTGCGGGCCATGGCGTTCCTCGTGCTGCGTGCCTGCGCGGACAACCGGGAGAAGTCCCTGGCCGTGCTGCACATGATCGCGACCCGGCCCGAGTTGCGGGCCCGGTTCGCCGAGGTGCAGCAGGAACGGATCGACGAGCTGGCTGGGCAGGTCGCCCGCCGCCTCGGCGCCCCACCGGATCCGCTGCGGGCCCGGCTGATGGCCAGCTGGACCCTCGCCACCCTTGACGTTCTCCTGCTGGACTGGGCCGCCGGCGGCGGCGGGCCGGACCTGCTCGCCCGCGCCGAGGCGGCCTTCGACCAGCTCGCACCCGCCCTCGCCGAAACGACCACGGACGGCCGGGTCAACCTCTGACCTGGCCGTCCGTGGGCATCGCTACCAGCATTGCGGGTACTGCGGGTGCCCGACTAGCGTCGGCGCGGCCCGGTCTGCTCCGGCTGCTGGTTGAACCAGTCGGCGTCGGGCTGCACGGGTGGGCCATCGGCGTGCTCGCCCGCACCGCCGGTGTCCACGACGATGGCGCCGGTCCGTGCGCCGGTCCGTGCGCCGGCCGGCTCGGACGCGCCCGGCTGGTGGGCGGCGGTGAGGTGGCTGCCCTCAAGGTCAAGGTCGGGCAGGATGCGGTCCAGCGACTTCGGCAGCGCCCAGGCGACATGCCCGCTGAGCTTGAGGATCGCCGGGACCAGCGTCATCCGGACGACGAACGCGTCCACCGCGACACCGACAGCCAGGGCCAGGCCGACGGACTTGATGACCGCGTCGTCACCGAAGATGAAGCTGCCGAACACGGCCATCATGATCAGAGCCGCGGCGGTGATGACCCGGGCGGTGGACGCCATGCCCTCGGTGATGGCATTCGACGGGTCACGGTGGTGCACGTAGTGCTCACGGACCCGGGAGACCAGGAACATCTCGTAGTCCATCGCCAGGCCGAACAGGATGCCGATCAACAGCACCGGCAGGAAGCTGACGATCGGCCCGGGCGACTCGACCCCGAACAGGCTGCCGAAGTGGCCCTGCTGGAAGACGTAGACGGTGATGCCCAGCGACGCGCCGATCGAGAGCAGGAAGCCGACTACCGCCTTCACCGGCACGAGCAGCGACCGGAACACGAGGGTGAGCAGCACCAGCGCCAGGCCGACGATCAGTAGCAGGAACAGGGGCAGCGAGCTGGACAGCTTGTCCGACACGTCGATGTTGGACGCGGTGTTGCCGGTGACGTAGGCACGGCCACCCCGCTCCTTCTCGACCCGGTCCGCGGCCGTTCGGATCGTCTTGACCAGGTCCTTCGTCTCCTGCGACGACGGTCCCGACTTGGGGGTGACGGCGATGATCGCGACGTCGCCGGCCTGGTTCGCGGTCGGCTCGCTGACGGCGGCGACGTCGTCGGCGTCCTTCAGAGCCGCGGCCCCGGTAGCGGCGGCGGCCTTGGCCCCGGTGCTGCCAGGGGTCGAGATCACCAGTGTGAGCGGGCCGTTGAAGCCGGCCCCGAAGCCGTTGGTGAGCAGGTCGTAGGCGCGTCGCTCGGTGGTGGAGGTGGGCTGGCTCGAGTCATCGGGCAGGCCGAGCTTCATCCCGGTGAGCGGGATCGCGAGCACCCCGGCGACCACCAGGCAGGCGACCACGGTCAGCCACGGCTTGGCGGTGACGATGCCGGCCCAGCGGCGACCGAACGGCTGCCGGTTCGCCGCGGCGGCCCTGGCCGTCCGACGGGTCAGCGGCTTGATGCGTCCGGCGTTCACCCGCGGTCCGAGCACGGCGAGCAGCGCCGGGACCAGGGTGAGCGCGATCAGCACGACGACGGCGACGGTTCCCGCGGCCGCCAGACCCATGATGGTCAGGAACGGAATGCCGACCACGGCCAGACCGGACAGGGCGATCACCACGGTGAGCCCGGCGAAGGTCACCGCGCCACCGGCGGTGGCGGTGGCCAGGGCGATCGATTCGTTGATCTCCATACCCTCGGCGAGGTTCTGCCGGTGCCGGGTCAGGATGAACAACGCGTAGTCGATGCCGACGGCCAGGCCCAGCATCAGCGCCAGGACGGGCGCGGTGTCGCTCAGCGAGACGATGCCGGAGAGCGCCTGGATGCCGAGCAGCCCGATCGCGACCCCGATCAGCGCGATCACCATCGGCATACCCGCGGCGACCAGACCACCGAAGGTGATCGCCAGCACGACGAACGCGATGATGATGCCGTAGATCTCGGTGCTGCCCGCGCCACCATCGGTGACGAAGACCCCACCGGAGAAGTCGACCTGGAGCCCGACGGCGCGGAGCTCGTCGGCGATCTTCTGGACGGCGTCCTTCGACTCGTCGCTGACGTTGTCGGCGACGACGGAGTAGCGGATGTCGCTGAACGCGACCCGTCCGTTGTCGCTGACGGTCGCCTTGTCCCAGGTGGTGGCACCGACGACCTCAGGCGCCTTGGCCACCTCGGTGAGTGCCTTCTCGGCCGCCGCCTGGTATCCGGCGTCGGTCACCTTGTGCCCGTCGGGCGCGGCGATCACCATCCGGGCGGTGGCGCCGCCGGTGCCGGGGAACTTCGCGTCCAGCAGGTCGATGGCCTGCTGCGACTCCGTGCCCGGGATCTTGAAGGCGCTGCTCGTCGGGCCGGAGAAGGCCGCGGCGCAGACGGCGATGCCGGCCAGGACCACCACCCAGAAACTGATGACCAATCTTCGTCGTTCGACCGCGAAACGGCCTAGTCGGTGCAGGAACGCTCCCATGCCCACTCCCAATCCCAGCTCGATCGGAGCTGGTCGTTGACCGCCGGCACCAGGGCCGCCGTTCGTTGTCGGGCCGCGGCGCGAGCCACGGCGTCGTGGTTGGTTGTCGGTCGGTCAGGCAAAGATCAACTTAATGGCCATGGGTGTTCATCGCATCACCTAGAGTAATAATTATGGATGCGGACGGTCCCGATGGCAACAAAGTCGGATGTGTCGAACACGACGGACCAACAGGGGATGAACGGATGCGTCCGGGAGCTACCAGGAGTAGCGCCTGTACGGATGCGCCGACCACAGGCTGATCGCCTCGACCGGAGAACATCGCCGTACCCGCCGCGGGTGCGCGCAGGCCGGTCGAGGGCGGTGTCAGGTCGGGCGTAGGACGCGCATCGCGCCGGCGATCAGTTCCTGGCGGGCGAGCTCGGTGAACGTCTCGGTGCCCGGCGATGTGGCGGCCAGGGCGATCGCCCCGATCGCCATCCAGGACCGCAGTCGGGCGGACGGGTCAGGGTCGCGTCCACTGAGCGCGTGCACCAACAGGTCCGTGCGCTGCTCGCTGATGGCGCTTTCCTTGTCGGCCTGGGCCGTGGCGGCCTCAGCCGCCTGTTGGAGCACCATCGTGATCTGCTGCCGGTAACGGATCATCACGTCGACGAAGCCCTCGACCGCACGGTGCGCCACGTCGGACGTCGGCACGTCCTGCAACAGGTCGTTCAGATCGTCGAGCGCGTCCTTGCAGGGCGTCAACAGCTCGACGAAGATCGCTTCCTTGCTGTGGAAGTGGTACAGCAACGAGGCCTTGGAGCATCCCGCCTCCTTGGCGATGTCCTGCAGCGACGTACCCCGAAAGCCCCGCTGACCGAAGAGTCCAAGCGCGGCGTCGAGAAGCTGGCCGTGGAGCACGGCACCCGATCGGGCCATGAGGAGACCTTAACTGTCCGATCGGACAGTTTTGACCGATCGGACAGGAAGGCGACTGGTGTCACACCGGTCAGGGGGTGACCCCACCCCTGGCCTGCCCCTGACCTGCCGTGGCCGTGGCCGTGGGCATGGCCGTGGCCGTGGGCATGGGCATGGTGGCGAGTGTGGCCGCGGGGATGGCGGCTGGCGGTGGTTCGCTGTCCATGCGGACGCGTGGTGCCCGGCGTCAGGGTGTCCTGGCGGGTACCGAGGCGTCCGCGGGCCCCAGGGGGATGGTCCGGGGCGGATGGAGGATGCGCAGCGTGCCGTCGACCAGCTCGCGGCGAAGCCAGGCGGGGGATCCCTCGCTGCCCGGTGACGTGGCGGCCACGACGACGGCGCCGATGGCCATCCAGGACCGCAGTCGGGCCTGCGGGTCGCGGCTGGCGCCGCTGAGCGCCAGCACCAGTCGCTCGGCGCGCTGGTCATTGGTGAGGGTGGGGGCGTCAGCCGAGGCCGCGCTGGTCTCGGACGCCTCCGCCAGCATCAGGGAGATCTCCTGGCGGTACTGGATCACCAGGTCGACGAATCCCTCGACCGCCCGGCGGGCCATCTCGGACGTCGGTACCTGGCGCAACGAGTCGGCCAGCGCGTCGAGCGCGCTCGTGCACGGCGTCAGCACCTCGACCAGGATCGTTTCCTTGCTGGTGAAGTGATACAGCAGGGAGGCCTTGGAGCAGCCGACCTCGCGGGCGATGTCCTGCAGCGAGGTACCCCGGAACCCACGCTGCTGGAACAGCCGCAACGCGGCGTCGAGTAACTGGCCGCGCAGGGCGGCCGCCGATCGAACCATTCCGATACC
>NZ_CADCWS010000224.1 GCF_902806475.1 Candidatus Frankia nodulisporulans
TCGCCCCGGTAGTACCGCCAGGGGCGGCGGCGACACTTGACAGCGCAAGTATCTCGCATGCCTGGACCACACGCGTTGACGCCCCGCGGCACAGGAAGCGCGGCGGGGCATCGGTGTCTGTGCGTGTCTGTATGTATCTGTGCGTGCCTCGGCGTCGACCATCCGCGATCAGGTGCTCGATGCTCGGGGAGGCTACGCGGCGGCGGCGCCCTCCGTCGCGCTACCGTCCTCCGCGCCCGGGGGCGGGCATGCGAGGCCGAAGTCGTCGAGGACGGCCGTCGGCGCGACACCACAGCCAAGCTCGTAGGTTCCGAGCTGGACGAGCTGCCAGCCACCGGAGGTGCGGTGCAGGACACCCTCCGCGCGGTCGTAGTCTTGGACGGTCGGATGTAGTTCGGTGTAGGCCCACGTCGGATCGCTGGCGGCGAGGAGCGTGCCGGTCACCTCGTAGTCAGCCGCGGGGACGGCCGAGGTGTACTCGCTGCTCTTCACCGCCTGGGCGATAGCGGACGCGTCCGTCGACGACGGCGCGAGCGTGTCCGCCGCGCGCACGGAGCTCGCGACGATCGCACCGGACTTGACCAGCCCGGACGGACGGGCAGCCGCACCGGTGGTGGAGCCGGTACAGGCGAAGGCCGTGCCGACAGTGACGATCCCCGCGGTGACGAAGGTGGCCGTAGGCAGCACGATCCGGCGCGCCGCGCGACGGCGCACTCGGTGGCGGGCGGACTGAGGACGACGACGTCGAACCATGCGTTGCACGTACCCATTTTGGCCGGATGAACCCTCACTTGGGGGGCAGTTTGGTGGTCACCCTCGCGACAGATCACACCGTGATCCTGGGCAGTTCGTCCTGTGACCCAGGTAGCGCCTGGTCCAGCCCATGGTCACCCGTCCGCGACGAGATCAACACATCCCGTACCAGTCCGCGGCCTCTGGCCCGCTCGGACCCCACCACCAGGCCCAGAGCCACCAGGCCGATGGTCATGAAGAGCCAGACAACTTCGAGGGATCCATACACAAACTCCCCGCCAACACCCCCCGAACTCGCCACCCACCCGGCCCTGCGGCTGGGACCGATGACCTGCCCCTCCCACCCGCGCCCTGCCAGCCGGTGTCAGTCGGTCAGGCCGGCAGCGATGCCAGGAACGGGCTGGGACGACCCGACCAGGAGATGGCGAGCAGGTCCCGGGCGCGGGTGCAGGCCACGTACAGCAGGCAGAGTTCGCGCAGAGTGTCCTGGGCATGCGCTGCCGGGTCGTCCGTCTGCGCGGTGACAGCGCTGGGCCGGGGCAGCGAGCGGGCCGACACGTCCACGACGGCCATCGCCCGGTACTCGAGTCCCTTCATACGGTGCATGGTGCCGATCTCGACTCCGCCGCGTCGTCGTCGATCGAGCGGGCTGGCCGCGATACCGGCGTTGCCGAGTGCCTCGGCTGCCAGATCCGCCGTACGTCGCGTCCGGGCGGCGACGCCGACAGCGGACGGTTCGATTCCACCGTCAAGCCACCCGCGGATGGTGGATACCAGCCCGCCGAGCTCGGCCGACGGTGTCGCGTAGCCCTGCATCGTCGGCGGCTGCGTGCCGCGGAACGCCGAGCGGTAGCCGGCCAGATCATCGACGCCGGAGTCGAGATCGTCCACCGTCTGGCCTCGAAGCAGGGAGATGGCGAAGGTGAGGATCTCCTCGCTGGTCCGGTAGTTGAGCCGCAACCGGGAGGACCGCCCACGCACGTTGATGCCCATGGCGCTGAGGGCGACCCGGTGGTCGTAGATCCGCTGGTGGGCGTCGCCCACGACGAACAGGTCGTCGGGACCGTCGGGTACCACTGCCCGCAACAGGCGCCACTGGGTGGGGTGCAGGTCCTGCGCCTCGTCCACGACCACGTGTGGGAACAGCTCGCTGGCCGGCATCGCCCGAGCATGGCGCGCCGCATCGTCGGCGAGCTGGTAGAAGGTCCGCACGCCGGACTCACGCATCCGGTCAAGGAAGTACTCGACAGTCGCCCAGACCTGGACACGCTGCGATCTGGGCAGCGCCTGTGCCCGGCCCGCTCGGGAGACCGCCAGATAGTCCTCGACGGTCCGCACACCCCTGGCCAGGATCACGTTCTCCCACTCCTGGCGAAGCACCGCCGGGGAGCACGACAAGCTGGTCGCTGCCGCCGCAGCGACCCATCTCCCGATCAGCGCGTCCTCGTCGACAAGCACGTTCGCAGGGGTGCCCTCGGCCTGGGTAACGATGCGATGGGCGAGCGCATCCACCGTGGTGACCTCGATCGACGAGCTGGTGTCGATCGAGGTCACCGCATCCAGTGAGGCCAGATTCGCCCGCAGGCCGTCCGCAAGCGTGCGGACAAAGGTTGCCACCAGCACCGGTCGCTTCGTTGCGGCGGGCAGGTGCCGGGCAAGATGGTGCGCGCGGTGCAGAGCGACGACGGTCTTCCCCGTCCCCGCTCCACCAGTGACCCGCGCCGGGCCCGCGAACCGACGCCGATAGGCAATGGTGCGCTGGGACGGGTGCAGGAAGATCCGCCACAGCTCCATCGGGTGGTCGAGTGCTTCCTGCAGCTCGCTGATGCCCTTCGGCACGAAGACAGTCGGCGAGCCCAGGAACCCGCTCTGCCCCGTCGGCTCGCCGGCAGCATCCCGAGCCGCCGTGTCGCCGGTGATTCCGAGTTCGGCTCGCACCTCCCGGACGGAGTAGCCGGCGCCCAGCATCTCGAGTACCTGCTGCTGGCTACCGGGAACCGCCCCGGCGAGCAGGTCCAGGTCCGCATCCGACCGGATCCGACGCACCAACGGAAGATTCGTGGGCTCGATGCCCAGGGCCAACAGAACCGAGTCGTCACAGGCGTCGAACAGGCCGGGTGGCGCAGGCGAGCTGTCGGTCGGCAGCGCGACGGCAGCTGCGCGCATCGCGGAGAGGTCGACGATCTCCACCTCCCGGGTCGCGGAGTTGACGGAGAAGGTGTGCCGTTCGAGCCAGGCGTAGGCCTTGTCGTGTTCGAGGACGTCGAACAGAATGTAGTGATCACCTTCGGTGGGTGCCATGACAACCCCACGCCAGAACCTCGTGACCCGGATCGTCCGCCCACGGTCGTCCGCGATGGCCTGTGGCTTCTCGAGATGCAGACCGGCGACCGTGCTCTCCTGAAACCGGCCGAGCAGTTCGGGAATCCGCTTCTGGACCTCCTTCGGAAGATCCGGAAGGCGGCGGAAGAAGTGCTGCGCGAAGCCGAGCGAAGCCATGCACACCCCGAGCATTTGATCGATTACGACTGGCGAACGCTGGACGCACCCGACAGCATTCAGCGATCACGTGGCGACTAGGTGCCAATTTCGCGGCCGACAGAGAGACCGGCGCATACCGGCACAGCACATAGTAGTCTCGCAATGCAGAATGACGCTCCAGCGGGGTCATGGACACGGTGGGCGACGCCAGCGCACGACCCGGAGCACATGGCGGGCGCACCCTCGCCGCCCGGTGCTCCGCCAACAACGGGACATGACCCGCCGATCGACGGCTGTCGTCGTGCTCGCAACGCAGTCGGACAGGCGGGGCCGGGATCGCCGGGCCAGACCGACTGGCAGACGAGATGCAGGGGGCATCGGTGAGTTCCAGCGCGGACGATCGGAAGAAGATCGTCGAGTACCTTGGTCGACAGCTCGTCGGCCCGGTGAACGGTGAGAACGAGGTGCTGCTGGAGGAACCGGCCGGCCGCTACCTCTGCGGGATTCTCTACCCGCAGTCCGACACGCCGACAAACGACGGCGAGTCGGGGCCGCCCACCGATTCCGGCGACAGCGACGTCCAGGACGAGCAGGGCGGGCAGTTCGGGGATGAGATCGACGAGGACCCGATGGTCCTCGCGGGTCAGAACAAGCCCAGCTCGATCGGCCTCAGCTTCATGATCGATTCATGGTCTCCGATCGTTGTCGAGCTCAATGCTCGCGCGGTATGTCGCAGGTGACGGCAGCCCGAGGCAATGGGTACGACACCCTGTCCGGCTCGCTGGCGACAGCGCGGTCCGACTCGCTCCAACCGGCCCGGCCAACCGACGTCGCACCGGCCATTTCCCGGTACTCGACGGCAACGCCAGCATCGATGTGGTCTGGCGGCCCCGTGATGACGGCGGGGCCATCGTGACCGTCTCGCTGGTCAACCGTCTCCGAGCGCAGTCCCGGGCTGACGAGGCCGCAGGTTGCCTGCTGCAGGTGGGGCTGCAGGCCCGTCCGGAGCGCGGCGAGATCCGGCCCTATCCACGGGCAACCCATCTGTACAGCGACTGCGAAGCCAAGGAACTCGAGCTCCTCTACCGGTCGGTGCCGACCTACGCCATCGGTCACGGTGTTGCGGCAGCCTGGTCGGGCGACGGCAGACAGACACCGCAGTGGGTCCGCTCCTCGTCCGTGCCGACCCAGATCGTGCCGGGGATCTCGTTCGCAGTCCCAGGGCACGAGCAGATTCTGGACCTTGCCAGGCTCGCCCGGTTCGACACCGCGGCGGCGTCCGAGCTGGTTCCCGCGCTCGACGCGTTCGTCGACGGCTACGGCGAGTGGGCCGGTTCGCTGCGCGACCGCCTCGACGAGGATGTGCCAGATCACCTGCGTGCGACGGCAGGCAAGGTACTTGCCGATGTGGACCAGACCCGCGAACGCATGCGGTCGGGAGTACGTCTACTGGAGTCCGACCACACGGTCCGGCGGGCGTTCGCGCTGGCCAACCGTGCCATGCACCACCAGATGGTGCATGGCGGCCCTGCCCTTGCCGGCGAACCTCACGAGCTCACCGCGCTTCCCGACGTCCGACCCGACTACCCAGCGGACACCTACCGGTGGCGTCCGTTCCAGCTGGGATTTCTCCTGCTCACCCTGCACGGGGCCGCGATCGACGAGAGCCCCGACCGGGACATCGTCGATCTGATCTGGTTCCCGACCGGAGGCGGTAAGACCGAGGCGTATCTCGGGCTGACCGCCTTCGTCATCATGCTGCGCCGACTGCGCGGCGGTGACCGGGCGGCCGGCACCACGGTGATCACCCGCTACACCCTGCGGTTGCTTACTGCGCAGCAGTTCCAGCGCGCGGCCACCCTTGTCTGTGCCTGCGAGCTGCTCCGACGTGAGAATCCGGCAGAGCTGGGTGAACAGCCCATCTCGATCGGGCTGTGGGTCGGCGGCGGCAACAGCCCCAACGACTATCAGTCCGCCCGCAAGCTGCTGGAACGACTCAGGAACTCCGAGCATGTCGACGAGAGCTTCCAGATCGGAAGCTGCCCGTGGTGCGGCACGCGGATCGTGCCGGGTGAGAACTCCACGATCGACCGGTGGGGAATCAGGGTCACCAACGACACCTTCCTCGTCCACTGCCTGAACCCTGGCTGCCCCTTCCACGACCGGCTGCCGATATCCTCTGTCGACGAGGATCTCTACGAGCACCCCCCGACGTTTCTGGTCGGCACCGTTGACAAGTTCACCCGTCTGGCCTGGGACGAGCGGGCCGGTGTCTTCTTCGGCTCGGATCGCCACGCCGCGCCGTCCCTGGTCATCCAGGACGAGTTCCACCTCATCTCCGGCCCGCTCGGCACCGTTGTCGGCATCTACGAAGCCGCCTTCGACGTGCTGCTGAAGCACAACGGGTCGCGGCCGAAGTTCGTGGCCTCGACCGCGACCATCCGCCGCGCGCAGGAGCAGACCAAGGGTGTCTTCGGCCGGTCGGTGGCTCTGTTCCCGCCGGCCGGCCTCGAGGCCGAGGACTCGTACTTCGTCCGGACGGATCACCAGGCGCCGGGCCGTCTGTACGCCGGAATCATGCCGCAGGGCCATACTCCGCTGACTGCTCTGGTCCATCTGGCCGCGGCGCTGCTACAGGCTCCGGTCGACATCGAGCTCTCCGCCGACGGTCAGGACGCCTACCGCACTCTCGTCCTTTACCACAACAGCCTGCGCGAACTCGGTAAGACCATCACCCTGGCAAACGACGACATTCCCGCCCGTACCAAGATTATTGCGACGGACGAACGTCGACTGCGGGCGGTGACCGACGACAACATCGTCGAGCTGACCAGCAACGTCCCGGCCAGGGAGATCCACAAGCTGCTGGAACGGCTTGCGGTGCCACACGACCGGCCTGACACGGTCACCCTGGCTGCCAGCACCAACATGCTCTCGGTCGGCGTCGATGTCGGCCGCCTCGGGCTCATGGTCGTCGTTGGTCAGCCCAAGACGACGGCCGAGTACATCCAGGCGAGCAGCCGGGTCGGACGCAGACACCCCGGGCTGGTCGTCACCCTGTACTCACCATCGAAGCCACGCGACCGATCGCACTACGAGACGTTCACTGCCGATCACGCGTCGCTCTACCGCTCGGTCGAGCCGACCTCCGTGACACCGTTCTCGCTTCCGGCCCGGCAGCGTGCCCTGCACGCGGACCTGGTCATTCTCGCTCGCCACGCCAGAAGATGGGGCGGGGAGATCGACGCTGGCTCGTTCGACCCGGACGATCCGGCGATGAGGGAACTCATGGCCGAGCTGCTGCTGCGTGCACAGCTGGCGGACGGCCCGGAGAGCGAGAACACTGCCAGTGACCTGCGGCGACTGTCCGATGAATGGAGCAGAAAAGCCAAGCAGAACCGCGATGGGAACGCACAGCTGACCTACCGGCCGCGGAACTCGAACAATCCCGGTCCGGCCGTCATCCGCCGTCATGAGGAGAGGGCCGAGGCATG
>NZ_CADCWS010000225.1 GCF_902806475.1 Candidatus Frankia nodulisporulans
CGACGGGCTGGCCCAGCCCGAACGACGCGACGATCCGCCGGTGGGCCTCGGGCTCGCCGGCTGAGCGGGCCTGGCCATGACAGCCGAACCGGAGCCGTCCGGCGACCCGCCGCGTCATCTGGTGGTGGCCGGTTGGCAGACTGGTGCCGTGCGCGTCTACCTGCCTTCGACCCTCGCCGCCGCCCGCCCGGTGTGGGAGTCCGGGGAGGTCCCCGCCGGCACCGGCTACGCGGTGACCCCCGCCCTGCGTGAGTGGTACGCCCAGTCGAAGTCGGAGGAGGAGCTGGAGTACGCCGTCCTGCATGACGCGGCCCGGGCCAGCCTGCGCCTGCTCGACGCCGATCCGCAGGCCCCCCGCCGGCGGCTGGTGTTCGTCGCCGAACTCGCCGACGGCCAGGTCCGGGTGCGTGACGATCTGGACCGCGGCGCCGTCGAACTCGACTTCCCGGTGCCGTGGTCGGCGATCGAGGCCATCCACGTGGACGACGGTGGCGACGAGGAGGTGCTCGCCGCGGTCCGCGATGCCGCCGACCAGATCCTCGAGGCCGACCTCGGTGGTACGGACGCGGCCTTCACCGTGGACAGCGCCGAGGGCTTCGAACTGCTCTGGTTCGCCCCCCAGGAACTCCCCGACCTGCTCTGAGCACCGCGCGTCGCGGATCGGCCACCCGGCCTGATCGCCGCGCGCCCGGGATGGCGGCCGGCATCCGGATGCGCACGCGTCGCGCGCCGGGTCAGCACACATACCGGGCGGTCCGGCACGGATCGGAATCCTCGTGCGCCTACCGGTGCGGGTGACAACGGTTGGGGCTCCCCGGGGCGCGGTCCACGTCGGCTGTTGCGAATAATGGGGATAGCGCCGCTCCCGTCCGCTCGGATCCTGATCCGGGCGGTGGTGGCGGTGAGACCCCCTTGTTCCTGTTGACATTCCTCGTCGCGAGATGCCGGCTCCCGTCGCACGGGTGTGGATCTCGAACGACCCACCGCGGTAGGGAGGCTGACAGCCCATGCTGTACCTCGCCGGGCAGATCCTGGCGTACGTGCTGGTGGCGATGGTCATCGGCGCGGCGCTGGCGTGGGTGTTCCTGATCGCCCCGTTGCGCCGGCAGATCCGGACCGAACGCGCGGCCCAGCGGCCGGGCACCACCGCCACCACGGACGCGACCGACACCACCCGGCCCGGGCTGGTCTCCAGCACCTCCCGGGACGAGCCGGTGGTCGCGATCGGCCGCCCGGTCGCCGGATCCGCGAACGAGCCGGCCGGGACGTCCACGACCACCGCCACGCCAGCCGAGCCCGTCCCGACCGAACCCGTTCTGGCGGCTGCACCCGCCCTGGCCGAGCCCGTCCCGGCTGAACCGGTGCTGGCTGAACCGGTGGCGGGCGCACCGGTGGGAAGCGGGCCAGTCCATGACGGCCCGGTCGCGCTCGAACCCGCCGTGAGCGAGCGACTCGTGGCCGTGTCCGATGTGGGCGGGTCCGGTGCGGCCGAGCCCGGTGTGGCTGAGGATGAGCCGGCTGAGGGCGAGCCGGCCGGGGGCGAGTGGGGCGCTGGCAGGCCGGCGGTGGGTGCCGAGCTGGCCACCACCGGGCCGATCACAATGCCGCTGCACATGGTGCGGGCGGTGGAGCCGGTGGCCGAACTCGTCGATCTGCTGCGCCGGCAGCGCGACGACGCCGCGTTGGAGCGAGCCGATCTCACGGCCCGACTGGCGGTGGCCGAGCAGCGGGCAGCCGAGGCCGAGCAGCGGACCTCCGCCGCCGAGCGGCACGCCGTCACGGCGAGCGCCCGGGTCGAGGAGATCGACGCCGCGCTGCGGGCCCGGGTGGAAGCGGTCACCCGTCCGGTGTCCGAGGCCGGACCGTCCTCGGTCGAGATCGAGGACGACGCCGCGATCGAGCCCGGGGTCGCGATCGCGGCTGGGGCCGTGACCGAGGCCGGGGTCGCGTCCGACGGGGCCGATGACGTCCTCGACGGGGCGCCGGAGCGGGTCGCACCGCCGAGCGGGCCGACCGTCGCCGAGCTCGTTCAGGCGGCCGAACACCTTCGTCAGCAGTTGGACGAGGCCGAAGGGCGGGCCGCGAAGTTCTCCTCCCGGCTGGCGATGGCCCGCACCGAGGCGGAGGACGCCCAGCGCCAGGTGGCCACCCTGAGCACCCGGCTTGACCGGCATCAGGCCGAATGGGCGGTCGAGCGGCAGCGGCTGCTGAGCCGCATCACCCGCTCGGAGACGGCGGTGGGTCTCGAACCGCCGACCGGCGTCGAGACAGCGGCGGACGTGGCGCCGCGGGCGGTTCCGCCGCAGGCGGCCACGGTCGATCCGCTGACGGACGTCGAAACCACGGCGGATGCCGAAGTGGTGGCGGATGCCGAAGTGGTGGCGGATGCCGATCCGGAGGCGGACGTCGATGCCACGGCGGATGCCGAGGTGGTGGACGTCGAGGTGGTGGACGTCGAGGTGGTGGACGTCGAGGCGGCGGTCGAGGTTCCGGTGGCGCGGGTTCGTCCGATGGGGGCGGTGACCAAGGAACGGCCGTCAGCGGTGGCCGGGGCGCCGCTACGTGGCCCGGCGGGGCTCGCGACCTCGCCCGGGGTCCGGCGCGGAGCCACCGGCGAGCAGACCGCCGGCGGCCAGGTGGTGATGGAGCCCTCCCCGCGGTGGAACGGGCTGCTTGACCCGTCCGCTGTCGGTGGGGACAACCTCAAGGAGATCGTCGGGGTCGGCCCGGTGATCGAGTCCCGGCTGCGGACACTGGGCATCACGACCTTCGGGCAGCTCGCCGAGATGGGCGACACCGACGTCGAGCGGCTGGCCCGCATGCTGGACGGTTTCGGCGACCGGATCATCTCCGACGACTGGGTCGGCCAGGCCCAGGACCTCCAGGTCCGCCACTACGGCGGCGTCTGAGACCGCCGTAGTGTGCCGTCCGCCGGCATGGGGGCGTCACAGCCCGGAGATGAGGCCTTCGATCTCCGCCTCGAGGATGCGGCGATCGGTCACGTCGCTGTAGAGCCACAGATGGCCGCGGTAGCCGTCACCCGCGGCCAGGGTGATGTGGCTGCGCTCGAAGAAGCGTCCGTCGGCGAACATCACCGGCTCGCGGCGCAGGGTCCGACGTCGGCGTAGCAACGTGTCGAGGCGGGCGGCGAAACCGGAGGGGTCGTCGACGAGTCCGGCCCGCGGCCGCAGATGCCGGCGGCAGTCGGTGCCGACCAGGTCGACGGGCGACTCGGCCAGGTCGAACAGGTCGCAGTACAGCTGGTTGACGGCGACGACGGCGCAGTCCCGGTCGGCGATCAGCACGGCGGTGGTGAGCTCCGCGAGCAACGTGGTCAGCCACCGTTCGCGATCCCGGCAGGCATCCTCGATGCGGCGCATCTCCGCGAACATGCAGCCGCAGCCGTCGTGGTGGTGCGCGGACCTGGTCCGTCCGATGTCATCCGGGTGCAGGTCGGCCTCCTCGTCCCGGTGCAGGACGACGGCCGCCCGCCATTCCGCGCCGGGTGGCAGCGCACCGCGCGGGTATGTCGGCGGACGCTCCTCCACCGCTCCCCACGGAGTCTGCCGTCCGGGTGTGGGTTCGCCGGGCATCGGACGACGCGGCAGCGGAACGTTCCAGCGCCGCTCCGGGTCACCGGCCAGGCCACGGTCCGGGCCGGTTCCACGGTCCGGGCCGGTTCCACGGTCCGGGCCGGTTTCCTGGTTGGAGCCCGCGCCCTGACCGGACGGCCCCCGGTGGCTCGACCGCGGGTTCTTCTCGGACGTCGGATGCTGGCTCGCGGCCGAGCCCAGACCGGCGGCGGGGCTTTGACCGGTGGCCGAACCCTGGCCCGCGGCCGAACCCTGGCCGGCGGCGGGGTCGGGCAGTCGGCGGCCGGCCGGATGGTTGGCGGAATGGCCGAGCGGGTGGCCGTCGCGACGATCGGTCGGATCCTCGTGACGCGGCGGATTCTCGTAGCGTGTCGGTCCGTCCTCGGGCCCGTCCGCCGCGCCGAGGGCCCGGGCGGCCTCGTCGAACGGGTCGCCGAACAGCTCCTGGTCGAAGGCGCCACGCTCGAACGGACGCTGTTGGAACGTCCGCCCGTCGAACGAGCCCGGTTCGAAGGCGCTGGAGTCGAACGTGCCGTGGTCGAACGTCGCCTGCTCGAACGAGTCGCGATCGAACGCGCCCTGGTCGAACGTGCCGTGGTCGAACGAGGGGTCCGGGTCGAAGGACTGGTCCTCGGCGAACGGCCCGAGGTCACCGAAGGGCCCGTGGCCCAGCAGATCATGGTCCAGCGGGCCGAGACCCAGCGGCCCGACGTCCATGGGCTCGGCCCTGATGGACTCGATGGGATCGACGCCCCGCGGATCGACGCCCAGCGGGCGGAAGTCGAAGCGGCTGGGGTCGAGGAGTTCGGGGTCCAGCTGTATCGGGTCGAGGGCGATGGGCGGCGCGGGGGTGAGCGTGCCGACGAATCGGCGGGTGCCGTCGCCCGAGGTCGATTCGACGGTGTGCAGGATCGCGGCCGGACGGGTCGGCTCGTCGGCGTCGGCCAGCCGAATCCGGACCGAGAACGCATCACCATGGGTGATCAGCCGTTGCCAGTGGTTGCTGACAGTGGCGACGTCCTCCGGCTGGAGGATTTCGTCCAGGCGCAGTCCGACGGCGTGGTGGCGGGGGAGCCCGGTGAGCGTCGACCAGGTCTCGTTCACGAAGACCAGTCGGCCCGTCGCATCCGTTGCGAATACCGCGATCGGGCAGTTCTCGACAATTCGCCAGAACATTTCCCAGGCGGTTGTGGTGAACCTGTCGGACGGTTCCGGTTCCGGATTCTGATTCATCGCCCCGCACCTTTCGGTCCGGCGGTCGTGCCCGGGTGGATGCGATCCGCCCGCACCGTTACAGCGGTCCGACGAGCATCTCGCGGACGGCGGGCGAGCCCAGATGGCGATGGCTGACCGGACACGGAAGTGACCCCCGAGGCAGGTGTGGACCGTCTGTCGGATGAGATCGGCAGGGTGGGGGAGTCTCTACCGGTCGATCCAGCGGGCGGAATGTGACACGACGGGTGTGCGGATTAGGGAACGCTGCGAGGCTATCGCCTCCGAGCGGATTCGAGGCCGTAGTCCCACGGGCGTTTCCGGGGCGCTCCGTGCGCTGTCGTGTGCACCCGACGTGTGCGTTCAGCGACGGTCCTGCCCCGTTCCGTACCTAACCGTGACCGCAAAATTGATGCGGAGAGTAATCATCAGGGCAGTCAAGGTCGGCCGCTGTGCGCTCCGTGAGCTTGCTGTGTCCTATCCGGCCTGAGGGTCGCTACGAGGTTGTGCGAACGTTGATGCGTCTGTCCCGAAGTTCGGGGCTTGATTGGCGGTGACCCTCTTTCTACGCTTCGTAGCTATTGGTCGCGTGGCGGGCGGCGGAAGAGACACGGCCGGAGGAGCAGCGGTTTTCGTGGCGGTGGCACGCAACGGGTGGATGGACGCCACCTCCCATGTCGAGGACGAGGTGCGTGAACTCGTCCGTCGGCGTTCCCTGGACCCGGTGCACGATCCGGCGCTGGTGCGCAATCTCGTGCACGAGGTGCTGGCGGACTACGAGGAACGAGTCCTGGTCAGCGACCTTCCACCGGTCGCCGACCGGGATCTCACCGCCCGCCTGGTCTACGACGCGGTCGCTGGCTTCGGCCCGTTGCAGCGCCATCTCGACGATCCGACCATCGAGGAGATCTGGATCAACGAGCCGGGCCGGGTATTTATCGCCCGGCATGGTCGCAGCGAGCTCACGACCACGATTCTCACCGCCGATCAGGTTCAGGACCTGGTCGAACGAATGCTGAAATCGTCCGGCCGACGGGTGGACCTGTCCACCCCGTTCGTCGACGCCATGCTTCCGGACGGCTCCCGCCTGCACGTCGTCATCCCGGATGTGACCCGGGTGCACTGGTCGATCAACATCCGCAAGTTCGTGCTCAGCGCCGCGAGCCTGGACGAGGTGATCGGTCTCGGCACGATCACCGCCGCCGCCGCGTTCCTCGAGGCCTCGGTCGTCGCCAGGCTCAACATCATCGTGGCCGGCGGCACCCAGGCCGGCAAGACGACCATGCTCAACTGTCTCGGATCAGCCATCCCGGCCCGGGAACGAGTGATCTCCTGCGAGGAGGTCTTCGAGCTCAAGCTGCGCTCCCCCGACTGGGTGGCCATGCAGACCCGCCAGGCCAACCTCGAGGGCAGCGGCGAGATCCGGCTGCGCCGGCTGGTCAAGGAGGCGCTGCGGATGCGCCCCGACCGCCTGCTCGTCGGCGAGGTCCGCCAGGAGGAGGCACTCGACCTGCTCATCGCGCTGAACTCCGGCCTGCCCGGTATGTGCAGCCTGCACGCGAACTCCGCCCGCGAGGCGGTCACGAAGCTGTGCACCCTGCCGCTGCTGGCCGGGGAGAACGTCAGCCACGCCTTCGTCGTGCCGACCGTCGCCGCCAGCGTCGACCTCGTCGTTCATCTCGCCAAGGACATCAGCGGCCGGCGCCGGGTCACCGAGATCGTCGCGCTGCCCGGCCGGGCGGAGGGCGACATCGTGGAGATCGCCCAGATCTACCGCACCCGGGCCGACGGCCTGGTCCGCGCGGACGGCTATCCGCCGCACGTCGAACGCTTCGCCCGCGCCGGTTACGACCTGCCGAGCCTGCTCTCCCACGGTGACCACGACCAGCACCAGCGTGGCT
>NZ_CADCWS010000226.1 GCF_902806475.1 Candidatus Frankia nodulisporulans
CCTACCCCACAGCATTCTCCGCGATCCGGGCACTCTATTTCTATTCCATGAGTTCTGCATAAGCCTCGCGGTCTCGGCTCATGCGGCTCGGCTCATCAGATTTCCGTCCGATAGAACACCTTTCCCGTATTCACGGTGAAGCCCTGTGCACGGTAGAAACTTTGCGCTGACTGGTTGTCGAGGTCGGTGGTCCATTCGATTCTGCTGCAGCCGGTTTCGGTGGCGATGCGGCGGAGGTGGTCCATGAGGAGGCCTCCGATGCCGCGGCGTCGGGCGTGTTCGCGGACGTAGAGTTCCTTGAGGAAAAGCGACTGGGTTACGCCCGCGGCCGGCCAGAGGAACGCGTAGGCGGCCATGCCCAGTACCTCGTGGTCTTCGCGTGCCAGTAGCACCGCGGGAGAGGTCTGGCCGGACAGGAGCAGCCTGCGGATGTGGGCGAGGCGCTGGGGGCGGGGGTCGGTGGGGGGCGCGCCGTAGAAGGTGTCGAGGTCCTGCATGAGGTCGGTCAGCGCGTCGGCGTCGGCGATGGAGGCGGCTGCCACGGTGATCGTCATTGTGGCGAGTCTAGGGTCGGCCGGTCATTCTGCGCCGGCAAGTAGATCATGGAGGTCGCGGACGGACGGCAGTGTTCTGTCGCGGGGGGTGACCGCCTGGGCGATCTCGCGGGCCCGGCTGACGATGATGCCGTCACGTTGCTGCGCGGGCAGGTCCAGCAGTACCTGTGCGGCGTGGCTGGCGCCCGCGGCGATCTCGCCGTCGTGTAGCAGGCAGGCGGCCTGGTCGAGGTGCACCAGGGCCCGGTCGAGGTAGTCGTCGGTGGGGTAGAGCTCCAGCGCGCCGCTGGGCTTCCCCGGCGCGTCGGCTGTCGTGCAGGTGGGTGAGGGCGTTGCCGTGGTGGAAGCGCAGTTGCGCTTCGTTGTAGCCGAACGCCGAGTCGGTGGTGTCGTCCGGGGTGAGAGCGGACAGGATCGTTTCGGCTCGGGTGATGGCGGTGTCGGCGTCGGTGGGATGGCCGAGGATCGCGTGGGCGCGTGCCTCCAGGGCCGCGGCCAGCACCGCACCGACGCAGACCGTACGTCCGGCCGCCGCCTGGGCCTGCTGGGCGACGAGTGCTGCCTGCCTGACGTCGAAGGTGTAGAAGATCGTGTACGCGTCCTGGGCGCGGACCCAGGAGCTCAGGGCGGGGTCCCCGGCTTCGTCGGCGGCGAGGCGAGCGGTACGCCCCCAGGATCGTGCGGCGTGGCGGGCACCGAGCTTGAGGAGAGTCAGGCTGATGAGTCCGGCCATCTGGGCGATTGTCCGGGTGAGGCGGCGCGTCACGCTGGCGGGATGCGGGCGGGCGAAGGCTTCCGACAGGTCGGTGAAGTCGGTGGTGAGGTCGTCCAGCAGCAGGCGAGCGGGCTGGTAGCGCGTGGCTCTCCCGTGTGCCGCGACCAGGCGGTCCCAGTCGTCGAGGCTTGCCATGCTGGTCGAGGTGGTGAGGCTGTCGGTCACCTGCCGGCGGAGCTGTTCCAACGCGGTCAGGTCGTCGGTCTCGGTGAGCTCGACGTGGCTGCCTGTCTGGTCCTTCGGTCCGTCGTCTTGCCCGGCCGCCCGGCCGAGGCAGGGGCCGAGGGCCTGCGTGCGCTGGAACTCGCCCAGACCACAGGCTCCACCCGCGCCGACGCCCTGCTCGACGGCATGGCGGGAGCGCTCACGGGAAACGATCGTGTGGTGGAGGTCGGCCAGTTCCTCGCCGCGCGCCGGGTCGTGAGCGCCGCCAGGAGGAGACAGCCATTCCTATGATCACCACGGCGACCAGCGCCGAGGTGGCGCGAGCCGGAGCACGGGCGGCCGTGTTGCCGGTGGGCAGCTTCGAGCAGCACGGCGCCCATCTCCCCCTCACGACGGACACGTTGATCGCCCAGGCGATCGCCGAGGCTGTGGCTGACGCGTACGGTCTGCTGCTGCTCCCCCCGATCACGTTCTCGTGCTCCCACGAACACGGCTCCGCACCGGGAACCGTGAGCATCTCCTCCACCACCCTGACCGCGGTCATCCACGACGTCGCCGCATCGCTGCGCCGTTCCGGCATCCCCGTGCTGGTGCTCGTCAACGGGCACGGCGGCAACTACGTCCTGAGCAACATCGTCCAGGAAGCCAACGTCGACGGGCCGGCCATGACCCTGTTCCCTGGACGGGCTGACTGGACGGCGGCGCGTACCGAAGCCGAGCTGGAGACCGACGGCCATGACGACATGCACGCCGGCGAGCTGGAGACCTCCATCCTTCTCCACGCGCACCCTGACGTCGTCCGGCCCAGCTGGGAGAGCGCAGATGAGGGCGGCGGCCCGCGCCCTCATCTGCTCATCCATGGCATGCAGGCGTATACCCGGACCGGAGCGATCGGCCGCCCCTCCCTCGCCACCGCCGAAAAAGGCAAACGGCTGCTGGACAGCCTGGCCACCCTGATGGCCGACCACCTCGACACGCTCGGACTGCCTGGCCGCTGACCGGTCGCGCACTGGCCTCCGCCAGCACTCCGAGCCGCGCCTGGCCACTCGAACATGGAATGGGGCTATGCGCCCGAGGTCTGGGCATACGCGGACCAGGTGTGAGCGTGATTTGGCATGGCCTTGTCGGTGGGCGACGAGATCGGCGTGGAGTTGCTCTCCCCCAAGCGGCTCCACGACCTCCGACACGGCTCGGTTTCGATCATGCTGTCCAAGGGAGTCGACATCACGATCGCCTCGAAGGTCGTCGGTCACTCTTCGACGTCGGTCACCGCGAACCTGTACGCGTATCTGCTGCGGTCGACCGGCCAGCAGGCGGCGGAGACGGTGGCTGCCGCGATCCCGCGCACAACGGTTCGTCCTCACCCTGTCCTCACCACCGGAACCAACGGCGGCGGGATCGTGAAGGGCGGAGGCTTCGGGCCTGGTCAGGGGCCTGCCCGTAAAGGACAGGCCCCTACCAAGCGAGTGGAGGTGGCGGGAATCGAACCCGCGTCCTCCGGCACCGAACCAGGGCTTCTTCGGGCGGAGCCTGCTACTTGTTTCTCGGCCCCGTCAGACTCGCAGGCAAGCTGACATAGGCCCAGTCGCTGTTTGGTTTTCCGCCTTGCCCCGCGACCGGGCCAGGCGGTGATCCTCCTAGCGACGCCAGACCCTGGGCCGGAGGAACTCCCAGGCTGACGGCTAAGCTACTTAGGCCGCGAGGGCGTAAGAGCTAGCAGGCTGCGTGTTGTTGGCAGCTGTTTTTTCGAGCGGAGCGTTAGCGAGATAACCGCTCATCCTCGACCCGCTTCCCCTGTCTCGACGTCCGAAGTCGAAACCGATCACCCCCAGGCACGACGGTACTGAGGATCGAGTCTACCCCAGGACCGCACGGACGCCGCCCCGCCGCGAGACCATGGCAGCACGAGAGCATGGCAGCACGAGAGCATGGCAGCACGAGACCACGGCGGCACGAGAGCATGGCAGCACGCGCGCCGCGGCGGGCATGTCCGGGCGCCCGGGATAGTTGTATCGGCAACAACGTTCGTGCGGGCACCTCGTCCGCCGCCTTCGGGGAGAGCATCGTGGCCATCAAGGAACTGGGGCACCTCGTCCTGTACGTGCGTGACCTCGAACGCTCCGTCACCTTCTACCGGGACGTCCTGGGCTGGCGCCAGGTGTTCCCCTACCCGGCGGACGACAGTGGCGGCCCGCTGCGCGCGCCGGTGGCGGCGTTCTCCTCCGGGCGGACCCACCATGAGCTGCTGCTCATCGAGGTCGGCGAGGATGCGGCCGCCGTCCCGGCCGGGCGCCGGCTCGGCATGTACCACTTCGGGCTGAAGGTCGGTGACAGCGACGACGAGCTGCGCGCGGTGCTGGCGACGATCCAGCGCGCGGGCGTCCAGATCGTCGGCGCCTCCGACCACACCGTCACGCACAGCCTCTACATCCTCGACCCGGACGGCAACGAGATCGAGCTGTACATCGACGTCGCGGACGCGGACTGGCGCTCCGACCCGGCCTTGGTCGCCGCCCCGATCCGTCCGCTGCGCCTGTAGCGAGCCGGACGGCGGGCGGCGTCCTACCGGAAGCGGCTTCTCGCGCGCTGCGCGTCGACGAGGTCGGTAGGGGCGGTGGCGGGCGAACCGGCGTCGTACGGCGGCTGCGGGTCGTACTCGATGCCCAGTTGGATGCCCTGCGCCCGCCGGTCCCCGGCGATGCGGCCGGCGAGCGCGAGCGCCATGTCCAGCCCGGACGACACCCCGGCCGCGGTGACGTACTTGCCGTCGAACGTCACCCGCTCGCAGCTCGGGACGGCACCGAGGGCGGCCAGGGCATCCACGGCCAGCCAGTAGGTCGCCGCCCGCCGCCCGCGCAGCAGGCCGGCGGCGGCGAGGATCAGCGAGCCGGTACACACCGACGTCGTCCAGGTGCTCGTCCGGTCCACCGCGCGCAGCCAGGCGTGCACCGGGCCCTCGGTCATGTGGTCGCTCTGGCCTGGCCCGCCGGGCACCAGGACGACATCCGGGCTCGTCACGTCGGCGAGCGATGCGTACACGGTCAGGCCGAGGCTGCCGGACTCGTCGCGTACCGTCCCGACCCGTTCGCCGACGAAGACCACCTGCGCGTCCGGTAGCTGCCGCAGCACCTCGTAGGGCCCGATCGCGTCCAGAATCGTCACCCGTTCGAACAGCAGGATCGCGATCCGCATGTCCGCTCCTCGCCCTCGCCCGGCACTCCCAGTCACTTTGGGTGACACTACGCCGGTGGTGGCGTCCGAGGAGGCGGCGGACCAGCGGGAGACAGCGGACCGGCGGGTGTGGCTGCTGATGGTGATGGCCGGTCTGACCGGCCTGGTGGACGCGACCAGCTACCTCGGGCTCGGCCACGTGTTCGTGGCGAACATGACCGGCAACGTCGTCTTCCTCGCGTTCGCCCTGGCCGGCGCCCCAGGACTGTCCGCCGACCTGTCGGCGCTGGCCCTCGTCGGTTTCCTCACCGGCGCAGCCCTCGCCGGCCGGATCGGACGGCATTCCACACCCGGACGGCACTGGCTGCTGGTCGGAATCGGCGCGCAGGTCATCCTGCTCGGCGCGGCCCTGCTCGCGGCGATCCTCACCGACGCCGTGGGCACCGGCGGTGGGCACGACTCGCGGCTGCGGTACGAGGTGGTCGTCCCGCTGGCGATGGCGATGGGCCTGCAGCACGCGACCGCGCGGCGGGTGGCCGTCCCCGAGGTTCCGACGAACGTGCTGACCACGACCCTGACCGGCCTGGTCGTCGACTCCCGCCTCGCCGGCGGACCCGGCTTCCACGCCCCCCGCCGCCTCGGCGCGCCCGCGGCGATGTTCGGCGGCGCTCTGCTCGGCGGCGCCTGCCTGCTGCACGTCGCGGCCCTCATCCCGCTCGCCCTCGCCACCGCACTCGCGCTGGCCTGCCTGCTGGCGACAGCCCTCGGACGTCCACCCGGCTCCTGAGCGCGGCCGTCAGGCGCTGCCCTCAGTCCAGCCGGGCGGCGACGGTGGCAGCGGCAGCGATGGTAGCGGTGGCAGCGATGGCAGCGGTGGCGGTGGCGGTGAGGCTGGCGGCGATGGCGATGGGGTTGGCGGCGAGACGGGGACGCAGACCAGGGCCCACGGTTGGTCGCGTAGCCGGGTCATCATGACGGTGACGGCGGGACCCCCGGGAACCAGGTCGCCGCGGCGCGGAAGCAGGCGGCGGCGCAACGCGTCGACGTCACCGGCGAGGCCACGCCGCCGGATCTCCAACGACCCGATGCCGCGGGTACGCAGCAGCGCGCCCAGCCGGCGCACGTCGAACGGCAGATCGGCGTCGATGCGCAGCAGGCGCGCGAACGGGGTGTCCACCGGATCGTCGGACGTCAGAAAGGCGATCATCGGGTCGATCTGCCAGGCGTCCAGGCGGCGCGCGAGCTCCCCCACCAGCCCGGCACGGGTCACCGCGGGGCTGGGGTCATACAGATACCCGCCGGGAGCGCCGAGCCGGCCGTCCGAGTCCGGCGCATCCGGCTCCCCCACCAGGCTCACCGTTCGCTCCGGCCCGGCCACACCCACTGGACCTGCCCCACCCATGGGAGCCGCCCCGTCCACGGGGCCTGCCGGGCCTGCCCCGTCGGCCGGGTCTGCCGGCGCCTGCTTTGACGGTTCCGCGGAACCGTCCGACGGGACGGGGCGCAGGATCGTCGCCCGGCGGCGGGCGGAGGCGAGCGCGGGGGAGAACAGGACGGCTTCCTTGAGGTCCCGGCCGGCCGCGACGAACTCGATCTCCCAGCCGGACGGCACCACCGCGACGTCGATCCCCGGGGCGGCCTTCACCGCCACCGCGGCGACCTGGTCCACCAGGGCGAAACACCACGGCAGCGGGGGTTCGCAGGCGGACGATCCCAGCCGCCGATCCCCGGCCCGCCGCGCCGGATCGACGAACACCCCGTCGAACCCGACAAGATCAATATCCCGGACGTCCGCCAGCCGCGTCCCGACCCGCGCGCTGATCCCCGCCCCCGCATCCCCCGCGGACGTGACACCGGACGTGCCGTCAGCCCGCCCCGCGCCGCCGAACCCGGCGCTGTCCGTCGCGGCGCTGTCCGTCGCGGCGCTGTCCGTCGCGGCGCTGTCCGTCGCG
>NZ_CADCWS010000227.1 GCF_902806475.1 Candidatus Frankia nodulisporulans
GTCAGGAAGGCGGCGACGTCCACGGGATGGGCGGCGGTGGTGCTGGCGGTCAGGCGGGTGAGGCCGCCGGTGTAGCCCTGCGCGACACAGCGAAGCTTCCATCCGCGGGGGTGGCGGTAGAGCTCACCGAAGACCATCGTGGTCTCCAGGCCGGTCTCGGCGGCGACCTCGCAGCGGACGAGTTCGGTGCCATCCGCCGCGAGCAGCCGAAGGTAGGCGCCGTGTACCGAGCGGAACGACGGCGGCCGGGTGGGCGCGTCGTACACCGCGGCACCGAAGTGCAGCCGGTCGATGCTGGCCGGCACGGCGTCCAGTCGCACCAGCAGACGTTCGGCGTCGCCGGTCAGGGGCCGCGGCGGCGGGGTCGCGGTGGGCCGCTCGTGCGGATTGGGCACCTGCTGGGCCAGCAGCAGCTCGTGTCCGCCGTCCGACGGGTCGGACCTGGTGAGGATGATGACGGCGTCGAGTTCGAGGTCGGCCAGTTCCGGGCGGTCGTCCCAGCCCAGCGCCACGGTCAGCGCCCCACCCGGGCCACCGGCGCCCGCCAGGCCACCAACGCCGTGCGGGACGAGGTCGGCGATCGCGATGTTGCCGCCCTTGGGCAGGCTGCGGGCGGCCATCAGTCGAGGTCGGACCGTCGGAACTTGGCGTCCAGGAAGCGGGCCTGGATCGCGAGCTGCGCGGCGTCGCCGGTGTAGACGAGATCCTGCAGGTCGTTCGCCCCCTCGTCGAGCAGCTGGAGTTGGCGGACCAGGTCGTCGGCCGGTGTGGTGCCGGTGACCCCGGCACGCTCGGCGTACTGCGGCGGCAACGCGGTGAAGTCGTCGAGGGCCTGCGGCAGGTACTCGTGGATGATCGCGGTCAGCCCCCGCATCTCCTCGTCGCTGGCCGACTGGCGTTCGACATACCCCAGCAGGGGCCGCAGGATGTCATCGAGATCGCGCACGGTGGGTACGGCCCCGGGCGGTAGCCGTCCGCCGTCGGCGTTGACCCGGGTGACCAGGGCGGCGAGCTCCGCGCGCAGCTGCCCGACCTGGGTGGCGACCTCCCCGCGTGGTGCCGCCGTGGCCCGGCGGGCGTCACCGTGCGCTGCCTCGCCGTCCTCGGTGGTGGCCGGACGCCGACGGAAGATCACCCTGCCCCCTCTGCTCAGCGTTCGTCCGCGCGGGCCCGTTCCAGATACGCGCGGGAGCGGCCGACCTGGGTCTCGAGGGCGGCGACCGTCGTCGCCATGCTCTCGACCGCCTTGGCCTTGTACCCGTCGATGGCGTCCATGGTGGCGAAGATGTTGTCGAAGGCGGTCTGCAGCGCCTCGACACTGACCCCGCTGGACGCCGCCTGCTCGTGGAGCTGACCGGTCTGCTGGCGCAGCATCTCGCTGGTGGAGGTGATCATACTGTTGGTGGTGGCGTTCAGCGCGTTGATCTGGTCGAGCACGAGCTTCTGGTTCGCCAGCGCCTGGGCGACGATGACCGCGGTGCGCAGGGCCGCGACCGTCGTCGACTGCGCCCGGTCGACGCCCTTGATCAGCTCGAGGTTGTTCTTGCGGACCAGGTCGAGGGCGAGATAACCCTGCACGCTCACCGCGAGCTGCGTGATCAGATCCTGCTGGCGCTGGCGGATGGGGAACAGCGCGTCCGAGGTGAGCGCGTCGGCGGCGCCGGGGCTCGCCGGGCGCAGCTGGTCGATCTTCGTCGACACCGCGCCGTCGAGGGCCTTGGCGAGGGTGGCGTACTCGGTGAGCTTGCCCATCGCCGCCCACAGGTTCGCCTTCTCCTGCTCGATGGCGGCGTTGTCCTTGCGCAGCTCGTCCTGGCCGGAGTCCAGCGCGCGGATGATGCCGTCGAGCTGCTTCTGCGCCGACTGGTAGCGCTGGAAGTAGGCGGTGATCCGGCTGCCGAACGGGACGATCCCGAGCAGTTTGCGTGGGCCCCTGAGATCGGCCTTGCCCGGGTCGAGATCGGTGACCGTCTCGCGCAGTTCGACGAGTGTGCGGGCGACCCGGGTCTGCGCGTCGCCGCCGGAGGCACCCGAGCCGGTGCCCCCCCGACCGCGACTGCTGGCCAGGGCCGCCGCCGGTCGCTCGAGCATCCGGTTGGACACCCGGGCGCTCGCGACGATCTCCCGCTGGCCCATCGACGTGATGTCGTTGATCTTCGCCTGGAACGCGGGGCCGCGCGGGTCCTGCGCGGTGAGTTCGTCGGCGAAACCGGCCGCCCGGGCACGCAGCTGCGCCCGGGTGGCCTCGTCGATCGGCACCATGCTGTCGACCTGGTCGTCGGGGATCACCGGCACCGGCTCCGGTGGGGCGAGCCACAACGCCCCACCCGTGCCCGTCGCCGCGGGGGCGACCGTGGGTGGCGCCAACGGCTTACCCAGGTCCAGCTCCGACATGGACGTCCTCCCCACCTCGCCCTGCCCCGGCCCGCGGGCGGCGCGTCACCCGAGGCTCACCAGGTCGATTTGACCCTACGCGAGATGCCCGCCGGATCAGCGCGCCAACCGGAACACCGCCCGTCGTCCTGCCGACCGTGGGGTTCGGGGGGTCGCCCGGGTCAGAGCGGGTAGGTGATGCCGGTGAGCTCGGTGGACAGCGTCCACAGGCGTGCGGCGGCCTCGGTGTCCTGGGAGCGGGCGTTGGACTTGACGATGACCGGAGGCCCGGTCATCGTCAGCAGCCCGCGCGGACCGTAGTACTGGCCGCCGACGGCCTGCGGGTCGACGGCGGCACGCAGCATCGGCAGCGCACCCATCTGCGGCGAATGGGCGATCGGGTTCGGAACGCTGTTGAACAGGCGGCTGCGCAGCTTCTGGCTGCCGCCCACGCCGCCGGCGTTGGTCGTCGCACCGCCCGGGTGCGCGGCCAGGGAGATCGCCGGCGCGTGCGCCGCGGCCAGCCGCCGGTGCAGCTCGTAGGAGAACAGCAGGTTCGCGAGCTTCGAGCGCGCGTAACCACGCAGCGGCTTGTAACCCCGCTCGAAGGGGATGTCCTCGAAGTCGATCTTTCCCATGCGGTGGCCGTTGCTGCCGACGGTGATGATCCGCCCCGCGTCGGCGGCGAGAACCGCCGGCAGGACGAGCCCGGTGAACGCGAAGTGCGCCAAGTGGTTGACCCCGAAGTGCTGCTCGAAACCGTCCTCGGTCCGACCGTGCGGCAGCATGATCACGCCGGCGTTGTTGATCAGGATGTCGATGGTGGGACGCTCGACGAGCAGGGTCTCGGCGGCCTTGCGAACGCTGGCCAGGGAGTTCAGGTCCAGCTCGAGGAGATGGATGTCGGCGTCCGGCGACTCGGCCAGGACGCGATCGCGGGCTTCCCGCGCCTTCACCGGATTGCGGCAGGCCAGGACGGTGGTGGCGCCGCGCGCGGCCAGCACCCGCGTGGCCTCGAAGCCGATCCCCGAGTTCGCCCCGGTGACGACGGCGGTCCGGCCCTTGAGCGTGGGCACCTCCGCCGCCGACCACCGTCGCCGCTTCCCAGAAGTAGCTGCCACCGTTGGACCTCCAGGTTCCCGGACGGGGGCGAGGCCCCGATCACCACAAAGTGCTCGATGTGACGTAGGTGATAGTACGGTCAACGCCGCGCAGAGGCGCGTGATCGGAACATGGCGCCCGCATCGCCCAGATCGAGGTCGCGTCGTGCAGTCGGTTCGCCACACATGGGCGGTATCGTGGGACCTGGGTTCTGAATCATGAAACCTGGGTTCTGAGCCGTTCGGGGGAGCGCTGCCTGGGGGAGCGCGGAATCCGTCGGGGGGGGGGATCACAACATGCCGACGTTGACGATGTGCGCGGCGAGAGGCGACACCGCGGTCGTGCGCGATCTCACCGTGACCGCCCGGGTCAGCCGGTCTCGTCCCGGCGAGGTCGGCGGCTACGCGTGTGTGACGACCTCGCATGCCGTACGTCGACGTGACGTCGCCTGGATCGCGGCCGACGATGCGGCCCTGCGCATCCACCACGCCGTCGATCGGTAGTCGCCCGCGATGCACCACACTCCCCACACCCACACCCACGGGTTGGACGGCCCGGCGGGTCCACAGTCGCCCGAACTGGTCGTGCACGTGTATGCGCCGTTCGACGGCGGCCCGCTCGGCCTGTCCGTCGTGATCGCGCCCGCCGCGCCCGACCCGGCCGCCGCGGCGCCCTCGGGTGCGGGGGAGCGTCCGGCCGGGTTCGGCTGGGCGGCGATGGACGCCAGGTGGGAACGCGTGATCGCGCCGTGGCAGTCGGAGCTGCTCGACGAGGCGCGGATCTACCAGGGTCTGCTGCCCACCCTGGACGTCCCGGCGCACTATCCCCACGCGGCCGGCGCCGACCTGGCGCGGGCCGTCACCCCGGCGCTACCGGTGTTCCCACGGGCTGTGGGCTGGGAGTCCCGCGGTGCCAGCACCCTGTCGGGCTGTGTCGTGTGGGAACCGGCCGCGGGCCACGACCACGGGACGAGACGGCGCCTGCTCGTGCTCGCCGGCGCCGCCCGCGAGGCGAGTCTGGGCGCCTGGACCTGGTCGTCCGGTGACACCGCGGCACCGCCGCTGGCGCTCTACCTGGCGCAGGCCGCCAAACCCCGACTGCAGGGACGGCTGTGGTCCGACGGCACCGCCACGCAGGCGCTGCGCCGCCACCTCGACGACACCAGCGCCCGGCTCGCCAGCGAGCTGATCACCGCCGTCGACACCGACACCGCCGGCAGCGCTGCCGCCGCGGACGTGGACGCCGCCGGCGGTGACCGTGACCGGCGTGCCGCCGCGCTGCGCCGCAACGTGGAGGTCGCCGCCACCAACCTGCGCGCCCTGACCAGTCGGGACGTCATCCCCACCGGCCACCTCGACCCGTTCGAGGGCGACCTGCTGTACGCGCGGTATCTGGCCGAGCTGCTCACCGATGGTGAGGCGTACCTGCGTACCGCGCAGCGGCGGGCCCGCGAGGTCCTCCACGTCTACGCCCCCCTCGTCCCCGCGCCCGCGCCCCCCGCACCAACCCCACGGGTCGGGTCGGCCGCGTCAGCCCCGGCCGTCCGGCTCGACCTGCCGCTGTCCGGGGAGGATCGACTGATCCTGCTGGACGAGCTCGCCGTCGTCTTCGCCGAGCCGACCGAGGCACGCCAGTTCGTGGCGGATATCGGGGTGCCCCGTGGCAGCCAGCCGGTACTCGCCGACCACAGCCCGCGGGTCTGGTGGGGCGAGGTGTTCCACCTGCTGGCCCATGGGATCGTGGGAACCCCGTATCGCGCCCTGTTGGTGGCCGCCCTCCGGCACCGGCCGTACAACGAGACTTTCCGGGCGGTCGCGCAGCGGTACGACGTGGTCGTGCCGACCGGATGGTGAGGGCGGCGTGCGCCGCGAGCGGTGACGTCCTCCCGGTTCGGGGTCGGTGTACTTCCGCACAGCACAGGCGAGAAATCCGTCGGGGGAGGGAAACCGTGCTGGTTGTTCTGTCGTTTGTCCTTCTGTTCGGTGGCCCGCGGGGCGGGCGCCGGTGAAGCGCGCCCTGCTCGTCGGCATCGATGACTACGACAATCGCCGGCTTTTCGGGGAGCTGACCGGTTGCGGTAACGACGTTCACGCGCTCGCGCCGTTGTTGCGGCGGAACTACGACGAGGAGCTGAACTTCGAGTGCAAGCTGCGCACCGGCGCCGACGGTCGGGGGGTGACCCGGGATCGGCTGTTGCGGGACCTGACGGAGCTGCTCGCTCCGGCGGCCACCGTGGCGCTGCTGTACTTCGCCGGTCATGGTTACCCGCAGGGCGACGATGTCGTCCTGGCCACCGTGGACGGGTCGGCCCGCACTCCCGGCGTCGCGTTGAACGAGGTGCTCACGTTGGTGGAGAACTCGCCCGTCCATGAGGTGATTATCATTCTCGACTGCTGCTTCAGCGGGGCCGGAGGCCAGGTGCCGCGGCTGGGTGGCAACGGTGCGTTCCTGCATGCCGGCGTGTCGATTCTGGCCGCGACCCGCGGCGACCAGACGGCCCTGGAGACCGAGGGCCGTGGCGTGTTCAGTGCCTGCCTGGCCGATGCGCTCGACGGCGGCGCCGCCGACGTGTTGGGTCAGATCACCGTCGCCGGGCTGTACGCGTACCTGTCCGAGATGTTCGGCGCGTGGGACCAGCGGCCGACCTTCAAGGCGAACGTCGACCGGCTGCACGAGCTGCGCCGTACCCGCCCGGACATCTCCAGGAGTCAGCTTCGCCGGCTCGCCCGCCTGTTCCCGGAGCCCACTCATCACCTTGCGCTCGACCACTCCTACGAGCGCACCCAACAGCCGTCGGACCCAGCCCACGAGGCTGATTTCGAACTGCTCCAGCAGGCCCGGGCGGTGAGACTCGTCGAACCGGTCGGTGAGAAGCATCTCTACTATGCCGCACTGAACAACAAGGCCGCTCGACTCACCCCGGTCGGGCGGCATTACTGGGCGCTCGTGCAGAAGGAGATGCTGTGACGACGGTTGGTTCTTCCGAGGACCAGGGCAGGCCGCCCGTGACCGCGATCGGTTTCTGCGGCCACCAGAACCTTCCCGCCGAAGGTGTTGACCAGATCACCCGGGAGATCGACGGTTATCTGGGCGCGCTGCCCGGGCCGTTCGTCGGACTA
>NZ_CADCWS010000228.1 GCF_902806475.1 Candidatus Frankia nodulisporulans
TTCGGCATGCTGTCCGGTCCGGAAATGACCTCATCCGGACGCCGGGGGGCGGGGACCAGGGGGGCCGCATTGCGAGGGCGACAGAGCATGCCACTATGGTGCACACCCCAGCAGACACGGACAACCGTGCAAGTCGGTTTCGCCCCGGGTGCAACCGGGCGTTGCACCCGCCTTTACTTTCACCCGGGGCGGCCGAGTTTCCTGCCGATAACTCGAATGTATCTCACGCGTTTCTTTCCGCGTACATCCGATCGAATCACGTCCTGCCTGCGATCCGGTAGGACAAATCGTCAAAAGGGTTTACGGTGAAGCCGGCGAACCGCTAGGGTCAGAGCTTGCGGTCCAACGCGAAGCCGGCCGGGACGAGCAGGTCCTCGGGCGACAGTTCGTGTACCGAGGAGTGGCCCAGGCCAAGCAGCGTCTCGCTCACGCCCTGGCGGAGGATCTCCAGCACGTTCATCACGCCGCGCTCGCCGCCGGCCGCCATCCCCCACAGGTACGCCCGGCCGACCATCACCGCGCGGGCACCGAGGGCCAGTGCCTTGACCACGTCGCTGCCACGGCGGATGCCGCCGTCGAGCACGACCTCGATCTGGTCACCGACCGCGTCCACCACACCGGGCAGGCAGCGGATCGACGCCGGTGTGGTGTCGACGTTGTTACCACCGTGGTTGGACACCGAGATGGCGCTGGCGCCGACGTCCACCGCGCGACGGGCGTCGTCCGGCCGGGTGATACCCTTGATCATGAAGGGGCCGTCCCACTGCTCGCGCAGCCAGGCGAGGTCCGCCCAGGTGGGTGGCGGGGTACCCATCCACTGGCCGTAGGCGCCGAAGAAGGTCGGCGGGGTGGCCTCGCGCGGCCCGAGGTTGGGCACGCCGAGGTCGGGCAGCGACCCGCTGCGCAGCCAGGTGGCCAGGTAGCGCGGCTTGATCGCGACCTGCGGGGCGTACCGGGCCATGGCCTTGAGGTCGAGCTTGTCCGGGATGAACGGGCTGCCCCAGTCCCGGCGGGAGTCGAACACCCAGTCCAGGGTGACGATGAGTCCCTTGGCGCCGGCGGCGCGGGCCCGCTCGGCACGGGCGAGGATCTCCTCGCGGGAGCCCAGCCAGTAGGTCTGGAACAGCAGCTTGTCGATGGTCTTGGCGACCTGCTCGACCGGCTTGGACGCGAACGCCGACAGGCCCATCGCCGTCCCGGCGCCGGCCGCGGCCCGGGCGACCGCGAGCTCCCCGTCGGGGTGCACCGCCTGCACGCCGGTCGGGGAGATGATGACCGGGAAGCTGATCTCCTGCCCCATCACCGTGGTGGACAGGTCGCGGGTCTGCGGCAGGTCGGCGACGTGCGGGCGGACCTTGAGCTCGGCGAACGCGGCGAGGTTGTCGTCCATCGTCACGCCGGCCTCGGACCCGGCGACCAGCGCCAGGTAGACGCCCTTGGGTAGCCGCTTCTTCGCCCGCCGCTGGGCCTCCGCGACCGTCTCGAACCAATCCTTCGTGCTGGCCATCGCACTCCCGCCTCGTCCACCAGGGGGCGCCGTTTAATTTGGCACCGAGTGCCACTGTAACCGCGGGCCCCGTCCGGCGCATCCGGCCGCAACGCGAGGACGGGGCGAGTCCCGTGGGACCCGCCCCGTCCTGGTGCGGTCAGGGCGTCCTGGGACGCCCGCGATCAGCTGGTCATCGGCCGCCGGTCAGCCGGCAGCCGGGCAGCGGTCAGGCGGTGACCAGGGCCTTCTTGGCCGGGTCGACACCCATGATCTTGGCGAGGTTCTCGCCCATGACCTTGCGCTGGTCGGCCAGCGGCAGGGAGTCGATCTCGTCGACGAAGGTCACCGGGTCGAACAGGCCCTCGGGGTGCGGGTAGTCCGAACCGAAGACGACGTTGTCGGCGCCGATGGTCTGCACCAGGCTGACGACGTCCTCCTCGTGGAAGGGGTGGACGAAGATGCTGCGCCGCCAGGTGACCATCGGGTCCTCCTCGAACATGCTCGGGTCCCGGTCGTAGTGCTTCTGGAACTGGGTGACCAGCGGACGGACCCAGGAGCTGCCGTTCTCGACCGGCAGGAAGCGGATGGCCGGGAAGCGGGTGGCCAGACCGTGGGCGATGATCGAGGTGACGACGTCCTTGATGTAGCGGTGCTCGCTGTTGAGGATCAGCGAGAAGGCCGACGGCTTGCTGTCGAACGGCAGGAACTCGCCGCGGACGCCCTCGAACTCGTTGATGTAACGCTGGAAACCGTCGTCGGAGGCGTGCATGCCGACGACGACGCCGGACTCCTCGACCTTCTTCCAGAAGGGGTCGTACTCGGGCAGCGCGAACGAGCGGCGCACGCCACCGTGGCCGGGCACGGGAGCCGGGCGGACCAGGATCGCGCGGGCGCCCCGCTCCAGGACGTAGTCGAGCTCCCGCAGCGCCTTGTCGACGAACGGCAGCGTGATCACCGGCGTCGGGAAGATCCGCTCCTCGAAGTTGTACGACCAGTGCTCGAACATCCACTCGTTGAGGGCGTGGACGACGACGACGGCCGACTCCGGGTCGTCGGCCAGACGCTCCTCGAGCAGGCTGGCCAGCGTCGGCCACATCATCGCCCGGTCGATGCTGAGCTCGTTCATGAGCTCGAGCCGGTCGGCCGGGTTGAAGTAGGCCGGAGGCGCCTTGATGTACTTGGGCGGCGGGACGGCCTCGATGTCGCCGGCCTTCGTCTTGGACGACGGGTTCTTCAGCCGGAACTCGATCTCCTGCGCGCCGGGGGGCGCCACGACGTTGAACGTCGGGTTCGGGATGTACTCGCTGATGACGTTCCGCAGCGCGATCTTGGTACGACCGTTGATCTGGACGTACTTCACCAGGCCGGCGTGGCTCGCCGGAAGGTACTTGGTGAACGCGTCGGTCGTCTCGTACATGTGATTGTCCGCGTCGAAGACGGGGAAATCGAGAACTCTGGACATTCGCTACTCCTGGTGCGCTCTCACCGAGTGGATGACGTCTGGAAGCACGGCGACGGGCCGCCGATGGGGCGGGCACCGTCCACGCCGAGGGTGACGGCGCGGCCGGTGCCGGCGGTACGGATGGTGGTGGGCGACCGGCGAACGCGGTCGATCGTCCGGGAACCTCGCGGAAAGGACGGCCGGCCAGGCAGACTGTGAGGCACCGGGCACGAACACCGCATGCGGATGGCCGCTCGGGCGCGGCACTGGTCGGGGCGCAAAGGAGATCGACACGTGGGACGGCCCAAATCGCCACTGGTGGACCGCAGGGAGGCGATCGTCAAAGCGCTCGACATCATCGACGCCGAAGGGCTGGCCGCACTGAACCTGCGCCGCCTGGGCACCGAACTCGGCGTAAGTGGCGCGGCCCTCTACCACCATTTCACGGACAAGGACGAGATTCTGCGCGGCGTCGTGTCCATGGTGCTCTCGCAGGCGGTCCTGCCGCAGGACACCACGCGCAGCTGGGAGGAGATCCTCGTCGAGTCGACGACCAGCTTCCGTCACGTGCTCGTCTCGCACCCCAACGCCGCACCCCTGCTGGCCCCCGGCAGCCTGCCCACCAGTTACAGCGGCAACACCGCCCGCGAGCACATGGTGGGACGGATGCTCACCAGCGGTGTGCCCGATCACCTGTGCTACCCGATCATCGAGAGCGCGGAGATCCTCGCGTTCGGCTCGGCGCTGATGAACCCCAACCGGCTGCCCGTCGCCACCCGCCTGCACCTCGACTCCCCCAGGGCCACCGAACCGGGCGCCGCGAGCGGTTCCGACGGCGGAGCCACCACGGGTGTCGGGCCGACCGGCATCGACCGGACCAGAAACCTGCGCCGGGTGATCGAGGCGACCGGGAGATCCGTCGACCAGACATTCGATCTTCAGCTCGCCGCCCTGATGCGGGGCTGGAAAGCCCTGATCGAACAGGAAGCGCGCGACCAGCCGTAGCGGGGGCGAGAACAGCGGCGCGTGCGGAGCGTCCAGCACCGCGACGAGCGCCCGCGGGAGGCGAGGTCCGTGACCTGGCATCAGCCCCCACTCCCTCCCACGCCCTACCGCTGCTTGGTTACCTACCTACATACCTGCATACCGACCCACTCACCCGCCAGCAACTTAACAACGTTAAGTTTTGGTGTGGTACTCCCTCAGCGCTCCCCGGACGTGCACCGGCTACACCGACATACCCCGGATCACCACCATGCGCACAGTCCGGTCGCCACCGCAACTGTTACCAGCCCACCAGCATCCGCCGTCGCCCACCGGGTTCGCACCTGGGCGCGGGATCGCGGGATCGCCACAGGCCGCCCGCGCGCGAAGGCACGGGCGGCCTGTGGTCGACGTTCGGCGACAGGTCCGTGCGGCCACCGGCTCGTCCGGCCACCGACCCATCCGGTGGATCAGGGCCTGACGGCCGCCGCGACCGGATCGAAGCCGGCGAGCGGGTCCTCCTGGCAGGCGCTGACCGGGGGCAGCGCGGGCGAGAGCGTGCTCGGGGCCCGCCCGATCGTCACCGGCACCGGCCCACCGCCACCCCGGCGACCGCCGCCCGAGTGGGACCGGGAACTCGACCGGCCAGCCGCACCGCCCACCTGCGTCGGACGGGAGTGGTCGACCGTCGAACGCGGCGGCGCGACCTCACCGCGGGCCAGCAGCGCGTCCACCCCATGGCCCTGGACGCACTCGGGATCGGGGCCGTCCAGGGGCAGACCTGTGAAGAACTTCGCCGCCATGCAACCGCCGCGGCAGGAGTCGTAGTGCCCGCAGGACGCGCACGCCCCGCCGGTCTGCGGCTCACGCATGACCTCGAACAGCTCCGACTCGCGCCACACGGTGGTGAAGCCGCCGGTGTCGCGCACGTTGCCGGCGAGGAACTCGTCGTGGATGGCGAACGGGCAGGCGTAGACGTCCCCGACCGGGTCGATGAGGCAGACCACCCGGCCGGCGCCGCACAGGTTGAGCCCGGGCAGCGCCTGACCGTAGGCGGACAGGTGGAAGAACGAGTCACCGGTCAGCACGTTCTCACCGGCGGCGACCAGCCAGTCGTAGAGCTCACGCTGCTGGGCGGCGCTGGGATGCAGCTCGTCCCAGGTGTCGGCGCCGCGCCCGGACGGACGCAGCCGGGTCAGCCGTAGCTGCGCGTCGTAGCGGTTCGCGATCTCGGCGAACCCGTCCAGCTGGGAGACGTTGTGCCGGGTGACGACGACGGACAGCTTGAACCCGCGGAACCCGGCCGCGGCCAGGTTCTCCATCGCGCGGATCGCCATGTCGTACGAACCCTCGCCGCGCACCGCGTCGTTGATCTCGGCCGTCGCACCGTCGAGGGAGATCTGCACGTCGACGTAGTCGCTGGCGGCCAGCCGCTGGGCCACCTCGGGGGTGATCCGCACGCCGTTGGTGGAGAACTTCACCCCGACGTGATGCTCGGTGGCGTAGTCGACGAGCTCCCAGAAGTCGGCGCGCACCGTCGGTTCGCCGCCGCCGATGTTGACGTAGAACACCTGCAGCCGCTCGAGTTCGTCGATGACCGCCTTGCACTCGTCGGTCGACAGCTCCCGCGGGTCACGCCGCCCCGAGCTGGACAGGCAGTGCCGGCAGGCCAGGTTGCAGGCGTAGGTGAGCTCCCAGGTCAGACAGATCGGCGCCGCGAGCCCCCGCGCGAAGTGGTCGATGAGCCGCGTCGGCGCCACCGCACTGGATGTCGCCGTCGCACTGGATGTCGCCGTCGCCATGCTGATCGTCGTGCTGGTCACCGACCGCTCCCCTCGACGAGCATCTGGGACGCGGCGAGGGTCGCCAGTGCCCCCTGATATCGGCCGAGGTCAGCGGCGGGCAACCCCACCGCAACAGCTGCGGCCCGCACCGACTCATGCGTCGCCAGCGCCTCGACCAGCGCCAACAGCCCCGGCTCCTTCAGGAACGACAGACGCCGGGTGCCAAAGTGGTAGAGCAGCGCGCCGAACGACTCAGGCCGCACGGACACCTGCGGATGCAGCCGCCACGCCCGGTCCAGATCGAACCCGCGGGGCGTCGCGGCCGGACCGGGAGCCGCCGCGGAGGCCGCGTCCGCCCCACCTGCGCCGCCGGCGACGTTGCCGGGGGTCGAGGGAAGGACGGACGCGGCCGGTCCGGCGGATCCAGCGGACGTGGCCGGATCGGCGCTCAGTAGACGCCGCACATGCCGTCGATGGAGACCTCCTCGACGAGAAGATCCGCCACGATGGGCGCCTCCGCCTCGGACGCCTCGACGGTCTGGATCGCGGTCGGTTCCATACACACTCCCCTGGGCCGCACAGCCAATATCCGGACGGCTACCAGCCCGGATGGTCACGCTCCGGACAAGGGTGGTCCGGACGGGACCTTTTCCTGCCCCGCTGGGGCAGAACTGTAGTGGCACTGGGTGCCAAAGAAAAGCGGTTCACCCAAGCTCGGCGAAGATGGCCGCAAGCCCGCCAGACCCTGCCACCACCCCGCCAGGCCCCGCCACCACCCCGCCAGACACGTCAGGCACGCGCCGTCGCGGTCACGTCACCACCGTGGGAAACGCGCGTGGACAGCCCGGCTGGCGCCGCGCGAGACCG
>NZ_CADCWS010000229.1 GCF_902806475.1 Candidatus Frankia nodulisporulans
CGGCCGCGGACCGCGCCCGGCGCTGGCCGCGGTCCGCCCGTCGAGCCAGACATCACACCCGCCTGATCACCCCAGGTGTCGGCTTTGATGCCCAGAGTCCCCCCGAGGCTCGCGTCCGACATCGGATCATGGTTTCGCCGCGGGCCGTCCCGCCCGGGAACCGGGGTGTGCGTTCGCCGGGTCCAAGCGGTGGGGTCATGTGCTCCAGCGCCTCCGGATCACGACAGAGATCGCGACATGCCGAGGGTTGTTCAAGGATTCGGCCTCCCCACACCGAACAACCCTCGGCATGCGACCGCACAACCCTCGGCATCCGTCCGCGGAGCGGGCCGTCGACGCCGAGGGCCGGGCGAGGCGGCTAGCCCACCGTCGATTCGGGTTCCCGCGGCGCGGTGGCCGTCGGCACCGATCCGGGCAGCGACCGTGAGGTTCGGGGCGGGCGGGAGGAACGGGAGGGCGCCGACGCGGAGCCGGAGCCGCTGGTGCTGCTGGTACTGGTGGTGGTGGTGGGATCGCCGGGGCCGGCCGGGCTGGTCGTGCCTGACCGGGGGGTGCGCGGCGGGGACTGGGTCTGGCAGGCGCGATAGCAGTCGTACACGCCGCCGACGTGACGGACCGCGGCGAGGATACGGCCGAGCTGCTCCAGGCCGGTGACCTCGATGGTGAAACGGGCGTGGGCGACCCGGTCGTCCGACGTGGTGGTGGAGGCCGCCCGCACCGAGACCGAGGTCTCGGAGAGAATCTCGGTGATGTCGGCCAGTAGCCCGTAGCGGTCGAACGCCTCGACAGCGATCTCCGCCGGGAAGATCGTGACCTGCGGCATGGACCAGCTCGCCACCGGTACCCGCTCACGCTCCGCCGACACATCGATCACGTTCGCGCATTCCTGTCGATGCAGGGCCGCAGCGTTCCCGTGGGTGGTGAGGCCGACGACGGTGTCGCCAGGCAGCGGAAGGCAACATCGCGCCAGCCGGATCGGCGTCCGCACGCCGGTCCCGTCATCAGCGACGGCGGACTGGCTGCCAGCGCTCCCACGACGTCCCGGCCCGGCGACGGCCGCCCCGAGCTCGCCAGCCGCACCGGTCGGCACCGTCGCGCTGGTCGGCACCGTCACACCGGTCGGCACGGTCCCATCGGTCTCGCCGCCGTCGAGGGCGCGGGGAGCGGTCCCGGCTGTCGGTGGCTTCCCGGCGCTGATCGCCGGCCACATCGCCCCGCCGGACCCGAGCGGTCGTGCCGTCGGGCTCGTCCCGGCCGAAGGCGAGGACGAAGCCCTACCCACGGACGTACCGACACCGGTGGACGTACCGACACCACCGGACGTACCGACACCGGTGGACGAGGTCACACCGGCGGTCGGGGACGAGAACGACGACGAGGACCCGGATGGGGAGGTGCGCCGGACCCGGGCCAGGTGGCGACGGATGCGGACGCGAGCCCGGGAGGTCCGCACGAAGCGGAGCCAGTCCTCCGAGGGGCCGGCGCCGGGGAGGTTGGAGGTGAGGATCTCGACCACGTCACCGTTGCGCAGCCGGGTGTGCAACGGGACGAGCCGGCCGTTGACCCGGGCGCCGATCGCCCGGTGGCCGATGTCGGTGTGCACCGCGTAGGCGACGTCCACCGGGGAGGAGCGGGCCGGCAGTGCGATCATGCGGCCCTTCGGGGTGAAGGCGAGCACCTCGTCGGACTCCAGGTCCGACGACAGCGACTCGAGGAACTCGTCCGAGTCGACGGTGTCCTCCTGCCAGTCCAGCAGGCTGTGCAGCCAGGACAGGCCCTCCAGCCGGGCGCCGTCGGCCCCGGCCCCGACGGGACGGGCGATGATGCCGGTCTCGGCCAGCTGGTGCATGGAGGCGGTGCGGATCTGGATGTCGATGCTGCGGCCGTCATCGTCGACGACGGTGGTGTGCAGCGACTGGTACATGTTGAACTTCGGGGTCGCGACGAAGTCACGCAGCCGGCCCGGCACCGGGCGCCACAGGGCGTGGATCACGCCGAGCGCGGCATAGCAGTCGGTGATCTCGTCGACGAGAACGAGCACCCGGACGATGTCGGTGTAGTCCCGCGGTGCCCGCGCCCGTTCCTGGGCCCGCTTGTAGATGGAGAACAGGTGACTGGCCCGGATGGCCACCTCGCCGTCGATCCGGGCGCTGGCGAGACCGGACCGCAGTCGCGACACCATGTCCCGCATGGCGCCGCTGTTCTGCTCGGCGGCGGTGAACTCGTCGACGACGGTGGCGATGCGGGCGTGTTCGGCGGGATGCAGCACGGCGAACGCCCGGTCCTCGAGCTCGCGTTTGATCACGCTCACGCCGAGCCGGTGGGCCAGCGGCGCCAGGATCTCCAGCGTCACCCGGGAGATCTTCTGCTGTTTGGCCGGGGACATGAAGTTGAGCGTGCGCATGTTGTGCAGCCGGTCGGCGATCTTGATGACCAGCACCCGGTAGTCCCGGGCCAGCGCGACGATGAGCTTGCGCAGCGTCTCGGCCTCGGCGGCCTCCCCGAAACGCATCTTGTCCAGTTTGGTGACGCCATCGACGAGGTTGGCGACCTCGGGCCCGAACTCGGCGGTCACCGAGGCGAGGGTGTAGCCGGTGTCCTCGACGGTGTCGTGCAGCAGGGCCGCAATGAGGGTGGTCGTGTCGACGCCGAGTTCGGCGAGTTCGGCGGTGACGGCCAGCGGATGGCTGATGTAGGGGTCGCCGCTGCGGCGCATCTGTCCGGCGTGCAGCTGCTCGGCGACGCCGAAGGCGTGCACGAGGGCCGCGATGTCGGCGCGGGGATGGTAGTCCCGATGGGCCTCGACGATGTCGCGCAGCTCGGGGGGCACCTGCGACATCCGCGGCGCGGCCATCCGCCGGGCCAGGTACGCGAGCCGCACGCTTGCCTGGCGGGCGGCCGACATCGCCCGGGAGGCGTCGTCGGCCGCGGCCGATCTGGCCAGCGCGGGGGACAGCCCGCCGCCGGCCGGAAAGCCCGCACCTACCGTCTCTGCATCCACGGCGCCCCCTTGGGTCTGGCCAGGCCCGGGACTGCCAGGCCTGGCTCTCGGCTAGGCCTGTACGCCCGAGGTGACGCGGAAACAGTCGTAGACCCCATCCAGGGATCGGACCGCGCTCAGGATGTTCCCGAGGTGCTTCGCGTCGCCCATCTCAAAGGTGAAGCGACTGACCGCCACACGATCACGGGTCGTGGTGACCGATGCGGACAGTATGTTGACGTGCCGGTTGGACAGCACCCGGGTCACGTCGGAGAGCAGTTTGGTGCGGTCCTGCGCCTCGACCTGGATCACGGCGAGGAACACCGAGCCCGACGAGGCCGCCCACGCGACCTCGACCAACCGGTCGTGTGGGCCGCCGCGCAGCCCGGTGAGGTTGACGCAGTCGCCGCGGTGCACCGACACCCCCTTACCGCGGGTGACGAAGCCGGCGATGTCGTCGCCGGGCATCGGCGCGCAGCAGCGGGCGAGTTTCGTCCACACGTCGGGAGCGCCGGTGACCAGCACGCTGGGTTCCGCGGCGGAACGGCGCAGCGTGCGGATCGGCAGTTCGGTCTCGCCGACGTCCTCCTCGGCGCCCTCCGGGCCGCCCAGGGTCGCCAGCAGCCGGCTGACCACGGACGCCGCGCTCAGGTGGTTCTCCCCCACCGCCGCGTACAGCGCGGCGACATCCTGGTAGCGCATGTCCTTGGCCAGGCCCAGCAGGGCGTCGCCACTCATCAGCCGGGACAGCGGCAGACCATGACGGCGCATCGCCCGACCGATCGCGTCACGGCCGGCGACGATCGCGTCCTCGCGGCGCTCCCGGGCATGCCACTGGCGGATCTTCGACCTGGCCCGGGACGAGCGGACGAACATCAGCCAGTCCTCGCTGGGACCCGCGGACGGGGCTCGCGAGGTGAAGACCTCGACCGTGTCGCCGTTGTCGAGCTGGGTGTCCAGCGTGGCGATCCGGCCGTTGATGCGCGCGCCGACGCAGTGGTGGCCGACATCGGTGTGCACCGCGTAGGCGAAGTCGACCGAGGTCGACCCGACCGGCAGCGGGATGACGTCACCCTTCGGGGTGAACACGAACACCTCGTCGGTCTCCGCCGCGAACCGCAGGCTGTCGAGGAACTCGCCGGGGTCCGCGCTCTCGCGCTGCCAGTCCAGCACCTGGCGCAGCCAGCTCATCAGGTCCGGCTCCGCGCCGCCGCGGCGCCGCCCGGGACGTGGGGTGGCCGAGGTACGCACGGCGACCCCGTCCTCCTTGTACTTCCAGTGCGCGGCGATGCCGTACTCGGCCCGGTTGTGCATGGCATGAGTGCGGATCTGCAACTCGATGGGTTTGCCCTCCGGGCCGATCACCGTCGTGTGCAGCGACTGGTACATGTTGAACTTCGGCATCGCGATGTAGTCCTTGAACCGGCCCGGGATCGGCTTCCAGTTCGCGTGGACGTTGCCGAGCGTGGCGTAGCAGTCGCGGACGGAGTCCACCAGGACGCGGATACCGACCAGGTCGTAGATGTCGTCGAACGACCGGCCGCGCACCACCATCTTCTGGTAGATCGAGTAGTAGTGCTTCGGCCGGCCGGACACGACCGCCTTGATCCGCGAGTCGCGCAGACCGGTCTGCACCTGGCCGATCACGTCGGCGAGGTAGACGTCGCGGCTCGGCGCGCGGTCGGCGACCAGCCGGACGATCTCGTCGTACCGCTTCGGGTACAGCGCGGCGAAGGAGAGGTCCTCCAGCTCCCACTTCAGCGAGTTCATGCCGAGGCGGTGGGCCAGCGGGGCATAGACCTCGAGCGTCTCGCGGGCCTTGCGCTCCTGCTTGTGTTCGGGCAGGAACCGCAGGGTACGCATGTTGTGCAGCCGGTCGGCGAGCTTGACGACCAGCGCCCGGGGGTCGCGGGCCATGGCCACGACCATCCGGCGGATCGTCTCCGCCTGCGCCGCCTCCCCGACCTTCACGCGGTTAAGTTTGCTGACCGCGTCCACGATCAGTGCGATCTGGTCCCCGAAGGTCTCCCGGATCACGTCGACGGTCAGTGATGTCTCTTCCAGCGTGTCGTGCAGCAGGGCCGCGGACAGCGTCGGAGTGTCCATCCCGAGATCGGCGAGGATGCCCGCGACCGCGATGGGATGACTGATGTAGGGATGGCCGGAGAAACGCACCTGACCGGCGTGCGCCGCGTCAGCGACCTCGAAGGCCCGCAGCACCTGGTCGATATCGGCCCGCGGATGGTTGGCGAGCAACCCCCGCAGCACCGGGTCCAGCGTGGACGACGGCGTGGCCCGGTGGGTGGACAGCCGGGAGAGCCGACCACGTACCCGGCGCGGCAACGGCGGCGACTCGTGCCCGAGCCGCGGGATCACCGGAGCGCTCTGCGACCCTCCGGACGCGCCAACGCCAGGCGGGTCACCGGCCGAGAGACCGCTGCCGGGCGTCGCCGCCTCGGACGGACCATCCGGTGCCCGCTCGGGCAGCGGATGCGGGCCTACCGACTCCGGGCCTACCGACTCCGGGCCTACCGACTCCGGGCCTACCGGCGGGCGAGCCGCCGGCTTGACGGCCGCCGGCTGACGGGCCGTGAGCTCACGAGCCACCGGCTCGCGGCCGGACGCCGGGCGCGCGGGCATCGCCGCCGACCTCGGCTCCCTGATGGGGGCCGAGGCGGACGACGACGCTCCGGTGGTCACCGGCGCTGCCTCAGGCACGGGCCGCTCCAGACTGGGGACTGCTCTGACGAGCGTAACCCCGGGACCGGCCCCCGCCTTCCGCAGACCAGCGCCGATTTAGGTCAAATCGTCAGAAGTGGGACAATATCTAGTGTTCCCAGCCGCGAGCGACCGGGCAGGAACGACAGTTCCATGAGCACCGTCAGTGCGACCACCTCGGCGCCGCACTCCACGAGCAGGCCGTGTGCGGCCGCGGCGGTGCCCCCGGTGGCGAGCACGTCGTCCACCAGCAGCACCCTCTCACCGGCGGGTACCGCGTCCGCGTGGATCTCGATGGTGGCGCTGCCGTACTCCAGGTCGTAGGTGGCGCTGCGGATCGGTCCGGGCAGTTTGCCCTTCTTGCGGATCGGCACCAGGGCGGCACCGATCCGGTCGGCCACCGGGGCGGCCAGCAGAAAGCCGCGCGCCTCGATGCCCGCGATAGTGGTGGCACCCCGCTCCCGCGCGATGTCCGCGATGGCGCCGATCACCACGCCGAACGCGGTGGGTGACGACAGCAGCGGGGTGATGTCCTTGAACACGACGCCGGGCTGCGGCCAGTCCGGGATGTCCCGGACGTGGCTACGCAGCACGTCGGCGGCCGCGTCGTTCGTGGCGGACCGCAGGGGTACCGCCTCGCCGATGCCTGTCATCGTTTCGTTTCGCCCACTTTCGGGTTAGTCCGCTGCCTGTGTTCCAGACGGCCCGGCACAGCCGGCGCCGTACGCGGGACCCGCCCGGCTTGTTCGTGTCACGTCCGGCGGACGTTTCCTACCGTCGCTTCTTACCGCTTGGCCGCCCCCGACGCCCGGGCTTGCGCTGCCCGGCGCGTCGCGCGGCGGCACCTGGCTGCGGCCGACG
>NZ_CADCWS010000230.1 GCF_902806475.1 Candidatus Frankia nodulisporulans
GCGGTGCGCCGTCGAGAAGCGGTGCGCCGTCGAGAAGCGGTGCGCCGTCGGCGGGCAGCGCGGCGGTGGACGCGGGTTCGGCCCACCCTGGCATGTGGACGGGCACCCGCGGCGGCCCGTCCCAGGCCAGGGTGATCTCGGTGCCCTGGCCCGGTGCCGACGTGATGCGGGCGTCCCCGCTGACCGCGCGCATCCGGGCCGACACGGAGCTGCGCAGGCCTAGGCGGACACTGTTCGCCGCGACCTCGTCCGGTTGGAAACCCCGCCCACGGTCGATGATGCTCACCCGCAGCCGGCCCGGTTCGAGCAGCGTGACGACCCGGGCCTCGTCGGTCCCGGCGTGGAAGCGGACGTTGCGCAGCGCCTCCCCCGCGGCCAGGACCACGGCCGTCGCCACCTCGTCGGGCACCCAGCCCACACCGGTCCCGTCCGCGGTGCCATCGATCGTCGTGTCGTGGGAGACATGGTCGACGGTGATCTTCAGGCCGGCGGCGCTGGCCTGGGTCACCGTCCGGGCGAGGCGCTCGAGCAGACCGGGGCCGGACCGGCGGGCGCCGACGGGCCGCGGTCCGAGGTGTTCCTCCACCTCGCGCACACTCTGCGCGCACTGCTCGCGCAGGAGCCCCACGGGCATGTCCTCGGCCATGCCGATGCCGGTCAACGTGTTGAGGATCGTGTCGTGCAGCAGGCGTTCGCTCTCCTGCGCCGCCCGTTCGCGCGCCTCGGCGACCAGCATCCGTCGACGGCGCGCCGTGGACTTCCGCTGGCGCAGATCGGCGTCGTCGGCGACCCGGAGCAGCCGCATGAGCGCGTAACGCAGCAAGGTCGCGACGACGATCAGGATCAGCGTCGCCGCGAAGACCTGCGGCCGCTGCCCCACTCCCGTGACGAGATGGACGACGCCCAGCAGCGCCACGGCACCCAGCAGGGCCCGCCGGGTCAGTGAGAAGGCCGCGGTGACCGCCGCGGTGAGGGCGGCGACGAACACCAGCGAGGACGGATCACCGCGCACCGGATCCGGCACGATCCAGGGGGCCAGGGCGACACCCACCGTCGCCATCAGCACGTCCAGCCTGGCGAGCACCGGTGGGATGCGGACCGACGCCCCGGCGTCCTCCCGCTCACCGTCGAGGCCCGGCACCGCACCGGCGTCAGGATCGGCGGCGGACGCGGGATCGGCGTGCCGGTCGGCGGCGGGCTGGTCGTCCGGGCGGGCGTCGGCGAGCTGGCGGCGCAGCAGGATGAGGACCAGCACGCTCCACGCGAACATCCCGGCCGCCCCGGCGACCGCGACCGGATGGTCACGGTACCGGTCGAACCAGACCGCGACGGACGACACCAGGAATGCCAGGTGCGCCATCCGCAGCTGGATGGCGCACCTGGCCATCACCCTTGCCAGTGCCTGCACGGAACGTCCGTTCATATCGCATAAGTGTGGACGATCTGGCTACCCGTGCCGACACCCGGGACGCGCGACAGGCCGCCGCGGGCCGATCTGGCCGAGGAAAAGCTCCGAGTAAACCCAAATGTCCGCTGCCGTGGACATGTGTCTGCCGTCCCCCGACGCCGTGCTCGCTCGGGGCTACGACATGGGGCCCACCGCTGTCCGCGCGATCTCGGCCAGATGGTCCCCGCTGTCGCCGTAGGCCGCCGCGAGTCGTTTGGCACGCTTGTAGAAGAAGTGGGTGTCGTGCTCCCAGGTGTAGCCGATGCCACCGTGGTACTGGATCATCGCGGCGGTGACGTCCCGCGCGGTGTCACTGGCCTTGCTCTTCGCGATCGCCACGGCGAGCACCGCGTCGACCCGGTCGACGTCCACCGGCTCGACGTCCACCGGGTCAGCCAGCTCCGTGGCGTCAGCAGGGGTGTCGGCGGGGGTGACGTTGGCAGGGATGTCGGCGGGGGTGGAGTCGACGGCGTGGGCGGCGAACAGGACGGCGTGCTCGGCCATGGTGACCGCGACGTGCAGGTCGGCGAGGTGATGCGCGAGCGCCTGGAAGGAGCCGACCGGACGACCGAACTGGACGCGGGCGCTGTCGTAGGCGACCGTGCGCCGCAGGGCCTCCCGGGCGAGACCGACGAGATCAGCGGCGGCCAGCACCGCGCCGCGGCGCAGCAGGTCGGCGAGGGCCGCGTCGTCGGAGCCGGGCAGGCGCCGGCCCAGCACGCCCTCGAGGGTCACCGCGGCGAGGCGGGTCGTCCCGTCGAACCCGGACTGCGGCGCCACCCGCACCCCCACCGCGCACGGATCCACCAGATACAGGCCGACGCCGTCGACGGGCACGACCGCCGTGCCTCCCGTGGCATCGGCGTCCGCGCCGGGCGCCGTTTCCGGGGCGGCTTCCAGGGCTGCGACGACGAGCAGGTCGGCGACGGCGGCGTACTCGACCCCGCTGGCCATCCCGTACAGACGGCCGTCCGAGGTGGCGCGCACGGCGATACCCGGCCGGCCGAGGCCGCCGCCGGGGCCACGCAGCGCGACCGTGGCGACGAGCTCACCGCCCCCGAGGGGACCCAGCACCGCGGTGGCCTGCGCCGACGAACCGAACCGGCGCACCGCCTCGCCGGCGAGCACGGTCGACGCCCACGGTCCGGGCAGTACGCCGGCGCCGAAGGCCCGGGCGATCACCTGCGCGTCGACCAGGCCGAGGCCGAGGCCGCCCTGGTCGACGGGCACGCACACCGACAACCAGCCCTGGTCACCGATCGTCCGCCACAGTTCGCGGGGATGGCCGTCGCCGCCGGTGTCCTCGAACACCGCCCGTACCGCCGTCAGGTCGAAGCGATCGGCGAGCACGTCACGGACGGTCTCGGCCAGGGCACGCTGCTCATCGGTGAGAGCGAAGAACACGGGCGCGGGCTCCTCGGGACGGGCCTCAGGCGAGGCGGGAGTTGGGCAGGCCGAGCACGCGTTCGGCGACGATCGAACGCTGGATCTGGGATGAGCCACCCCAGATGGTGACCGACCGGGTCCAGAAACTCTCCCGCCGCAAGGCGGTCAGATCCAGACCGCCGGACTCACCGAACTCGCCGAGCGGATGGTCCAGGCCCACATCCGCGCCGAGCACCTCGTCGAACGTGTCGAACAGGCCCTGGTAGGCCTGCGACCACTGCAGTTTGGTCACCGACGAGGCGAAGCCGAGGTCCCGGCCGCGTTCGACCTCGGTCAGCACGTGCAGGGCGTGGTAGCGCAGGCACTCCAGCTCCACCAGGCGGCGTGCCAGGGACTGGCGGACCGACGGGTCACGGTCACGGCCGAGCGCGCGGGCGACCTCGACGATCTGGTCGTAGGCCCGGCGGAAGTCGGTGTACTGGCCCATCGCGGACGCCCCACGCTCGAACGACAGCAGCAGCATCGCCGTCGCCCAGCCGTTGCCGAGGCCGCCGACGCAGTCCGCCGCGGGCACCCGCACATCGGTGAAGAACACCTCGCCGAACTCGCTGATCCCGCTCAGCTGCCGGATCGGGCGCACCTCGACACCGGGTGAACGCAGGTCGATCAGCAGCAGCGACAGGCCGCGGTGCCGACTCGCGGCGGGATCGGTGCGCACCAGGGCGAACATCCGGTCGGCGTGGCGGGCCGACGTCGTCCACACCTTCTGGCCATGGACGAGGAAGTCGTCGCCGTCGCGTTCGCCCCGGGTACGCACCGAGCCGAGGTCCGAGCCGGATTCGGGTTCGGAGAAACCCTGGCACCAGATCACGTCGTTGCGCAGCATCGGCGCGAGAATCCCGGTCTTCTGCTCGGGCGTGCCGACGGCCATCACGGTCGGCGCCAGGAACGTCAGGCCCAACGGGTTCACCGAACGGGGCGCGCGGGCGCGGGCCAGTTCCGCGTCGGCCAGGGCGGCCATCGTGGGCGAACCGCCGCGGCCGCCGTACTCGGTCGGCCAGTCGATCCCACCGAAACCGGCCAGGGCCTTGCGCCGCTCCCAGCCGCGGCGCAGGTCGAAGGACTCGTCCTCGCCCAGCGTGGTCCAGAAGCCCGGTGCCGCCCACGCCGCGGGCAGCTCCGCGGCCAGCCAGGCCCGCAGCTCACGACGGAAATCCGCCACTTCGGGTGGGTAGGTCAGATCCACGTGGTCAACCCCATCTGTCGGCTTCGTCGCTTCCCCCCGTTAGCGCGCAGACAGTGAGACGGTAGTACCCGACGGCCGGCCATGTGTCGGTGGACGGTCCCCTGGTCCCCGACACCCCATCGTTCACGGAGCCCACAGGCGACGGTCACCGCGAGCCGGCACGATGGACCGGCACGATGGGATCGGCCACCGCCAGCGCCGCACGAAGGAGGATCACCGTCTTGACGTCGACCAGGCCCGCAGCGCCGGGGGTCCTCGACCCCGCCGGTCGCACCGCGGCACTGCGCCGGATGCGCACCGAGGTGATGGACATCGTCGTGATCGGCGGCGGCGTGACCGGGGCGGGGGTGGCCCTCGACGCCGCCACCCGCGGCCTGTCCGTCGCCCTCGTCGAGGCGCGTGACCTCGCCGCCGGGACATCCAGCCGGTCCAGCAAGCTCATCCACGGCGGCCTGCGCTACCTCGAGCAGCTCAACGCCCCACTCGTGCGCGAGGCCCTGCGGGAACGCTCGCTGATGCTCGACACGCTCGCCCCGCATCTCGTGCACGCCATCCCGTTCCTGCTTCCGCTGACCCGCCACGGCTGGGAGCGGGCCTACCTCGGCAGTGGCGTGCTGCTCTACGACACCCTCGGCCAGGGTCTGGCCCGCATCGGCCCCGGTGGCGACGGGACCGTGCCACATCACCGGCACCTCACCCGCAAGGCGGCGCTGCGGGCGTTTCCGTCCCTGCGCCCGGACGCGCTCGTCGGCGCCATCCAGTACTGGGACGGGCAGGTCGACGACGCCCGGCACACCATGTTCGTCGCCCGCACCGCGGCCCGTTACGGCGCGGCGGTGGCCACCAGCGCCCGGGTCGTCGGGCTGCTGCGCGAGGGTGAGCGGGTCGCCGGCGTCCAGGTGCGTGACCTGGAGTCCGGCGAGGAGATCGAGCTGCGCGCCCGGGAGACGATCAACGCCGCCGGGGTGTGGACCGACGACATCCAGGCCATGGTCGGCGGGCGCGGGCGGCTGTCGGTGCGGGCGTCCAAGGGTGTGCACATCGTCGTCCCGCGCGACCGGGTCCACGGGGAGACCGGGCTCATTCTGCGCACCGAGCGCAGCGTCCTGTTCGTCATCCCCTGGGGCAGGCAGTGGATCATCGGGACGACCGACACCGACTGGAACCTCGACCTCGCCCATCCGGCCGCGTCCAGCGCCGACATCGACTACCTGCTCACCACCGTCAACCGGGTGCTGCGCACCCCCCTGACCACCGAGGACATCACCGGCGTCTACGCGGGTCTGCGGCCGCTGCTGGCCGGCGAGTCGCAGGACACCTCGGCGCTGTCGCGTGAGCACGCCGTCGTCTCCCCCGCGCCGGGGCTGACGATGGTCGCCGGTGGGAAGTACACGACCTACCGGGTGATGGCCGCCGACGCCGTCGACGCCGCCGTCCGCGGGCTCAACCGGACGGTCCCCGCCTCGTGCACGGAGAAGATCCCCCTGCTCGGCGCGGACGGCTACCCGGCCCTGTGGAACGCCCGTGAGCTCCTGGCGCGCCGTAGCGGTCTGCACGTCGGCTGGATCGAACACCTGCTGCACCGGTACGGCACGCTCGCCGAGGAGGTGCTGGAGCTGGCCGCGTCCCGGGCCGAACTCGGCCGTCCGCTGCCCGGCGCGCCGACCTACCTGGCCGCCGAGGCCGTCTACGCCGTCACCCACGAAGGCGCCCTGCACCTGGAGGACGTGCTGACCCGCCGCACCCGGATCTCCATCGAGACCCGTGACCGGGGCGTCGAGACGGCCCGGGCCGTCGCCGACCTCATCGCCCCCGTCCTTGGCTGGGCACCGGCCGACCGCGACCGCGAGGTGGAGCACTACCTGGCCCGGGTGGCGGCCGAACGCGCCTCGCAGCAGGAGGCCGACGACGCCACCGCCGACGCCACCCGTCTGGGCGCGCCGGACGTGCGCCACCTCGGCCACCCCGCCGAGCGCCGCGCGCCAGCACCGACACCCCCCGCGGCTCCTTCGGCGCCGGCCGCGTCCTCAGCCTCCTCGGCCTCCTCAGCCTCCTCGACGGCACCGGGCTGAACCGCGCGGACGGCGGGGAACGGCCCGGCGGGACGAGATCGGGGGCGCCCCGATGTCACTCGGGGGTTTTACCGAAGCCGGGGCGCGGAACGACGTCCACCATGGGAACTATTCTTTGGTTGATCGCGGCGATTTTCGTCATCGCCGGTGTCGTGACAATCGTGCGCGGCGCACTGCTTTACGGCATCGTGCTCATCGTGGTCGGGCTGCTCATTGGCCCCGGCGGTGTTTCCATCTTCGCCTGAGCCGCACGGGGCTCACCCGCGTCGCTTTCGGGCCATGTCCGGGCGGCGCGGGTGGGTCCCGTGGTCGCGTCAGAGGCCGTATTCCTCCAGAAGTCTCAGCGTAACTGGTCAGGTCTCGTAGATCGTTTGTTTTTTGTTCCTCGGCTGGCTGGGATGCTTT
>NZ_CADCWS010000231.1 GCF_902806475.1 Candidatus Frankia nodulisporulans
GGCGGCGCGCCGTCCGGTGCGGGCGAGGCGGGCCCGGTCGGCGAGCATGCCGCGCAGGATCTCGGTGAGGGCCGCCGCGGACTCGTCGACCGGGGTCTGGCCGGTGACACCGTCCTGGTAGGCGTCATGGCTGCCGCCGGAGGCTGGGCCGACGACCGCGCAGCCGGCGAGCTGCGCCTCCAGTAGGACGATGCCGTAACCCTCCCCGCTGGCCGGGCGGCCGCGGGTGGGGGTGTGGGTGCGGGTGCAGAGCACGAACAGGTCCGCGGTCGCGTAGAGGCGGGCGAGTTCCTCGTCCGCGGGGGATTCGACGACCTCGGTGTCGGGATGCGCGGACACCAGTTCGTGCAGCGCGCCCGGCGCCGGACCCTGCCCGGCGAGCACGAGGCGCACCGGGCCGAGTTCGGCGCGGATGGTGGCGAGCGCCGCCAGCAGCACGGCGGCGCCCTTGCCGGACCAGTCGGCCAGCCGGAACACGCTGAGCATGGTGGGCACCGGCGGCAACGGTCGGCGCCGGCTCGATTCGCCGAGCAGCGTCGTGCGCCACGCCGGGGAGATCCCCGGTGGCAGGATCGGCGCCACCCCGACCGTGGACAGCGCACCCGCGCTGTACGAGCTGATCGTCACCGGATGCAGCAGCGGGTCGGCGCGCAGCAGGGCGCGGTCGGCGGCGCGCATGCTCCAGATGTCGGTGCCGTAGAACAGCACGGGGCCGAACCGGGCCCGGGTCAGGCGCAGCGCGGCCGCGCCGACCGGGATCAGGTTGGCGTGACCGACCACGACACTGTCGGCGGTGCCGAAGCGTCGGGCGGTGCTCAGCGCCCGACGGACGAACCGGGCCCGGTTGCCCGGGGTCGCCTCGACGCCCGGTTCGAGCATGTCAACCCTGGTCAGCTCGGCGCCGCCCGCGCGCAGGGTCTCCTCCACCGTCGTGAGGTAGCGCTCGATGCCGCCACCGAGCCCGCCGGAGAGGGTCAGGAGCAGGACGCGGGCGGCGCGGTCGGCATCCGGCGCTGGGGGAGAGATCCGTCGAAGTAGCTGCACGGAAGGTGATGGTAATCATTCCTGTGGTAGCCGTCCCGCGCGCCGTCCCGTGTTCGTGGAGCTCACCGTGTCCACATCAGTGCCGAGCGTGCTAATAGTTCTGCGGATGGCACGCGTGCTGTGGGCGCCGGGTCGGGATCTGGGGCGGGGGGACTTGTGGCGCAGCGCCGGCGCTTCGACGAGGTACCAGCTGGCCGCGGCGAGCACCACCGTCACCACGACCGTCACCGGCAGGTACACGAGGATCCCCTGGCGGTGCAGCCCGTACACGGTGGCCAGCTGCTGGATGGGAAAGCCGTAGATGTACAGACCGTAGGAGAGGTCCCGGCGGGTGCCCAGGCGGTGCAGCGGCACCCGGATGCCCAGGTAGGCGCACAGGTAGGCCAGCGGCATCGCCGAGATCAGCGGCATGTCCTGGACGAAGTAGGAACCGACGAACACCACCCCGGCGACGGCGGCGATTCGGCCCGAGACCGGGATGCGGTCGGCGTACAGGCACACGATCGAACCGGCGAGGAAGTTCAGCGCGAACCGGAACATGTCCGGGGACAGCCGGGCCGGCAGGATACCGGCGGGACCGAGGGCCTCGACCAGGGCGAGCCCCAGGGTGATCGCGCCGATCACCAGGACCGGTCGGCGGCGTAGCAGTCCGACCAGGGCGAGCGCGAGGATCCCGAGGTAGCACTGCACCTCCCACCACAGCGACCACATCGAGCCGTCCCAGGCCAGTGGCGCGGTGGAGCCGGGCGCGGGGAAGAAGGTGCCCGTCGGGGTGCCGCCGATGTCGTAGAAGCGCATCCGCACCAGCGCGTTGTCGGTGACGTAGTGCAGCGCGCCGTGCGGTCCGGTCAGCGGATAGCCGTGCAGGGTGCCATGGACGTGCAGCCAGCCCAGCGGGGCGATCACGAACGCGACGAAGATCAGGCAGACCCAGAAGCCCGGCAGGATGCGCAGCGCCCGGTGCCGGATGAACCGACGCAGTGGTAGCCGCCGGGCGCTGTGTGTCACCAGCAGGCCGCTGATGGCGAAGAAACCGTCGAGGGCCACCGCGTCGTACTCGTGCTTGCCCAGGCCCGGGCTGTGGTGACCGCTGAGCGCCAGTCCGTGCAGCAGCAGGACGACCCAGGCGAACATCAGCCGTTGCGCGGACAGGCAGTTCGGGCCGGTGAACACCCGGGCGAGGGTCTCGCCGCCGGTGCTGTCGCCGGGCGCGGTGCCGCTGGGATGGCCAGCGACGCTGGTGGACGCGGGTTGCGTGGCCTGGTCGGCCCGGCGGGGGCGGGGGATGAGCCGCGCCACGCCCGACGGGGCGCGCGGTGGCGCGGTGAGCGTGTCGGGTGATGGCGCGCGCGCCGGCTCGCTGTCGGCGTGGGGATTCCTGGGCGCTTCGATGCCCGGTTCCATGGGAGCTCCTTTGTGACTGGCATGAGCCCGGCAGCCGTTGCGGCGGTCGTGGTGTCGACTGCTTCAACCTGTCGGCGTCACGCTGGCGTTACTCTAAGTGCACATCCGCGTACGGCCGTGGGCTCGCGGCCGTGTGCCGCACCGACGGTGACAAGGAGTCGTCCATGGAGCTCGACCTGCGGTATCGCAACGGTGGCAATCCCGACCTGCTCGACCTCGTCGACATCCGACCGGGACGGGCACTGGACTGTGGCTGCGGCGCCGGTGACAACGCCCGGCTGCTGCGAGAACGTGGCTGGCAGGTGACCGGCGTGACCAACGACCCGTCCGAGCGGGCCGCCGCGGGGCGTGAGTGCGACCGGATCGAACTCGCCGACCTCGCCGACGGCCTGCCCTTCGCCCCGGACGGCTCCTACGAACTCGTCGTGCTCTCGCACATCCTCGAGCACCTCGCCGACCCGACGCCGCTGGTGCGCGAGGCCCGGCGGGTGCTGGCGCCCGGCGGCCGGATTCTGGTCGCGCTGCCGAACGTGCTGCATTACCGGCAGCGGGCGAAGTTCCTGCTCGGACACTTCGAGTACACCGAGACCGGCCTGATGGACGCCACCCACCTGCGCTTTTTCACCGTGACCTCGGCCCGGCGCCTGCTGGTGTCCGGCGGACTGCGGATTCTGGCCGATGCCTCGACCGGTGGGCTGCCGTGGTGGCGCAGCCGGGAGTTCCTGCCCGAGGGCTGGGTGCGGGGCGCCGACCGGTTCGTCCTGCGCCAGATGCCGAACCTGTACGCCTGGCAGTCGCTGTTTCTGACCGCGCCGCTGCGCCCGCTGCCCGCCGCCCGTCCCGCGGACATCGGCACCCGGCCCGTCACGGCGCCCCGGCCACGGCGTAAAGCCGCACAGCCGGCTGTCCCCGCGCCCACTGTCCCCGCGCCCGCCGCGCCCGCCGCTGTCTCGCCCACCGCTGCCGCGTCCGCCGCCGCCCCGACCCGGTCTCCGGTGGCGCGCGCGGGCGGTTGAGTCCGTCCAGCCGGATCGGTGTGACCCCGCCCTGCTCGGGACGGTCATGGCGGGGTCATGACCAGGCGGTCCATCGCGCGGCGCGGGGCTCGTCGGCGTGCGGTTCACCGAGCGGGGGAATCGGTCCAAGACCGTCCAGAAGACCATGGCGGACCAGCGCGGACGTGGCGAACCCACGTCCGCGGGCCAGGTCCAGCAGCAGGGATCGGGGCAGCACGACCGCGGCGGCGGTCGCGGCGACCAGTGTGGTGCGCAGCCGCCATCCGCGCAGCCGGGTGAACCACAACCGGTTGCGCACGACGTAGTAGCCCCAGCCGCCACGCGAGATGGTCGTGCTTCCGGTGTGCCACGCGCGGGCGGGACTGAGCACCACGCTCCAGCCGGCGTCGCGCACGCGGTAGCAGAAGTCGACATCCTCGAAGCCCAGGAAGTACCGGCCGTCGAAGGGGATGCGCCGCAGCACGTCCATCTTGATGAACATCACCGCGCCGGTGACCCAGTCGGCCTCGCAGGGCCGATCCTGCGGCGGGCGCCGGGCTCGCGGCGCCACCAGGACGGGACTCAGCCGGGCGGCGCCGGACTGCAGGCCGTCCCCGTTGACCAGGGTCGGGGCGACGACACCGATGTTCGTGCCGCGCAGCAGGTGCAGACAGGCCGTGATCGTGGCCTCGTCGATCCGGATGTCGTTGTTCACCAGCAGGAACGCCTCGGCGCCCGGATGGTCGCGGCAGGCGAACGCGAAGCCCGCACCGAAGCCGAGATTGCGCGGGGGGATCAACCACGCGGACGCCGCGGGCAGGTCCGGTGGACGCGCGCTCTGGTCGTTGGCGACCACCACGACCTGCGCGATGGACGGACAGGCCTCGAGCCGCTCGGCGACGTCCACCGTGGGAGCGCTGGGACCCCAGTGGACGATGACGGCCACGGTCTTCATCGGGCCCCCTGGCTTGGTGCGCGGTGGGAACGGAGCGCACAGCAGTCGTGTTCTCGTGCCGGATCGAAACAGAGAGTAACAGAATCGTCTCACCTAGTGAGGCAAGGTGGCGGTGTCGGCGCCTCCTGGTTCGCGCCACGACGCTCTTGTCCCAATGCTCACACAGAGTAGTCGGCAGGTGGCATAGTCGGGCCGTGGCTGATGCGTCGTCGATCCCCAGGGGTGCGGATGAGCAGGCGGCGGACGGCTCGATCGCCGGCCCCGCCGTACCGTCACCCGCACCTGGCGCCGGTGGTGAAGCCGGCGTCGCCGGCCCGCCGACGCAGCGCGCCGGTTCCCCCGCGGACGGCTGGCTGGCGGCAGAGGGCGGTCAGCGAGATCGTCGCGGTCGCGGTCGCCGCGGTCGCGGTGGTGGTCCCGGTGGTGGTGGTCCCGGTGGTGGCGGGCGGCCGGTGTGGGTGGGGCGGTTCGGGCGGGGTCTGTCCGAGCTGCTGATGACCGCCGGGGTGCTGGTCGTCCTGTTCCTCGTCTACCAGTTGTGGGTCACGGACCTGTTCGCCGCCCGGACCCAGGACCGCCTGCACCATGAGCTCGAGCAGTCGTGGAGCCGCCCGGCGCCGCGGGTGCCCGTGCCGTCCGCGCCCCGGACGGCACCACCCCCACCGGTGGTGCCCCTCGGCGACGGTGTCGCGATTCTTCGGGTTCCGCGGCTCGGACGGGATTACGCGCCCGTCGTCGTGCAGGGCGTCTCGGCGGCGGACCTGCGTCGCGGACCTGGGCATATCCCGGGTACCGCGATGCCCGGTCAGGTCGGGAACTTCGTGGTCTCGGGGCATCGGACCACGTATGGAAAACCTTTTAATCGTATGGATGAATTGAAGCCCGGTGACGCCATCGTCGTCGAGGTTCAGGATCGTTACTACACGTACCGAGTCTCTGGCTCCGAGGTTGTGACCCCAAATCGGGTAGATGTTACATATCCCGTGCCAAAGCATGCGGGAGAGGTTCCGACGAAGAGCCTCATCACCTTGACAACCTGTCATCCTGAATATTCGGCCAGTCATCGACTGATCGTGTACGGCGAGCTGGTGGACACCACCGCGAAGTCGGCCGGCCCGCCGCCGGCGCTGGCTGTCGGGTGAATGCGCGAGGAGGCGCCGACGATGTACGCCTGGCTGTACCGCCACCTCCCCGGCTCCGGTCGCGTGCGGCCGTTGGTAGCCGCACTGCTCCTGCTGGGCGTGGTGGCCCTGCTGATGTTTGTGGTCTTTCCTGCGGTGGAGACGGTTCTGCCGAATGGCCAGGTAACTATGGGTAGTTGAGTGGGTCGTAAATCGCAACCAGTGGGCCGAGGTGGACGGGGGGCGACGGCCACCCGCGCTTCCGATGATTCGGTGGAATGGACACGGCGTGGTCTCGCCGTCGGAGCGGGAAAGCCCTCGATGTTCCTTTGTGCTTTGGTCGACAGGGAGCCCATCTCGACACCGCGGACCGTGGCGTGGTGGTCGGTCTGGGGGCGGCGGAAAGTCGGTCATCGGATATCCTGCGCCATGGGCGGCGTTACGCTCGCAAAGTGTGGGCATCGGTGCCTGCGGCATCGCGGCAGCCGCGCCTGATGGAGGCGGTGGTGTACAGGCCAGAGCCCCTGTGGTCGACGCGTGTGGTTGTGGGTCCGTGGCGGGATCGTCTTCGGGGGAATTCCATGAAATGGCGGTATCAGAATGGGCGCTGGTCAGCGGTCCACGTCGACGGCAGGCGTCGAGTGGCGCACCAGATGCGAACCTCCCGACACGCGGCCGCCCACACGGGGAGGGGCGGGCTGAGCGGTCGCGACCCGGCGGACCGCGACCCGGCAGGTTCAGGTCCGGACCCGGGCGGGCGTTCTCCTCGCGACGGGTGTGTCGTGGGCAAGGGGGCACCACAGGTACAGCGGTCTGTCACCGGGCCGGTCGACACCTGCGGGTCGGCGTTGGACGCCGGGCCGCAGGTGGTGACCGGGCCGGCCGAAGCCACCGGGCTGACCGCCGCGGACGAGCCGGCCGGGGGCGCGGGCCTGGGTGAGGATCCCGGGCAGGCTGGCGGCGCTGACACGGCAGGGGTGGCGGGCCGGATCGTCGGGGCCGGGCGGACGCCCGCGCAGGCGCGTGAACCCG
>NZ_CADCWS010000232.1 GCF_902806475.1 Candidatus Frankia nodulisporulans
CCAGATCTCAGGGGCGCGTGGCGGCGGACCACTCCGCCGCCACGCTGTCGACCGCGGTGGTCCCGGCGGCATCACCCATCTGGACCGTACCGCCGGTTGATCTCAGTGCCCTGCCGGGCAGCACCCCACCAGCGCGGCCTCGATCAAGGACTGGGGGATGCCGTCGGCTGCCTGCGCCACTACAGCACCCACGCCGTCGTCGTATGGGCCGCCTTCCACCTCTGCGTCGCCTGCCACTACTACCAGTACGAGATCGGCCCCACCAGGTCGCAGGTCCAGGCATGGAGGGCCGAGGTCTCCACACTTGCCTCGTTGCTCGGCCATCACGACGCGACTGCTATGCGAGCCCCCGTTGGGAACCAAGATCCGTGGCCGAGGCACACCGACGCCGGAGCAGCCCGCCCGGCGACATTAGGGTGATCGTCCATGGGTGAGAGTGAGCTGCGGGACCGGGTAGCGGCGCTGCGGGGCGAGGGGAAGTCGCCGAAGCAGATCGCCCGGATCCTGGGGGTGGCGCCGTTGGTGCGGGCTGCGGCGGCGCAGGCCCTGGCCGCGGCCGGGGAGCCGGCGCTGGTCGGCTGTTGGATCAATGCCGGGTGGAGCCGGGGTCTGACGGTGGATCCGGCGCGCGGCTGGGTGGATGCGGCTTTCGAAGGCGGCGACGCCGCGGCCGACGGTGACGCGGCCGAGGGCGCGGTGGAGCCGATCGTCCTCGACGCCCGCAACAGTCTCGGCGGTCTGGCGACGGTGCTGGTCGCGCGGGCGCACCGCTGGGGCAGCGTGTCGGTGTGCGGGTATCTGGCGGACGTCTACTGCCTCGGGGTCAAGAACGCGATGGGGCCGGACGTCATGACGGACGTCGAGCTGCCACGCTTCCGGGAGACGTACTTCGCCGCCCAGTCGAACGGGTGGCAGGAGGCGCCACTCAAGCTGGCCGCCGACCTGGTGCTTGGCTCCGTCGAGTACGCACGCGGTCTCGGTTTCGAACCGCATTCCGACTTCGCGGCCGCCGCCGGCCACCTCGGCGCGTGGGAAGGGCCGCCCGCGATCACGTTTGGCAAGGACGGCAGGCCGTTCTACATCTCCGGGCCGTACGACGACCCTCGTCGGGTCATGCGGACGCTGCAGAGCGCCTCGACCGATACCCAGCCCGGCATCGTCCTGGGCCCGGTGGGTTGACGCCTGCGGCGGATCGGATGGGGGCGTGTCGGCGGAGCGCTCCCCCACCTCGGCATCGGAGGGTGATTTTCTGACCTCAGTGCGTCGCCAGCAGGGCGGCCGGGCACCCGTCCTGGAGGCGGCGATGCGCTCGAGGCATGCGGTCAGAACGGCGGCGGTGACAGCGACGACGGCGCTGGTGGCCGCGACCGTCGCTGCGTTGTCCACCGCAGTGGCCGTAGCCGCGCCGCCCGCAGCGCCGCCACCGCCGCCCGCAGCGCCGCCACCGCCGCCAGCTGCCACGATCGCGCCACCGGCCACAAGCGGGCCACCGCTCACGACCGTCCCTCCGGTTGATCTCGGGGGTCTGCCCGGTCTGCGCTACAGCAGCGCGACCGCGATCAACGATCGTGGGGACGTCGTCGGCTCCGGGTACAGCGGGTCGTACGACAGCCATGGCTTCAGCTGGTCGCACGGGGTGCTCACCGCGCTGCCCGACACCGCGCGGGCCCCGTTCAGGATCAACAACGCCGGGCAGATCGCCGGCACCCTGCCGGGGCGTTTCTACTCCCCCGGTTTCGTGCGCCGTCCCGATGGCACCGTGGTCGCCCTCGACTTCTCCACGTCCGACCAGAACGAGCGGGGCGAGGTCGTCGGGACGGGTCCGGTGACCGACGGTGGGTCGCACGCGAAGCTCTGGCGCGACAACCACACCTTCGACCTCGGCGCCCCCGCCGGTCACACCAGCGACGCCCGGGCCATCAGCACCAACGGGTGGATCCTGGGCGAGGTGCAGAACAGCAGCCACACCGACGACTACTTCGCCCGCTGGGTGCGCGGCCGCTGGGTGCCGCTGCCCACCCCGTCCGGCTACGGTTCGGACATCAACAGTCGTGGTGATGTCGTCGGCTGGGCCACGAACGCGGACGGCGTCACCCACGCCATGCTGTGGCAGGGCGACCGCCCCATCGACCTGGATCCCAGCGATCCGCTCAGTCAGGCGGTGGCCGTCAACGACGCCGGCCAGATCCTCGGCGACACGTTCGATCCCGTGACCAACATCGGACCGCATCCTGCTCTGGGACCATGGCCAGCGGTTCGATCTGGGCACCTTCGACGGCCTGTTCGCCCGCCCGATCGCCCTCAACGAACGCGGCGACGCCATCGTCGCGACCAGTACCGCGGCCTTCCGGCGCGCCAACGGCCGGACCGTCCAGCTCGGCGGCTCCGCCAACCCGACGGCGATCAACAACCGCGGCCAGGTGGTGGGCTCCATCCTGCTCCCCGGCGACACCAGCCACGCCGCCCTGTGGAACTGACCGGCAGGACCCGCCAGATCCCTGCTCCAGAGCCATCCAGATCTGTGATTCGTCCCCGTCCAGATCCGTGGTTCGACGTCGTCCAGATCTGGGACCTGTAGCTGTCCAGATCTGTGACTCGGGGCCGTCCAGATCCGTGGTTCGAGTAGCCTGGCGGCCATGGATGCACGGCTGCACGGGCTGGTGCCGCGACGGCTGGGGCCGATTGTCGCGAGCCGGATGGCCGACGAGCCGGTGGTGCTCCTACAGGGGCCCCGCTCGGTGGGGAAGTCGACCCTGCTGCGCAGCCTCGCCGACGACATCGGCGCGGAGCTGGTCGACCTCGACGATGTGGCCGTGCGCGACGCGGCGGCCAGGGACCCCGCGCTGTTCGTCTCGGGCACCCGACCGATCTGTATCGACGAGTACCAGCACGTTCCGATCATCCTCGACGCCATCAAGGCCGAGCTCAACCGGGACGGTCGGCCCGGCCGGTTCGTCCTGACCGGCTCGGCCCGCCACGACGCCCTGCCCCGGGCCGCGCAGGCACTCACCGGCCGCCTGCACCGGCTACCGGTCTACCCGCTGTCGCAGGGTGAGCTGCGCGGGGTCCGCGAGCATCTGCTCGACGACCTGTTCACCGACCCGGGCGCCACCGTGGCCGCGGCAGCGGCCCGGCCGTCGGTGACGACCCGCGAGCAGTACATCGACAGCGTCACCATGGGCGGGTTCCCCTCGGTGCTTGTGCGCGCCTCCCTCGCCTCGCGTAACCGCTGGTTCGACGACTACGTCAGTCTCAGCCTCGAACGCGACGTGGCGGGCCTACGCCGGCTCCGTCAGGCCGCCGCGCTGCCGGGCCTGCTCGCACGGCTAGCCGGCCAGACCGCGCAGATCCTCAACATCACCCGAGCGGCGTCCGACGTCCGACTCGACGAGTCGACCGCGCACAGCTATGTGCGCCTGCTCGAAGCGGTGTTCCTGCTCTACCGGCTACCCGCCTGGGGCACCACGCTCACCGCACGATCCGCTTCCTCGCCGAAACTCCACGTCCTGGACTCCGGGGTCGCGGCCCGGTTGCTGCGGCTCACCCCGCAGAAACTGGCGGCCCGCAGCCCGACCGCGCTGACCGAGTTCGGCCATCTGCTCGAGACGTTCGTCGTCACGGAACTACTCAAACAGGCATCCTGGGCGGACTGGTTCGGCGGAGCCGGCCACTGGCGCACCCGCGGCGGGGACGAGGTCGACCTGGTGATCGAACGGGACGACGGGGCGATCGTCGCGTTCGAGATCAAGGCCGCCGGCCGGGTACCCGGCGACGATCTCGCCCCCCTGCGCAGACTCCGCGACACCGTCGGCGACGCCTTCCTCGCCGGCGTCGCGCTCTACCTCGGCGCGCGTTCCTACACCTACGAGGACCGCCTGCACGTCCTACCCGTCGACACCCTCTGGGCCCCTGAACCGCTCTGGGCCCCTGGCTGGTCACCTGGAACGGTCGGCGGCGACCTCCTCGCGGGTGTGCAGGGAGGCGAGGTCGGCGGCGGCGCGGCCCGACGCCCAGCCCTCCCCGTCACTGGCCCGGATCGAACGGGAGGTGATCCTGGGGAACATCGCCGTGGTCGCCGCCTGGACGGAGTCGGTGCGGGCGGCGAGCACCGGCAGCAGGCGGCTGTCACCGGCCTGCGCCACGGCCTCGTCGCGGACCTGTTCGGACGCGGCCCGCAGACGCTCGCCGATGCGCATCGCGAACGACGCGAGGAACGACTGGCGAAACGAGCGGGTGCGGGATCGTCCGATGCGGTCCTGGCGGGAGCCGGCCTGGGTCATCGCCGTGGTCGCCTGCAGCAGCAGCGACGTGTAGAGCAGTTCGACGGCGTCCAGATCGGGTTCGAAACCGATCACCGTGGAGTGGCCGAGGTGCTTCGACCACACCGTGCGGCAGCGGTTCGCGTCGGCGACCACGTCCAGCAGGGTGGCCTTGGCCATCTCGTAGGGGTTGTCGATGCCGACCCGGCGCCCGGACGGCTGCTCCCGGGAGCCCTGGCCGGCGGCGAGCAGCGCCTCGTCGATGCTGTGGCGGGCCATGAGCTGCTGGGCCTTGGCGGTCAGCGCCTCGGCCTCGTCGGTGAACTCGGTCGACTCGGCCTTCGCCAACAGCGCGCGGACCTTGTCCAGGATGCGCGTGTCGGCGCCCTCACCGGTGCTCGCCGCGGCGTTGCCCGCCGGCCCGGGGCCGCTGCCGGGGCCGCTGCCGCGCGACGAGGTCTCCCGCCGTGCGGTGCCCGGTGGGGGGCCGAGCATCTCCACCTCGGGCAGCAGGTGCAGCGCCCGGAGCAGTTCGATGGCGTCGCTGAGGACCATGACCCGCACGCGTCCCTCCCGCTCGCCCCAGGCGTCCAGCCACTGGTCGTCGTGTTCCCACCAGACGTGGGCGCCGAGGCTGCTCAGCTGGGCCGGCCACCGCACGTCGACGGTCGCCGGGGCGTAACGGCGCAGCTGGCCGGCGATCGCGTCGAGCACCAGCCGGACGTGGCGCTGGTCGCTCTGGCGGCCGACGATCCGGTGCAGGTCCACCGGCTGCCAGCCGCGCCGCCAGAGGCCCTCCAGGGCGCGGTCGAACCAGCCGACCAGCGCCTTGTTGACGGTCCGACGCCCGCTGGGCCCGTTCGGCGGGTCCGCCAGGGCGCTCAGGAACGCCATGAACGACTCGTCGTCCTCGGCGAGCAGCGCCGTCAGCGCATCGGAGATGATCTTCTCGGTGAGTTCGGCCAGCGACTCCCGCGGCGGCACCGGCGGCCCGAAGGGCCCTGCCTGCCCGAACGGACCCGGCTGCCCAGACGGACCCGGTTTGGTCCCAGCGTTGCGGGCCCGGTTCGCGCGCGCCTTTTCCTTGGCCTTACGTCGTTCCCGGCTCTGGCTGCCCACACGTCTCTCCCGCCGATCGACCCTGCGACCGCCAAGTATCGCAACCCGCCCAGGGCGCCGGAGAACCGACCAGCGGCCAGCACCCGGGTTTACATGTGATCTCGGCGTCAGGGCACCACCGTCGCACCGACGGACGACCACGACCCCCACCGGGACGCCCTACCCGTCAGCAGTCAGCAGCAGTCCGAAGCAGTCGGCCGGCAGCGGCTGGTACCGGGGTGCCCAGCGCGCCGTCCACGAACATTCGCCGACAGCGCACTAACCGCCCGGGCGGACCGAGACCGGGGCCGGGGCACCAGCAGCCGGAGCCTGGGGGCCGAACAGGGCAGCACGTACGGCGGCGAGGTCGGTCAGCCCGGAGAGCACGGCGCTGGCACCGGCCGCCGTGAGCTCCGCCACGCTGGTCGTGCCGGAGGCGACGCCGACCGCGCGCACACCCACGTCGAGGGCGCCGCGCACGTCGTGGACGGTGTCGCCCACCACGATCACCCGGGCCGGGTCGAAGGTCGTCGCGTGGGCGGACTCGGCCCGTCCGATGGCACGGCGCACCAGGTCGGCCCGGTCGGCGCTGACATCCCCGTAGCCACCCAGATCGAGATCGAGATGCTGGGTGAAGCCGAACACGGCCAGCTTGATCTCGGCGACGGGACGGACGTTACCGGTCACCACCGTCTGCACCACCCCGTCGGCGGCCAGGTCCGCGAGGGTCTCCCGGGCCGCGGGCAGGGCTCGCCCGCGCCGGCGCATCTCCGCGCGTAGGGCAGCCGCGGCCAGCGCCATCTCGGCGTAGAACGTGGCCAGCAACGGCGTGACGTCACTGATACCGGAGCGTCGCAGCGTCTCGGTGACGCTCGCCCGTTCGGTTCTGCCGGTCAGGTCCACCTCGATGTCCAGCGGACGCCCGACGACCCGCTCGAACGCCCGGACGTAGAGCTCCCGACTGATCCCACCGGCGTTGAGCAGGGTTCGGTCGATGTCCCACAGGACGAGCGCGGGCGCAGGCATGCCCCGATGCTCCCACGCGGCGGCCGGCCGCCGCCCCGCTCGACGGGACGTGAGTCAATGCCGCACCGCCGCCGATCATCGCCGCGTCGGCGCCGACTGGCTGATCACTGCCACCGGCGCCGAGAATGTCGGACCCGCTC
>NZ_CADCWS010000233.1 GCF_902806475.1 Candidatus Frankia nodulisporulans
AGTGTGACTAGGGTCACCTGCATGTTGATCGAGGGGGTTGAGGGGCGCGGGCGAGGTGTGCGCCGCCCAGTTCCGCGGGTTTAGGCCTTCGGCCACCGGCGACGACCACCCAGGCAGTTCGAGAACGAGGTTAAGTTTATGGGACAGCAAAACCTTCCGCGAGAGACTGCGCTGCGCGGCACCGCGGACAGCCGCCCGTCGAAGCGTCGGCGTGGGCGGTTAGTCGGGTTAGCCGGTGCGACCGTGGGTCTGCTGGCCCTCGTCGCTGCCTGTGGGAGCGGTGGCGACGACAAGGCTGACAGCCCGACGGTGACCTCCAGCGCCAGCAGCGTGCTGGGGCCCGTCAACGCGGCCGCCGGCGCACCGGTCAAGATCGGTTTCATCTCCGACGGCAAGACCGATATCTCCGACAACTCGATCGAGATCACGGTGGCCAAGGCCACCGTCAAATATCTCAACCAGCACAAGGCCGGTATCGGCGGGCGTCCGATCGAGCTGGTCAGCTGTGAGTCCGCGGCCGACCCGAGCAAGGGCACCGACTGCGCGAACCGCCTGATCGAAGAGAAGGTCGTCGCCACCGTCATCGGCGCCTCCACGGTGATCGGCGCCGCCTGGGAGCCGCTGCACGCGGCGCACATCCCGGTGATGCTCTACAGCGGCGTCACCAAGGCGACCACCCAGGACACCGAGTCGACCTTCGCCATCCAGGACAACACCTTCGGCTTCTACACGCTCCCGATCCAGCGGGCGAAGGACACCGGCCTGAAGAAGGTCACCTACGTCGTGATCGACGTGCCGGCCGCGGTGGACTCGCTCAAGACGGTCGCTCCCGGGGTCTTCCAGAAGGCCGGAGTCGCCCTGAACGTCGTCGCCGTGCCGCCGGGCACCGCGGACATGACCCCGCAGATGCAGAACATCGTCAGCAAGGACCCCGGCCTCGTCTTCGTGCTGGGCAACGACTCGTTCTGCATCAGTGCGTTCAAGGGTCTGCAGGCGGTCGGCTTCACCGGTCCGATCTCCACCATCGGCGGCTGCATCACCGACGCGACCCGCAAGGCCGTGCCCGGTTCGATCCTCAAGGGCATGACGGTCGCCGCATCCGCACCCATCGGCGCGGACAACGCCTCGACCCGGCTCTACAACGCCGTCGCCGAGACCTACGGCAGCGGCATCGACACCACCCGCAACATCGGTATGACCTCCTTCATCGAGGTCACGGCGCTGGTCACCGGCGCGCAGGGCATCACCGGTGACATCACGGCCGCGAACATCACCTCCACGATCAAGAAGGCACCGCAGCGGCAGCTGGCCGGCGCGCTGGACATCGGCTTCCGCTGCAACGGCAAGGCCGACCCGCTGGCGCCGTCCACCTGCGTCCGCGGCGGCATCATCTCGGTCCTGGACGACAAGGGCCAGCCGCAGGCCTACAAGGTTCTCGGCGCGACCCCGATCGAGGACTGAGCCCGACCCGGTGTGGCCGCGGCGAACTGGGGTGAACAGGGGCTGACGGCACACCGGTCGACCTGCTGAGATGAGTAACAGGTGGTCACCGCGGGCGCGGTGGCCACCTGTACTGTCTGTTGCGGCCCGCCTCGTTGTGGTAATCCCTGTTCGTTCTGCCTGTTCTTTCTGTCCTTTCTGGCCTGTCGAAGGAGATTCGATGAGTGTTGTCGTCGTCGCCGTGCTCAAGCCCCTGCCCGAGCGGCGGGCGCAGGTACGGGCCGCGTTCGAGGCGGCCTTCCCGCTCGTCCACGAGCAGGACGCGGGCTGCGAGCTGTACGCGCTGCACGAGAACGACGACGAGTTCGTCATCGTCGAGAAGTGGACGTCCGAGGACCTGCTTGACGAGCACGGGACCAGCGCGGCGATGAAGACCCTCGTCTCGGGACTGGACGGCGGCCTGGCCGAGGCGCCGGTGATCCGCCGCCTGCGGGCGATCCCGCTGGGCACGGCCAGCCAGGGCCAGCTCTGACGCGTTCGGGACGGCCACCCTCCATGGAGGCGTCGACCCCGATGTCCTGTCTTGGCGCTTACGGTCCCGGCGTCGGGCGCGGCATCGTCGGGTCGGCCGGGTGGGCTGTGGCAGGCTGCTCGCCATGAAGGTCACGGGGAAGTCGGCGCTGGTCACCGGCGGTGCGTCCGGCCTGGGCCTGGCCACCGCCCAGCGGCTGCACCGCCAGGGAGCGCACGTCGTCGTCGTCGACCTGCCGACCAGCAACGGCAAGAAGATCGTGGACGAGCTGGGCTCCGGCGCCAGCTTCATCCCGGCGGACGTGACCGACGAGGACGCGGTCGGGCGGGCGGTCGACACCGCGCTCGCGCACGGCCCGTTCGCCATGGCCGTCAACTGCGCCGGCATCGGCCCGGCGGCACGCATCGTCGGCAGGGACGGGCAGCCCAGCCCCCTGGACGGCTTCCGCAAGGTCATCGAGGTCAACCTGATCGGCACCTTCAACGTGCTGCGCCTGGCCGCCGCCGCGATGATCACCCACACCCCGGTCGAGCCCGACGGCGAGGAACGCGGCGTGCTCGTCAACACCGCGTCCATCGCCGCCTACGAGGGTCAGATCGGCCAGGCCGCCTACGCCGCGTCGAAGGGCGGTGTGGTCGGTCTGACCCTGCCGGTCGCCCGTGAGCTGGCCCAGCACCGGATCCGGGTGGTCACCATCGCCCCGGGCCCGTTCCGCACCCCGCTGCTGGAGTCGCTGCCCGAGGCGGCGCTGCGTTCGCTCGGCACCCAGGTCCCGCATCCCAGCCGGCTCGGGGACCCGGCCGAGTACGCGAACCTGGTCGCCCACATCGTCGACAACGCGATGCTCAACGGCGAGGTCATCCGCCTCGACGGTGCCGTCCGGATGGCGCCCCGTTGAGCCGTCCGCCGAACCACCCGCTGAGTCGTCCGTCGTGGCGTCCGTCAAGGGCTGACATTGCCCCGGGATCGTCGGTCTCCCGGGAATCAACGCGGCGCGAAGCGGGCAGGAGGCGCCCATGACCGAGCCTCGCACCGTCCTGATCACCGGCGCCACCGACGGCCTCGGCCGGGCCCTCGCGACCCGACTCGCCACCGAAGGCTCCACCCTCATCCTGCACGGCCGTGACCCTGCCCGACTAGCCGCGCTGGCCGACGAACTCAACGCACTCGCCGGTCCCGCCAGTCGTCCCGGCCCCGAGGGTAGCCCCGGCCCCGCGAGTCGTCCCGGTCCTGAGGGTCGTCCCGGTGATGGCCCGCGGGTGCGGACCGTCCAGGCGGATCTGGCGGATCTGGCCCAGGTCCGCCGACTTGCCGGCGACGTGCGGGCCGCCACCGACCGACTCGACGTGCTCGCGAGCAACGCCGGCATAGGCTCCGGCGAACCCGACGGTCGTACCCGCCGCACCAGCGCCGACGGCCACGAACTGCGCTTCGCCGTCAACTACCTGGCCGGGTTCCTGCTCACCCTGGACCTCCTGCCGCTGCTGCGCGCCACCGCCACCGCCGGCTCGACCACCGCCGGCCCGGTCGGGCGTGCGCCGGCCCGGATCGTCAACGTCGCCTCCCTCGGCCAGCATCCCCTCGATTTCGACGACCTCATGCTCGAGCGCGCCTACAACGGCGGACGGGCCTACGCCCAGAGCAAGCTCGCGCAGATCATGTCCGGGTTCGAACTCGCCGACCGGGTCGACCCCGCCGAGATCACCGTCAACAGCCTGCACCCTGCGACGTACATGCCGACCAAGATGGTGCTGCTGGAAGTCGGCCACAGCGTCGACGCCCTCGAGACCGGTGTCGAGGCCACCCACCGGCTGGTCACCGGCCGGTTCTTCGACCGTCAGCGCGAGACCCGCGCCAACCCGCAGGCCTACGACGGTGCCGTCCGCGCCGCCCTGTGGGAGCGCTCGCTCGCGCTGGTCGACCGCGTCGGCGCCGCCGTCTGAGCCGTCCGGCTCGACAGCCAGCACACCACCCCCGCCAACGCCACGCCCCGCAACCGGCCCCACAGCAAGATCCCCCTACGCGGGTCGTAACGGGGGGCAAATCGGACGCGGATGCCCCCACGGCGACCCGTGTGCACCCTGCACACCCGTGGGCCCCGGCAGCGGCGTCACAGAACGTGGCCATGGTCGAAGGACAGCGTCGCCTCGTACGAACGAGGCAGCAGGGTCGTGGCCCGAAACCGTGCCTGGACGTCGGTGAGATAGTCGACGACCGGCAGTGCCGCGGACCCGCCCGGTCCGTCCGGGCGGTCGTGGGCGCCGTGGCGGACGAGGCCCAGCGTGCCGTCGGCGCCCAGCCGCAGCATCGTCGTCGCGCCCGTGCGTGCCCCGGCCGACGCCGTCCCGGTGGTGACTATCTCGGTGGTGACCGTCCCGGTGGTTACTGTCTCGGTGGTGGTCGTGTCGGTGGTGATCGTGTCGGCGTCGAGGATCGGGATGTCGGGGCCGAACATCGCGGCGGCGTCGGTGGCGGTGGCAGCCGGTGGCCGGCCGGTCCGGTTGGCGCTGCTGACGTACAGCAGCCGGAAGGCCGACAGCAGCGGCAGCACCGGTGCCCAGCGCGCCCCGAACAGCAGGGCGTAGCCGCCGCGGACGGCGGGGGACAGCCAGCCCGGCACGTCCATGTCCGGGCGCAGGGGCACCAGCAGTGTGACCCGCTCCTCGAGCAGCAACCAGGTGGCGAAGCCGCGTTCCGGGGCCGCCAGCGCGACCAGGTCGGCGAGCTCGCCCAGCAGCGCGTCACCGGTGACCCAGACCGCGACCTCCTGGTCGACCGGCCGGCGCTTGGCCTGGTTGACGGCCGTGGGCGTGGTGGCGGCGACCACGTAGGTCAGCGGCGGCGGATTCGGCATGATGACCGCTCGCCCGGCGACCAGCGCGGCCCGGACTTCCTGCGGCGCCGTCGCCGCGCTCACCGCGCGGCCTTCGGTGCCAGAGCTGGGGCCGGTGCCAGAACCGGGGCTAGTGCCAGAACCGGGGCCGGCCACCGGAACCGGCCCCGGAAGCGTGCCGGCGTCGCGCAGGAAGCCTGCGAGGTCCTCGTCGGGAATCACGGCCTGGTCACGGCGATACGCCTCCTGTTTCACCCAGCGTAGGGCGGCCACGGTCTGCGCCCGGTCCGGCGCGAACCCGAGACGTTCGGCGACGGCCTGCACCACCCGGGCGCTGGCCAGCTGGGTGAGCAGGACGTGGGGTTCGACGCCCAGGACGCGCCGGGGGTCGAAGGGCTGGAACGCGCCGGGGTGGACGAACGGCGTCCCGGTGGAGATGGTGCCGACGCCGCTGCCGACGATCGGTGTGGTGACCGACAACGGCAGGCCGGTGCGCGCGGAGACCATCTCGGCGATCTCCGGCAGCCGGGTCAGATCCGGCTCGGCCCACCACAGGTCGGCTCCCCGCCCGGGTGCGTCGGTGTCGCCGAGCAGGTCCGCCACGATCTCGGGACGGTAGGCGAGCAGGAACAACAGCTGCTCGGTGGCCACCATCCCACTGCGTTCGGCCAGGCCCAGCCAGGAGCAGGCCGCCACTCGCACCCCGGCCCGCAGCGCCGCGAGCGTGTTCGCCAGCCCCAGTCCGAGATCGTTGTGCAGGTGCGAGGCGAGCACCACCTGATCGCCGATACTGTGGTGCAACCGGTCGAACAGCCGGGCTGTCTGCGTGGGCAGCAGATCGCCGATGGTGTCGGCGATCACGACCACGCCGGCGCCGGCCGCGGTCACCCGCTCGGCGAGCTCCGCGAGCAGCACCGGATCGGCCCGTGGCGCGTCCGCGAGGCAGACGTCCACCGACAGCGTGCCCGTCACCCCGCCCGCCGTGCGGTCCGCGGCGTGCGCCTCGTCGACCAGCTCCGGGGCGAGGGTGAGCATCGCGCGTGCCGTCCGGTGCAGCATCACATCCGCCAGCAGGTCGGACGCCGGCACGACGATCATCACCCGGCGGCGGGCGGCCGCGTGTACCGCGGCCACGGCCTGGCGGACATCGGCGGCGGTGGCCCGGCACACCGCCGCCGGGCTCACCGCGCCGTCCACCTCGAGGGCGACCCGCCGGGTCACCTCGAACTCCTCGCCGCACACCGCCGGAAACCCGGCGGCGAAAACGACATGTCGGGCGCCGTGCACACCGAAGATCTGCCCCTGTTTCCGGGCGATCCTTATCCGGAACTCGGCATTCATCAGGGTTTTCCCCTGGGCGCCGTCGCGGGCTGACTCCTCCCAGAGAACCAGGCGTCCGGCCTGGGCGGACGTCCGCACAATGTCCGTGGACAGATCGGTGGGCAACCGAACTCCTCTCGCCGAACGCGGTTCCGCGCGGTCTGCACAGAACCGCGGTTCACGACGAATTGTCGGGCGGTCTCGAGATGTGAGGCAAGGTCCGTCAGATCACTGATGATTTCGCGGAAATGCCCGGTGAAATGTGCGTGGCACCGCTGCCTGGTCGGCGCGGTCGGGCGGCACGGTCCGACACCCCGCGTCAACCCGGCCCTGTCCGGTGGATGTCCGAAGGATGTCTGGTGCGCCGGCCCGGTCACCTGATCGCCGGATATGAC
>NZ_CADCWS010000234.1 GCF_902806475.1 Candidatus Frankia nodulisporulans
CCGTTGTTGTGGCCGTCGAAAATTCGACGAGTTCCCGTGCGGCTGTCGGTTCGGGTGTCCGACTACACCCGGACTTTGGTGGCGTAGGGATCGAATGTGCGCATTAACGGTCCACGGAAAAACGGACATCGCGGAGGTCCGGAGTCCGTTGGTGCGCGAGCTGCTCGGCGGCCAGGGCGACGGCGAGCAGGTCGGCCTCGTGGCCGGGACGGGCGACCAGGTGCAGGCCGACGGGTTCCCCGGCGTTCGTCCAACCGGCGGGGATGCTCACCGCGGGATGGCCGGTGATGTTGAATGCCCAGGTCAGGGCGACGCTCATCGCGGCACCGGGCCCGTCGTGGCCGTGCGGGGGATTGGGTGTGCTCGGCGTGGCCAGCAGGTCGACGCCGGTGAACAGGTCCTCAAGGGTGTCCCGCAGCACAGCCTGGATCCCGCCGGGATCCGGGCTGTCGGCGCCGGCCGCGGTGCGGCCACCGGGCTCCGGGACCGATCGGGTGCCGCTGCGCAGCGACGTCCAGCAGGGCGCCGGGTCCGGCAGTGTCACCGCACCGTCGACCATGGCGAGCACGCCCGCCGCGGCGAGCCGGTCCAGCGCGGCGCGGGCGGTGGCCGCGATGCGGTCCTCGGTCGCGGCGAACCCGAGCGTCGCCGACCACACCGTGCGCAGTGACCGTCCTGTGTGCTGCCCCACGACGTCCGGAGCCGGGTCGACCAGCCGCCGCGGACCGGCCTCGGACGGGTCGGACGGGCGTGACAGACCAGGGGTGGCGGTGACGGCGTCGAGGTAGGCGGCGGCGTCGACGGCGTGGCGGGCGAGTACCCCGGGCGCGGTCAGACCGGCCCGGTCACGAGCGGGTAGCCGGCCGGTGGTGAGTTTCAGGCCGAGCACCGCACACCAGGCCGCCGGGATCCGCACCGACCCGGCACCATCGCTGCCGGTGGCCAGGGGGACGAGTCCGGCGGCGACGGCGACCGCCGAGCCCGCCGACGAACCTCCGGGACTCCACTCCGGATGATGGGGGTTGCGGGTGGGACCGCGGTCGGTGTGACCCCAGGTCTGCCAGGCGGTACCCGGCCCCGGCACCGCGGTGGCACCGACCGGCACACATCCCGCCGCGACCAGCAGCCGGGTCTGCTCGGCGTCGCGTCCCTCACTGGCCTTGACGCCCAGCGGCACCCCGGCGAGCGGGAGGTACTGCCCGGCGCGCAGCCGACGGTCCACCTCCAGGGCCGCCGCCCGGGCGGCCCTGGGCCACAGCTCGCGGAACGCCCGCAGTTCCTCGTCGGCGACCCGGATGCGCGCCAGGGCATCGCCGGTCACCTCCCACGCCGACCAGGTCCCCTCCCCCGCACCAGCGCGGCGATCCGCACCGCCCCGAGAGCCCCGAGGCCGCCGAGCCCCTTGTCACCGCCGAGACCGCCGTCACCGCCGTCCAGAGCGCCTCCCATGGTCCTGCCGCGCCCGTTCAGAACCGACCAACCGCACTCGGCGCGGATGTACGACTACCTGCTCGGCGGCACGGACAACTTCCCACCCGACCGCGACGCCGCCGAACGGGCTTTGGTCGGTTTCCCGCATCTGCGGATCACCGCCCGGCAGAACCGGGCGTTCATGACCCGCGCGGTACGTCATCTGGCCGCCGAGGTCGGTATCCGCCAGTTCCTCGACATCGGCACCGGTATCCCGACCTCCCCTCCGAAATATCGGGTACAGGGACAGCTGTTCTCACAATACCGAGCAAGCTGTCCCGCGGAGTCCCCTCCGCCAGGCGGAGGCAGCTCGTGAGGAGGCCGTCCACACGATGTCCAGCGGGTGTGAGACGGCCGCCACAGTCGATGAACCTGTTCGAGACGCGCGGGCGAAGCCACCTCACCCGGCGGGTGACGACCGCCGTGCACCTCTCAGCTCCCGGGCGTACTGGAGGGTGACGGCGTTCAGGAACGTCTTCGACGGCGCGTACGCCACGGCCACCGGACCCGTCGTCTGCTCACCAGCGGTACCTGACTGCCGGGTCAGGGAGCCGACGCTGCTGGACATGTTCACGATCCGCGGCGAGGCAGAGCGGCGCAGCAGCGCTATCATCGCGTTGGTGACGCGGATGACGCCGATCACGTTGGTCTCCACGACCGTCCGGATGGTGGCGGGATCGACCCGGGTGGGCTCCTGCGGCATGCCACCGGTGATGGCGGCGTTGTTGACGAGCACGTCGAGGCGTCCGGCCTGCTCCTCGATCAGCCGTGCGGCGGCGGTCACGCTCGCGTCGTCGGTCACGTCCAGCGGTACCCCGAACGCGTCAACGCCGGCCGCGCGCAGCTTGCCCACCGCGGCGTCACGGCGCTGATCGTCGCGGGCGCCGACGCCGACGCTCCAGCCGAGGGCACCCAGACCCGCGGCGATCTCGTACCCGATTCCCTTGTTCGCGCCGGTGACCAGCGCAGTCGTCGGTTCACTCATGGGGTCGATGCTGACCCGGACCTGGCGAGGGGTCCAACACCGATGCGGTGCCCAGCGATACCGCCCAGGTATCGATCCCGGGATAGCGTGGCCGCGTGGAGACCCGGGAACTGCGGTACTTCGTCGCCGTCGCGGAGGAGCTGCACTTCGGCCGCGCCGCGCAGCGGCTCGGGATCGCACAGCCGCCCCTGTCCCGGGCGATCCAGCGGCTCGAACGCCGGCTCGGGGCGGCTTTGCTGGACCGGACCAGCCGTACCGTCACGCTGACGGCGGCCGGCTCGGTGCTGTTGGTCGAGGGCCGGGCGGCCCTCGACGCGGTCGATGCCGCCGACCGCCGGACCCGCCGCGCCGCCCTCGCCGCGACCGGCCATCCCGGCCTGGTCCTGGCCGCGAAAGCCGGCGCGTCCAGGGAACTGCTGGCGAAACTGCTCGACGCCTACGCCGCCGAACCCGGCGCGGTCCCCGTGGACGTCACCCTGTGCGGCCCGGCCGAGCAGGAACGGCTCCTGCGCGAGGGGCGGGCCGACGTGGCGCTGCTGCACCGGCCGTTCGACTCGACGGCCGGGTTCCACACCGCGGAGCTCAGCACGGAAAGCCAGGTCGTGGTCCTGCCGGCCGGGCATCCGCTCACCGTCCGGGCCCACGTGCACATGGCCGACATCACCGCACTGCCAGGCCTGCCCCTGCCACGCTGGCCCGACCCCGACGGCGCCTACCCGCCCGGCCCCGGCCCGCGGGTCCGCGACCACGCGCAGTTACTGCAGCTGATCGCGCTCGGCCGTGCCTGCACGGTCTTACCGGAGTCGTGCCGAGCCCAACTGCACGAGGACCTCGCCGCCGTGCCCGTGCTGGACGCGCCGACCGTCACCACCGTGATCGCCTGGCCACCGCACAGCCGGTCCAGAGCCCTCGCCGACCTCATCCAGACCGCGACACGTCTCCACCATCACCGCTGCGGGTACGGGCGGTGATGACCAGCGCGCCGTCGACGCCCAGATCGGCAGGTACGGTCTGGTCGCCCGCAAGCCCTGACGGGCCGACGCGGCGCGGTCGTACCATGCTGTAGAGGGCCGTCCTCCACGGGTCGTGGGGCGGCCGGTCCGGTCACATCCCGACCCTGGCAGAAGGTTGGTTGTCGTGGCAGACATCGGCGTTCCCGAACTGCTCATCATCGTCGCGGTGGTCATGGTGCTCTTCGGTGCCAAGCGGCTGCCCGACGCCGCCCGGTCCTTCGGTCGTTCGCTGCGGATCTTCAAGTCCGAGGTGAAGGGTCTGCACGACGACGACCACCCCGCCGACACCGCCTCCGCCGCGCCGGCCCAGGCCTCACCCCCCGCTCCGGTCGTGACCGCGCCCGCCGCCGCCTCTCCTGCCGCCGCCCCGGTGATCGTCGCGCCGGCGCCGGCCGCCCCGGTGGCGACCACCGTCGCCGCGCCGTCCGCCGCGGCGGTCTCACCGAACGGAAACGCGAGCAGCCCCTCCGCCTGACCGCGCCCTGATCGCGGCGCGGGGCCCATCCCGTCCCCGCACACCCCTCCGTCGCCGGGACGCTCTCTTGGCCGTCGCCACCGCGGGTGCCGTGGGGGTCGTGGGGGTCCGGGCGACCCAAGGGGTGACCGGTGGTGGTCCTCGCCGTGGTGTGTTTCACCGCGACACCCGGGTGGCGCCTTCCCGTCCCAGGACCGTGCCGTCCCCGTCGACGGCAGGTCCCCGCAGGGGCGGTGAGCTGCGGTTTCGTTCACCTGGCCGGAGGATCTGCCCGTCTCGGACCGCCGGCGATCACCGCTGCGGCCGCACGGTGGGACGTGGGTGTGCGCGGTCGCTCATCCACCGCGGGCCCCGAGCGCACATCCGAGGTGTTCACTCGCTAACGGCGGCGACACCGGCCGCCACCGCGTCTGTCGCACACCGCACGCCGCACGCCGCCACGTCCCGCCCCGGGACGCGCCGCCCCCGCATCGGGGTCCGGCCGGCCACCGCGGCGGACAGCGCTGGTGGTGGGTTCGGCGCCGCCGGAAAGTCGCGGCCTCAGATGCGGTGACGAACAGGATGGTGATCCGCCGTGCGCGTGGACATCTGGAGTGACCTCGTCTGCCCGTGGTGCTATGTCGGCTGGTCCCGGCTACGCCGGGCACTGACCGGCTTCACCCACCAGGACGAGCTGACGGTGCGCTGGCACTCCTACGAGCTGAACCCGGGCTTGGCCCGCGGCCGCAGCGAGCCGCGTCCCGGCACACCCGGACGCCGCTTCCGGGACCTGTCCGCCGAGGAGATCGCCCGCGGCGAACAGCGGGTCGCCGACGCCGCCCGCGACGAGGGACTTCCCTACCGCGCCGACCGGCATCACGGCAGCACCTTCGACCTGCACCGTCTGCTGCACCTGGCCACCAAGGCCGGCCGGGCGGCCCCCACCCTCGACGCCCTGCACCAGGCGCATTTCGGCGCGGGCCGTGACATCTTCGACCACGCTGTGGCCGTCGACGTCGCCACCGCCGCCGGCCTCGATCCCACCGACGCGCGCCGTGTCCTGGCCGGCGACGCCTACACCGAACGGGTCTTCACCGACCAGCGGGCCGCCCACGACCTGCGGATCACCGGCGTCCCGTATGTGCTGATCGACCGGAGCATCGTCGTGTCCGGGGCCCGTGGCAGCGCCCTGTTCACCCGCGCGCTGGACACCGCCTGGGCCCGCCGCCCCCGCACCCGCGCCCAGTCCCACGCCGAGGTCGAGACCGCCCCCGCGGCGGCGGGTGTCGGTGGGGGTGCCGCTCCCCGGCCGCCGTCCCGTTCCCGGCCCCGCGCACGTCAGCCCGTGCGCTGAGCCGACCGCGCCATCCCGTCGGCGGGGCCGGGATGTGTGGCGGCTGGGCACGGTGATGGCCGGGCCAACCGGCCACGATTCGGGGACGCGCGTCCGGTTCGTCCGGGTGGAGGGGCCCCGCGGCCCGGACCGGACCGCTACCGTCGGGCCATGAGCCTGACAGCGCGGGGCGCCAGCACCGAACCAGCCGGCTCCCCCGCGGCGGGGACGGCAACGGCGGCGGGAGCCGCGGGCGCGGCCACCGACCAGGGGGCCGAGGAGCTGCACCGCCGGTACGCCCCGACGTCCGCCGCGTTCACCGAGGTGCACTCCCACTGTCGGATCGTGTGGGATGTGGCCGCCAGCCTGCTGGCCGCCGGCGCCGCCCCCGAAGCCGACGTCACCCTGGTACGCACCGGTGCGCTGCTGCACGACATCGGCGTCTACCGGCTCTACGACGACACCGGCCGGCTCGACTACGCCCAGTACCTGCGCCACGGGGTGCTCGGCCATGCACTGCTCGCCGCCGAGGGGCTGCCCCGCACGGTGTGCCGGTTCGCGTCCTGCCACACCGGTGTCGGGTTGACCCGTGCGGAGATCGAGGCCGGCGGGCTACCCGTCCCCGCCGCCGACTACCTCGCCGAGACCGTCGAGGAACGCCTGGTCATGTACGCCGACAAGTTCCACTCCAAAAGCCGCCCGGGCAGCTTCCTGACCGCCGACGCCTACCGGCGGTCGCTGCGCCGCTTCGGCACGCACAAGATCGACCTGTTCGACGCGCTCACCACCGAGTTCGGCCTGCCCGACCTGCCGGTGCTGGCCACCCGCCACCACATGACCCTCCACGACGCCTGACCCCACCCGGGTGGACACCTGCGCGCAGCCAGAGCCGACAGAGCCGACAGAGCCGAGACCGAAACCCACCAGGACGCCCAGGTCCAGGCCCAGGCCGGAGCCGGGCCGGGAGCTGGGGTCGGATGGGGGGCCGGGGCGGCGGACGCGATTGTCGTCGGTCTGGCCGCGATGATCGGCGCCGGGGTGTTCACCGTGTTCGCGCCGGCGGCGCGGGTGGCCGGCGCGGGACTGCTACCGGCCCTCGGTGTCGCCGCGGTCGTCGCCTACTGCAACGCGACGTCCAGCGCGCGCCTGGCGGCCCGCTATCCCAGCTCCGGTGGGACCTACGTCTACGGGCGGGCACGTCTGGGTGACCGGGAAACGTAGCGCGCAGGCCCCGTCCTTCAGGGCGGGGGT
>NZ_CADCWS010000235.1 GCF_902806475.1 Candidatus Frankia nodulisporulans
ATCAAAGCATCCCAGCCAGCCGGGGAACAAAAAACAAACGATCTACGAGACCTGACCAGTTACCGGGCCGCCGGCTGGAACCAACCGCCGATCAGAACCACGGGAAGCGGTACGGGACGGTGATGGTGGCGGGGGTGGAGTGCAGCGGCGGGTCGGTGGGGGTGATCGTGGCCTGGGCGTGGGCGGTCACGGCGATCGACCTGGCGTTGACGTCCGCCGAGGTGGTGGTGCGGGTGGCGGAGCAGGTCAGCGAGCTGTTGGCGGCGATGGTTGTCACGGGGCAGTCGACGGCGGGTCCGCCGGGGCCGTGTCGATGGTGAGGCCGGTCAGTGGGCGCGCGCCGGCGTTCGTGACCGAGAACAGCAGGGTGAGGTTCTGCCCCGCACCGGTGAACGACCCCTGGGCCGGCCAGGCGACCAGGGCCAGGTAGTGGCGCAGCACCGTCAGCGTGGCCGGCGCCGAGGTGACCGGCGGGCCGGTGTACGGCGTGCCGCCGGCCCAGGCGGTGGTGGTCAGCGCACCGGCGGCGGTGTCCGCGGCGGTGGCGGTGTAGGTGCGGGTACAGGTCACGGACGCGCCCGGGGCGAGGGCGGTCGTCGGGCAGGTCAGCGGCGCCAGGGCTGCGCCGGGGTTCGCGGCGTAGGCGACGAGATCGGTCAGCTGATCGGCGCCGGTGTTGGTGACCTGGTAGCCGAAGGTCAGTTCGGAGCCGGTGGTCTGGAACGTCGTCGGGTAGGACGTCGGCGTCACCGTGAGACCGGTGCGCAGTGTCCGGAACACCCGTGCCCCGGCCGGTGGTGAGCTGACCGGCGGGCCGGTGTTGGTGGTGCCCAGGGCGACGGCGTTGGTCGCGACGTAGCCGCGCGCCACATCCACGATCGTGGTCGGGTAGCTGTTCTGGCAGGTCACGGATGCGCCGGGGGCCAGCTGGAAGGCACAGAGGATCGGCGCCCAGGGGCGCAGGCCGTCCACCACCGAGGTGAGCAGGAACGAGGTGGGGCCGTTGTTGGTGACGGTGTAGGTGAGGCCGATCGACTCACCTACACCGGAGAACGTCGGCGCGGAAGGGGTGACGGTCAGCGACACGCCCCCAGGAGTGTTCCGCGGGACCGTCAGCACCGACGGGTCGGACACCACGGGGGCGCCGGTCGCGGGCCGGCCGACGGCGACCACGTCGCTGTCGGCCTGACCGGCGTCGATCTGGCTCTGCGAGACGCTGCTCTCCTGCGTGCACACGGCCTGCTCGGACGGGGCGAGGACGAGCTCCGGCACCGCGCAGTCGACGATCGGGCCGGCCGACTCCGAGCGGCGCAGCAGGCTCACCGTGAGCGGAACGTCACCGGTGTTGGTCACGGTGTAACGCAGCTGCCGTGCCTGGCCCGCCGTGGAGATCACCGGCGGTTGGGATGTGGTGGTGAGCGTGAGCGCGGGGCTGCCCGGCGCGGGCGGCACCGGCACCGGCGCGGGGGCGTACGGGGTGACGTGGACCAGCGTCGAGGAGTAGAGATACCGGCCGGTGAGGTCGATCACCGGGATGCCCCAGCCGCGTACGGTCGCCGCGGCCCCGCCGGCGTCGATCTGGGCCTGGGAGCCCAGGACATGCGCCTGGCAGGTGACCGACCCCCGATCAGGACCCGCCGGTTCTCACAGATGGCGTACTCGTTCGGGGAGTGCACGTCGAGATCGAGACCGGCGCTGGCCAGGATTCGGCTGGTGTTGTTCGTCAGGACATAGGTGGTGACCACCTCCTGCCCGACGGTCGTGAACAGCGAGTCTTCCCGCAGGAAGGTCAGGTCCACCTGACCGGTGATGGCGATCGGCACGCTGGCGGACGCGGCGGCGGAAAGCACCGAGGTGCCGTCCGCGGACAGTCCGGCGGCGACGGCGGTGACGTTCACCGCGCTCTGACCGACGTCGAACATGCCGGCCCAACCGGTGGCGGTGCAGGTCGCGGTCGCACCCGGGTCGAGCAGGTAGGACGTGCAGGTCGCCTCGGAGGTGCTGGCGGTCGAGGCGATGCGCAGCGCCCCGACCGTGGCGGTGCCGGTGTTGGTCACCTGGTAGGTGTAGGTGACGGCCTCGCCGTACCCGCTGATCGCCGGCGGGGTGATCGCCGCCTCGAGATGCAGGCCCAGGCCCAGCGCCGAGTCGTCGCGGGCGATGGGTGCTCACCGGGGCCGAGAGGACGACCGGGCCGCCGTCGAGCGGGGTCGCGGTCGCCAGGACGGTGACGCCGAACGCGTGGGTGTCGACGTCCGCCTGGGTGGTGGTGTGCGAGGCGGTGCAGCTCGTGACCGTGGCCGGGGCCAGCGTGGTGGCGGCGCAGGTGACCGGGGTCAGCCCGGTGCGGGCCGGTTGCACACGCAGGTCCCGCACCGAGCCCGGGCCGCCGTTGCCCACCAGGAAGGTGAGGGTGAGCTCCTGGCCGACGCCGGTGAAGGTGGACGGTGCCACCGCCGCCGTCACCACCAGCTCGGGTGGCACCGCCGGCTCGGCGCGGGCCGTCCCGGCACCCACCCACCCGACCGTTCCCACTGTCAGAACAGCGATGACGGCCAGCAGGGTATCCAGCACCCGATCACGCGACATACACCGAATGATTGCACTGAGTAATTCCCCGCCTCGCTTTTCGCCGGGACGGGCGGCGTGTCGCCGTCCCGGGCGGCGCAGACCCGAGACAACCATCCTGAACAGGTGTTTTTTCTTCTGGAAAGCGTGCTCCGGGCGGCGCCTCACCGGCCCGGCCCGCGGTCGACCCGCCACACCGATACCCTTGTACCGTCATCTTCCAGATATCGGAGTCATCGGCCTTCCGCCGGCTCGATGACCGCGTCCGGGAAATGATGGGCAGCGCCCGGAGAAGCTCATTCCTGCCGGCGCTCCTTCCTGCCGGATCGCGCCACTGAGATGTCCGCCTGTCAGGAGACCAGGGAACATGAGCGCCAGAACCGAGGGCTACGAGCCTGGCCGGGCCGCCGATCCCGACGCGCGTACCCAGGATGACGTGGCCGCGGCCCTCGCCCGCATCGTCGACGACCGGCGGCGTCGGCTGCCGGCGGCCCGCGCCCGGGTGGAGAACTGGCTGGCGGCCAGCGAGATCCTGGCCGCGCTGGCGGCGCTGCCCGCGGAGCTCGCCGCGGCCACGGAGATCGAACGCGCCGCACTGGAACTGCGCTCCCCCACACTCGGACGTGAACTGGCCGAGGTGGTCGAGTCGTTTCGCGCCGTCGTGCGCCGGTTCTCCCGGGAGACCGTGACGATCGCCGCCAGCGGTGAGGCGCGGGTCGGGAAGAGCACCCTGCTGCAGTCCATCACCGGTCTCGGCGACGGGCAGCTGCCGGCGTCCACCGGTTCCCGGGTGACCGCGGCGCGCATCGTGGTCTTTCATTCCCCGGCCGCCCAGCGGGCCACCCTCACCCTGCATTCCTTCGAGAGCTTTCGACAGCACGTTCTTCGGCCGTACCACGTGGGCCTGAACATTCTTCCGGTGCCGGCGTCCCCGGAGGAGTTCGCCCACTACCGGTATCCGGAGGTCACCGACCTCGCGAACGAGGAACGCGGTGGCCACCGCCAGGCGGCCCTGCTGCGCCGGCTGCGGGACATGCAGGACTCCTTCGGGTCCTACCGGGAGCTGCTGCGCGGCACCGAGCAGGACATCGCGCTTTCCGACGTCCGCGGCTACGTCACCTACCCACCGGCGTCGCAGGAGGCCGCCGGTGGCGCGAGCCGCCCCTACCTCGCGGTCCGCGAACTGCGCGTCCACACCCCGTTCCCGCACGCGAGGGTGGACCGGCTGGCGGTCGTCGACCTGCCGGGCCTGGGCGAGGTGTCGGCGGAGGCGCACATCCACCACATGGAGGCGTTGCGCGACGACGTCGACCTGGTCCTGCTCGTGAAACGGGCGGGTCAGGGGCTGGCCCTGTGGCGGGAGGAGGACGAGCAGAACCTCGACCTGCTCGACGAGGCCCGCGGGCCGATCACCGCCCGGCGTGACTACGTCTTCCTGCTCATCAACGGCAGCACCGAGGATGATCCTCGCCTGCTCGACACGGTCCGCACGGAGATCGGCCGGGGCGCGAACCTCGGCTCCAGCGAGGCGGCGTTCACCGTGGTCGAGGCGGACGTCCGCGACCCGCGGCTGGTCTTCGACCGGGTCCTGCGGCCCGTCCTCGATCATCTCGCCAGCCGTCTGCCCGTCATGGACGCGGACGTGGCCGCCAGCGCCCAGGCCACCGGCACACTGCTGTCACGGCGGGTGGTCGACCAGGTGAACCAGCTCGGTGCCGCGGTGACCGCGGCGACGCGCGACACCGCGAGTGTGCGCACCGAGCTGGACCGGCGGGCCGAGCGGCTACGCCTGGACATCTCCCGTGACCTCGTCGCGCTCACCCGACGGTTCCGCTCCCGCGCCGAGGACCCCGAGGACGTCGACGAGGGCTTCCGGGACGTGGTCGAGCGGGTGCACGCCGACCTGGAACAGTGGGCCGCGACGGGCATGGGTGCGGGTGACCGGGAGCGGTGGGAGGCGAAGGTCGCCGACGAGATGCAGGGCGACGAGCAGAGCTCCGGGGTGGCGGCCAGCCGGTTCGGCGCCGCCCGCATCCGCGTCGCCCGCGGGTACGCGACCATCGACGACTACCTGAACAACGTCAATCTCGCCGGCCTGCTGGACGAGATCACCGCGATCCTCGCCCGCCATCTGGGGCCGCTGCTCGTTCCCACCGCGGGCGACGCCGACGCGCTGCCCGGCCAGGCCGCCTCCGCGAGCCACCGGTCGTTGGATCATCTGGCCACCACGTTGGAGGAACTACCCGAGGCGTGCCCCACCCTCGCCGTCGCCGTGCGGGAACTGTCCCGGCTGCGCTTCGAGTTCCGTTCGATGGTCTACCCGCACATCCGCGGCGAACTGGATCTGCTGCGCCAGGAGGCGTGGAATCCGGCCAGCGACCAGTACGAACCGCAGATCCTGGTCAGCCAGGACGAGGACGGCGCGCGCCAGATGTACGACTTCATCTCCCGGCGCACCCGCCAGGTCGCCTACCGGATTCGCAACACGGTCCTGGACGGCGCCGCGCGGCCCGCGCCGGTGCTCCTCGCGGCCACCGAGATCTTCGCGGACACGCTGATTCGTTCCCCGCAGGCCTCCGAGGAGGAGTTCCGCACCCTCGCGCACGCCTACGGGGATGAGATCTGGCCGGGCGAGTACGGCGGTCTGGACGCGGCGAACGCGCGCGTCGCCCGCCTGCGCACCCTGCTGCGGGAGACCCAGGACATGTTCGGGAGATTGGCGCAGTGACGACCGTGGACACCCCCTCGACAGCACCCGACATGTCGATGACGATCAGGGTCACCATGATGGGGCCCTCCCGGGTGGGGAAGACGACGCTGGTCACGGCGCTGCTCGAGAACGCCCGTGAGCTGCTCGCCGGGAATCCGGTCACGATCGGCCCGGCCGACCCGATGACCGAGAACCGGATTCGCCAGAACGAGGACGAACTCACCGGGGACCTGCTCGCCGGCGAGTTCCGCGCGGGTTCGCTGTCGGGCACGGAGAGCGTCAACTACTACCACATGCAGATCACGCCGGACGATGTTCCGGGCGAGGGCCTGGCCATGACGTTCATGGACTTCCCCGGCCGGCTGCTCACCCCGTCCGAGCGGGCCACCCGAGCCGCGGAATGGGCGGAGATCCTGGCCTTCACCCGGGTGAGCACCGCCCTGCTGATCCCGATCGACGCGGTCGTGCTCATGGAGGCGCGCACCAAGGACCAGCACCGCGCGATACCGCGCCTGCTGGGCCTGGGCGACGTCCGGACAGTCGCGGAGACCTGGGCGACAAGCCGCAACACCCGGCGCGGCGAACCGGCCACGGTGATCTTCTGCCCGGTGAAGTGCGAAAGCTACTTCACCGACCAGGGCGGCCGTGGCCGCGACCGTTCCCACGAACTCGCCCGCAGGGTGCAGGAAGTGCACGCGAACGTGGTCGACACCATCCACCGCGAGGCGGGCCACGCGCAGCTGCTCTACGCGCCGATCGACAGCATCGGCTGCGTCGAACTCGTCGATCCGCACTGGACGCTCATCGACGGCGGGAAAATACTGGAACCCGACCCGGAGTTCCTGGTCCGCCCACCCGGTCGGCGCAGTGTCGTCGGAGCCAAGGACGTTCTCATCCCGCTGGTGAGCCAGGCCGTCAACGCCGCCCGGCAGAGCGCGGAGAACCTCGAGAAGGCCGCCCGGGCCGAACAGGAACGACGCACCGAAGTCAACGGCCTCACCTTCTGGGACGCCGCCTCCAGATTCGGTTTCTGGACCGAGGTGCGGGACCGGATGGACGGCGCCACGAAACGTCGGAAAACGCTGAAGGAAGGCGCCACCGTCGAGGCCGCCGCGGCCCTGCGTACCCTCGACGCCTACGACAACGTGCTCGCCGGGATCAGCAACCGCAGCTTCGGCCCACGGGTTCGCACCCT
>NZ_CADCWS010000236.1 GCF_902806475.1 Candidatus Frankia nodulisporulans
TACGGCACCCCCCCAGGTCAGCCGGGATACGGCGGCACCCCATCGGGTCAGCCGGGTCAGCCGGGTCAGCCGGGTCAGCCGGGTCAGCCGGGTCAGCCCGGTTACGGCGGTCAGCCGGCGCCGGGCGGGCAGCCGGCCTACGCCGGCGCGGCGGCGGGTGGCATGCCGGGCGGCCAGCCGCCGGTGCCCGGTGCCGGGTTCGGTGGGCCGGAGCCGCTGCCGTCGCAGGTGCAGCCGACCCAGCCGGGGGCGCTCAACAGCCTCGCGCCCTACCGGGAGCGCCCGACCGCCGGTCGCTGGACGCAGCAGAACGGCAAACTCGTCAAGGTGACCCTGGGCGAGGACGCGCTGGCGCTGCGCGGCGCGATGGTCGCCTACCAGGGCGACGTGGAGTTCGACTACAAAAGCGGCGGCCTGCGCGGCATGATCGAGGGCAAGCTGACCGGTCAGAAGCTCAAGCTGATGACCTGCAAGGGCGTCGGCGAGGTCTTCCTCGCCCAGGATGCCGCCGACCTGCACATCGTGGAGCTCGGCAGCTCGTCGTTGTGCATCAACGCCAACAACCTGCTGGCCATGGACGCGACCGTGCGCACCGAGGTGCGCCGGATCGAAAGCCCGGGCATTCCCGGTGGCGGTCTGTTCCATTTCGAGGTGTCCGGCCCGGGGTCGGTGGTCGTCATGACCAAGGGCACGCCGATGACGCTGCCGGTGGCCGGCCCGACGTTCGCCGACATGAACGCCCTGGTCGCCTGGACGACGGGGATGCGGGTCAGCGTCTCCACCCAGGTCCGGATCTCACGTCAGATCTACGCTGGCAGCAGCGGAGAGGCACTGGCCCTGCAGTTCATGGGCTTCGCCGGGCACTTCGTCGTCGTCCAGCCCTACGAGGTGTGAGCATGTACGGCAGCCTGATGGACCACTACGGGCCGACGCCCGTCATGGAACGGATGAGCAAGCACGGCTCCAAGATCGTCAAGGTGGTGATGAACCCCGGGCAGGACCTGTTCGCCCGCACCGGGTCCATGATCGCCTACGAGGGTCTGATCGACTTCAACCCGCAGCCCCCGCAGCTGGGCCGGATCGCGTCCTCCTGGGCGACCGGCGAGGGTGTGCCGCTGATGACCGCCACCGGGCAGGGCCTGCTCTACCTGGCCGATTACGGCAAGGAGGTCATCGTCGCCCAGCTCGCCGGCGAGGGCCTGTCGGTCAACGGCAAGAACATCCTGGCGTTCGACGCGTCGTTGCAGTGGAACATCGAACGGGTCCGGGGCATCACGATGCTGTCCGGGATGGGCATGTTCAACGTGGTGCTGCGCGGCCACGGCTGGGTGGCGCTCACCGCGAAGGGCAACCCGATCGTGCTCGACACCCGCGAGGCCCCGACCTTCGTCGACACCGACGCACTCGTCGCCTACACCGACGGCCTCCAGGTGCAGCCGCGGCGCACCGCGCGCCTGGGCGGGCTGATCGGGCGGGGCTCCGGCGAGGCGTTCCAGCTCGGCTTCTCCGGGCAGGGTTTCGTCGTCGTCCAGCCCAGCGAGGACGAACGCCCCACCATGTCGCTGCGGGGTTAGCGGACATGCGCCGCGGCAACCGAATCCAGTGGATCCCCTGCCGGCCGGGGACGGCGGAGAGGACGAGGACATGACGCAGGGTGGGTACGGCAATCATCCCGGCGGACCAGGCGGCTACCCCGGCGGGCCGGGCGGGCCGGGCTATCCGCCGCCCGGGCAGGGCTATCCGCCACCTCCGCCCGGCCAGGGCTATCCGCCACAGCCTCCGCCCGGGCAGGGCTACCCGCCGGGAGGTCAGGGGCCAGGTGGCTATCCGCCGGCCGGGCCGGGCCAGGGCTATCCGCCTGGGCCAGGCGGTGGCTACCCGGGTGGGCCCGGCATGCCACCCGGTGGGCCGGGTGGGCACGGGGGAATGCCGCCCGGCGCGGGCGGACCAGCCGGGGGGATTCGCTCCAGCCTGCTGGACAATCCCGAGCGGCAGTCCAACGAGCCGTTCTCGCTGCAGAACTCCAAGCTGCTACGCGCGAACCTCGGCCCGAGCGGCATGCGTGAGTTCTACGCCCGCAAGGGCGCCATGGTCGCCTACCAGGGCGGCGTGAACTTCGACGCGCACTGGGAGGGCTGGGGCGGGCAGTTCCGCAGCTTCTTCAGCGGCGGTGAGGGCCTGAACCTGATGAAGGTCTCCGGGGCAGGCAACGTCTTCCTCGCCAACCAGGCCCAGGACATCCACCTGCTCGACCTCGACGGTCGCGACGGGCTGACCGTCGACGGCAAGAACGTGCTCGCCTTCAGCACCGAGCTCAACTGGGACCTGGTCCGCGTCGACACCCAGGTCGGCATCGCCGGCGTCGGATCGTACCAGATCGAACTACGGGGCGCCGGACGGGTCGCGGTCTGCACCTCGGGTGCGCCCCTGGTGATGCGGGTGACCTACCAGAACTACTACTTCGCCGATGCCGACGCGGTCGTCGGCTGGTCGGCGGGCCTCCAGGTGAGCATGCAGGCGGCGGTGACCTCCTCGTCGGTGTGGCGGCCGCGGGGCAACACCGGTGAGAGCTGGCAGATGCAGTTCAGCGGCGACGGCTACGTCATCGTCCAGCCGTGTGAGCTGTTGCCGCCGTACAACGCGCTGGCGGGGGCCGGTGCGGCCGGCCACTTCGGATTCGGTGACCAGGGCTTCCAGGGCAACCAGCTGGGGGGCCACGGCGGCGGTCAGCAGGGCGGGCCCGGCGGCGGGTTCGGCAACCTCGGCGGCCTGGGCGGCCTGTTCGGCAACCGCTGAGCGGGTGGCTGGCGCGGCGCGGTGCGTCGTGGGCGGGGCAGGGCGGCGGGGCGGGACAGCAGATACACGCCGCTGATCACGAGCCCCGCCGCGACGACCACACCTGCGGTCACCCCGGGTTGCCGGGGTGTGGGCACGTCGAACACCGACAGGCCAAGCGCGTAGGCCGCGGTCGGATTGGTAATGGTCATCGCGGTGATCGCCGCGGCCAGCGGGCCCACCGCGAAGGCCGCCTGACCCAGCCACAGGCTCGTCAGTGTGACCCCGCACAGGGCATATGCGGGCCAGCGCGTGACTGTTGCGTGCAACCCGTTTGTGAGGGTTACGTCGGTGGTCTCTTTGAGCAGGAGCGCGCTCAGCGCGTAGAGCAGGCCGGCCGCGGTGCCGAGCAGCGCCGCCCGCGCCGCCGGCCGCCGCGCGTACGACACCCCGACCAGCGTGACCACCGCGACCGCGATCGCCGCGGTGGCGATCACCATCCGGGTCCGGTCCAGCGGCGCGTGCGCGGGCGGATGATCCTGCACGGCGAGCAGCAGAGCGAGCCCGGCGCAGATCGCCGCGACCGCCCACCAGGCCGTGCGGGCCATCCGTAGCCGGGTTCCGACGAGCGCCAGCGGGAGCGCGAAGACGAGCTGGGTGACCATCAGCGGCTGCACCTGCGTGAGTGTGCCCAGGTGCAAAGCCACGGCCTGCATGAGAAATCCCGCGAGGTTGAGCAGCCAGCCCACCAGCCACAGGGGCCGGGTCACGAGGTCGAGGAAGTGGCCTGGTCCGGGCACGACGGCCCGCGCGTCGTCGTCGGCGACGTAGTGGCTGCGTGCGGCGGCGCGCTGCTGCACCGCCGCGGACGAGGCCAGCAGGAACGCGGCGAGAAGCGAGAGTGGAACGAAGGTGGGCACCGGCGACCGCGGCAATCAGAGGGTGACGCGACGGTGGGAACGGGCGGGTCCGGACGACCGAGACACGTCGACCGGACCGGAAATGGTGGACACGATGGCGCGAATGTACCGGTCCGGTGCTGGCCGCGGGGGTAACCACGAACACCTGGCCAGGGCATGCACCCCCCGATTCGGCTAACCGTCGCGGTGTGAGCGCATCGGGCTGTACCCGGGCCATCCCTTCGTACCGTGTCAACTGCCCGCAAGAACCATGACGACGCGGGACCGATCGGGCCTGGACGCCTCTGCCAGAAGCAACGGGGGCGGGTCCTCGGTGACCTGTTCGGGGGGGAAGGACGGCGATGCTGACGCCGGCAATGATCCTGCTGGGATTTCTCGTCGCGCTCGCGGCGGCGGAGCGGCGCTTGCGCCGACGGACCGCGAGGACGGCGCTCCCACGCCACTGTCCACCAGAAGACGTCTCCACACGCGCGCAGCCGTCCCAGGACGGCGCACCATCTGACCCGCGACCCACCACCGGGAGTTCGAGCGAGGGTGCCTCCTCGCTGGCCAGCGTCTCGCTGCCGGCCAGCACCTCGATGACGACGACCCTGACCCCGTCGGTCACCGAGGTGATCCCGCCAGCTCCCGAGGTGGGTTCCCGTCCGCTCGATATCGCCTCCTCGGCCAGCGTTGCCCCGCTCGCCGAGGCCGCTCCCGCGGCGGAGGTGGCGCCGGGTAGCGACACCGGTTCGCTCACCATCCCGATGATCAGACGTGCCGCCCTGCCCACCGCGAGCACCGGCACCATCCCGGAGGGAACGCCCGAGCGGCCAACGACGCCACCGGCATCGACGCCAGCTGGGACACCGCCGACGACCGCGCCGACGACAGCCCCGACCCAGCGTCCGTCGATCCCGGCGCTGCCGCACCGACAGCGACCGCTGACGCCGCCGACCGTCCCCGGACAGCGCCCGGCGATACCACCGCGACTGCCCCGACAGCGGCCACCGGGCGCCGCGCTGCCGCCCTGGCATCCCTCCTTCCCGACGCTGCCACCCCGGCCCGCGCCCCGGCCCGCGCCACCCACGGCCGGCCAGCCATCGGCACACCTGCCAGGGCAGCCGCCACGTCGGCCGGGATCCTCGGGGCCGGGTCAGCCGCCCAAACCGTCCTCGGGTATCCCCCCGCGGCCGGACATCCCGTCGCAGTCCGGTCCGCCGGACGCGGCCGCCCGCGGGAACTTCGCCCCGCGGGCGATCAGTCCACGCCAGCCCCGCTGCCTGCGTCCGACGCTGGTGCCGCGGCGGCGTACCACCTCGACCCCGGTCACCGGCAACGACGCCGGCTGACCTCGCCCACCGCCCGGCCGCGGCGCCGTCCACGGCGACGGCCGGTGCGGCCTTGATGTCCGGACGCCCTGCCCCGCCGTCCGGCGGCTCGTCCAGGGCCGAAAACGTCCTCCCTCCTCGTCGAACCTGGCGGGGAGGGAGGACGCCGGGCTCCGCAGAGGAGTTCGGGGTCCAGCCGAAGGGCTCGCGCCTCCCCGAAGGGTTCGCGGGTCAGCCGGCAGGCTTGCGGGTGATCCGGTAGTGCAGGACGAGAAACGGAATACCGAAGATCGCGAAGGCGTGTTCGGCGCGTAGCTCACCGTCGACGGTGTGGACCTCCAACGTCTCGGCGAAACCGTGGACGGCCAGCGCCGTCAGCCGGCCATCCGAGGAGTCCCGGGTGGCCAGGTAATGGCCGGGATGGTCGAGTTCACTGCGACTGGTCAGGACGAGACCCCCACCGGCCCGGGCCTGTGGCACCAGCGTCGCGGTGAAACTGGCCTGCGGCAGCGGAAAGCCGACACTGACATAGCCGCGGTCGCCGAACCGGTACGTCGTGTAGATGCCGACGTAGATCGGCTCGTCGGTGTCGGCGAACGAGCGAATCCAGCCGCGCACCACCACCGGCGCCACCGCCTCTGACTCCACCGGCTCTGACCCCACCGGCTCCACCGGCGCCGACCCCACCGGGGCTGAGGCTGGCTGACCGGAGACCGGCCGGGCCGAGCCGGGCGGGGTGGCCGCGGGCAGGGTGATGGTGTCGATGCGGCTGTGGATGCCGCGCTGGGTCTCACGCTGGTTCATCGGCACGTTCGCCTGCCCGAGCGGGCGGGCCAGCAGCGTCCGGTAGAGCAGGTAGCCGGGGCGCACCCACATCCGCCAGCGCGGCTCGATGTCGAGGGCGAACCGGGTGGTGTGCTCGTAGAACTCGCGGACCAGCGGGTCGACGCCGGCGGGGTCGAACTCCGGCCCGGTGAGTTCCCCGAGATCGGCGACGATGCCGACGTCGGCCGCGGCAGCCTCGTACCGTCCGCCCAGCTCATCGGCCAGATCCCGGATGTATCCGGTGCCGACCCGGCGGGCGGTGGCCTGGCGGGGCACGACGAACGGGAGGTCCGCCGGGTCCACCCGCTCGGCGAGCAGGCTGACCTGGGCGTCCCGGAAGAGCAGGGCCGACAGGGTGCGCCAGCTCGCCATCGTCGTCGCGGCGACCACCGCGCCCGGCACCGGACGTCGCCCGGGCAGCCGGGCCGCGCCGGCGCCGAGGACCGCGCCGAACAACGGTCCGAGCAGGACCTTCTGCGGACGTAGCCCGAGCAGCCCGGCCACCGAACCGGTCGCCGCCCCGACGGTGCGCGGGCTCGCACCGGTGACCTGCTCGGCGGCCCATCCGACCGGGGCCATCAGCGCCGCGGCCGTGGCGATCCGCTGCCAGAGCGCGGGGATCTCCCCGGGTC
>NZ_CADCWS010000237.1 GCF_902806475.1 Candidatus Frankia nodulisporulans
GGGGTCATCGGCCGGGTCGGTGGCTGGATGGCTGAAGCTGGTTCCGACCCTGGTCTGGCTGGCCTGCGTCGGTTTCTTCCTCGGGGCCCTGCTCGCCCTGTCCTAGACGTTCGCCCTGCCCGGACGCGCAGCCCCACCTGGCGGCCGGGGGCCCATGATCGGTCATGGGCCCCCGGCCGCGCGGCGCAGGGCGCAGGGCGATGGTCGCCGGGGGGCGGGTCAGCAGCGCAGGGCGGGCAGGCCGGCGCGGCAGCCGGGTGGGACGACCTGGCGGATCTCGATCTCGCCGTCGCCGAAGGACTGGAGCACGACCGAGTGGCGCAGGGCCTCGGCGACGGTGGGGACCTCGGTGAGCACCGAGTCCGGCGGCTTGCCCATCATCAGGTAGCCGACGTCCCGCCAGCCGTGCGGGAACTGGGCCTGGACCTGCGGGTCCAGGTCGAGTTTGTAGAACCAGACCGGGAGCGGCCGGCGGCCGGCGATGACGAGGTCGGTCCAGGCGATGTCGTCGGTGATGACCGTGCGGTGGTCGTGCACGTGGGCGAGGAACCAGCGGGTGGCGTCGCGGCTCGGGGCGCTCGCGTCGTCCGTCAGAGCGGTGTGGATCTTCGGGGCCCAGGCCCAGGTGAGCGCGATCGCGGCGGCGACCACCGTGACGGCGACGACCGCGCGGCGCAGCGCCGACAGCACCCGGGCGGCCAGTGTGCCGGCCGGACCGCCCGCGGCCAGCCACGATGCCCGCGGCCGCGGTGCCTCGAGGATGCGAGTGGGCACCGTGTCGGGTTCCGGATCACCGTACGCCGCGGCGGGGCGTCCCGTCGCCTCGTCGAAGGTGCGCTCGCTGGCCGACGAGCGTGGCGCGGGGATACCGGACGACGAGGTGACGTCGGGGTCGTCGGGGTAGGGACGTAGCGGGCCGCCGGGCCGGGAACGGCGCCGTGGCAGGACGGCGTCGAGCAGGACGGCGGCGCACAGGGCGGCGAAGGGCAGCATGGCGGTGACGTAGGGATTGGGCAGGTAGCCGTCGCGGAAGACGAAGCCGAACTGCAGCAGCAGCAGCACCGCGACGACTCGCAGGCGACGCAGCGCCAGCAGTGGGACGGCGGCGGCGATCCCGCCGAGCACCAGGTACGGGTCCAGGTCCAGCCAGGATCTGACCACGTTGTAGGTGTCGCTGCCACGGTCGAGGACACTGCCGCTGGACGCCCGGTCGAACAGCTGCCAGCGCACCGCCCATTCCAGTGACACGTGGCCGGGGCCCTCGAACAGCTCGTTCTTCGCCGCGGCGTAGAGCAGGTAGATGCCGCAGATCCCGATCAGACAGCCAAGGAAGTTGCGGCGTACGAACCGCCAGTTGCGGTCGTCGCGATGCTGGCGCAGCAGGATGTACAGACCGGGCAGGAACAGCAGCGTCGTCTCCTTGGACCAGAACGCGAACGCCATGAACGTTCCGGCGAGGGCGGCGGCCAGCAGACTGCGGCGCGGGGAGACGGCGGCGACGAACGCGGCGAGCAGCCACATCACCCCGATGTTGTCCAGGAACGCCATCCGCTGGTACCAGATCGCCAGCGGTGACAGGGAGAAGACCAGCACCGCGGCGGCGGAGAAGAAACGACGCAGGCCGAGAAGTCGACCGAACCGGTAGATCAGCACGCAGCTGACCAGGTGCAGCAGGAACATGAGCTCCCGGGCGGCGGTGACGGCGGTGGTCGCGCGGTGGAAGCCGTCCGTCAGTTTGGTGTAGATCGCGATCAGCAGCCATCCGCCGAACGGGTGGTCGTACCAGTAGGTGTAGTGGGCGATGCGGTTCCAGTACTGCATCGAGTAGGCCTGCGCGGCGTAGGTGCCCTCGTCGTCGGTGACCCGGCCGGGCCAGCCATCGAAGTTCACACCGTGGACGACGGTGACGACCGCCAGCAGCGCGGCGACCAGTACCAGGCTGTGCCGGTGGGCCCGCCCCCAGGCGGCGCCGCGGGCGGCGAGCCCGCGCAGCGCGGTCACGGTCCACGCGGTGGCGCTCGCCGGCGGTGCCAGGACCTGCGGCGTGAGGACCTGCGGCGTGAGGAGCGGCTGCGCCGAAACCGGTGATGTGAGGTCCGGTGATGCGGGGTCCCGCGTCCGGTCGGGGCTGGTCAGGTCGGGGCTGGTCATGAGGGGGCTCCTGCGGGGACGCGGCCGGTGCCGGCTCCGGCGCCGTGGTGGGCGCCGGAATGTGAGGTCTTCTCCCAGTCGACGCGGCCACGCAGCAGGCGGGCGGTGGCGCGGACCGCGGCGATCGACAGGACGAGCTGGTAGAATGGGGAGCTGAGAATCAGCCGGGCGCTGTCCCACCAGCTGATGTCCAGGTCGTACGCGTCGGCGAACTCACGAAAGGCCGCCTGCTCGGAGCAGACCGTCATGACGGTGGCGCCCAGCGGCAGGCAGAAGACGATGACCAGACCCGTCGGCGCGGCGAGGAACCAGGTCAGCACCAGCGAGACGGGCAGCAGTATCCCGGCCATCGCCTGGAAGAACGGCATGGTCAGCATCTCGGCGGCCATCAGTCGCTGCCGGGTACCGGGGAGCAGGCGCCAGTCCCCCTTGAACAGGACCTGCATGAATCCCATCATCCAGCGGGTCCGTTGGATGACGAGCTTCGTCAGGCTCTCCGGCGTCTCCTCCCGGGTGGTCAGATCCGGGTGGTAGAAGACGGTGGTGCGCACCCCGGCGACCGAGGCCCGCACCCCCAGATCGCAGTCCTCGGTGAGGCAGGTGACGTCCCAGCCGTCGAGGGCGTCGAGCACCTCCCGGCGGATGAACACGGTGTTGCCGCCCAGCGGGATGAACCGCGCCCGCGCCTGGAAACGCAGCCGGGACATGAACCAGATGTAGTACTCGAGGCAGTTACGGGCCCGCCACCAGGACGTGTCGGTGTCCAACCGGCGCAGCACCGGGCGGGCACCGCCGTCGGTGGGCTCTCCGCCCGGGGCGCGGACGTTCATCAGCTGCACGCCGCCCTGGAAGATGCCGACGTCGGACTGGCGCAGGGCGAGGGTGTTGACGTAGGAGAGCAGCCCCTCGGCGATCAGCGACTCGGCGTCGACCACGCCGATGAGGTCACCGGTGCAGTACTGGCGGGCGTTCTCCAGGGACAGCGGCTTGCTGCGCTGGCTGCCACGCGGGGCGATGACATGGACGTTCGGGTGCCGCGCGGCGATGTCCTCGGCGATCTGGCGGGTTTCCCGGTCGACCTCGTCGTGCGACACCATCACCACCAGTTCCACCAGGTCCGCCGGGTAGTCGCCGGCCAGGACCTGGGTGAGCGTGCGGCCGAGGATCGGCTCGTCGCGGGCCGGGACGATCAGCGAGAAGCGGTGCCGCGGGGCGAGGGTGTCGGCCAGATCGACGTGGTCCACCCGTTCGGGGCGCTGCCAGCTGAACTGACCGCGCACGAGGGTGAGGACCGCGACCACCAGCATCGACAGTGAGACGCCGGTCCACAGCGCCAGCACCACGGCGTGGTGGTGTTCGGCCGCGCGCACGACCAGCAGCACCGCGAGGGGCGTCGCGGCCAGCCCACAGGCCAGCCGCCGACGTCCCGGTCGGGCCGCGCGCACAAGGTCACCGAGATGGCCCAGCACCAGGATCGCGCCCGAGGCCACCAGCGCACCGCCGAGGGCGCCGGCCCACACCGGCACCGTCGACGACCCACCGAGCCGGCCCGTTCCCACCTCGCCGGCGGCCAGGTAGACGTACCAGCCGGCCGCCTCGCAGGCGAACTGGACGGACCGCGGCAGCCGGGCACCTCGATGATCGTCGAGGCCGACGGCCACCGCCTCCCGCGGGCCGCCACGGCCGCACGTCCGTGGCATGAGCACGGCCAGCGCCATCGGGAGGAGGTAGGCCATCTGCCGGTCCACGGCCAGCGGGCCGGCGCACAGCACGGTCAGCGCGACATGCGTCGCCACCCCGCGGCCGGCTCCGGCCAGCCGCCGCGGCGTGGGCACGCTCCCCCGGCCGCCGCGTTCCCGGGTCCCCCGGTGCGAGCGGGGTGGGGCGGGGTCAGGGACGGCGGTGGCGAGGGGAGCGGCAGCGGGGTCTTCCTGCGCGCCTTGGTTTGCGGTCAAGAGATACCTGCCTGGGAAGGACGGAACGGCCGCCGGCGGTCGGAGCTGGGGATTCGACGGGTCACAGCGAGGCGACGGGTCACAGCGAGGCGGCGAGCCGCGGGAGGTCGGCGACGTACTCGGCGACCGTCGTCGCGGCGAAATAGCGGACGCGGACGTGGTTGTCGGGGCCGATCGCGAGTACCTGGGCGGCGTGGCTGACCAGGTAGGAACCCTGACCGCCGCGGGGATCACCGTCGGCGCGGTCGGCGGTGGCCAGTGGCACACCGACGGCCCGCTGCGCCGCGGCGAGCTGCGCCGGGGTGCCGGTGAGACCCACGAAGGCGGGGTCGAACTGGTCGAGCCAGCGGCGCAGCGCCGCGGGGGTGTCGCGGTCGGGGTCGGTCGTGACGAACACGACCGTCACCTGCCGGGCGACCCTCGCCCCCACCACCTGACGGGCGGCGGCGAGGTCGGCCATCGTCGTCGGGCACACGTCGGGACAGTGCGTGTAGCCGAAGAACAGCAGCGTGGCGCGTCCGGCGGTGGCCTGGGCGAAGTCGTACGGTCGCCCGCCGGTGTCGGTGAGTGCGAAGGACGGCCGGGGCTGCGCGGTCGGCACGGTCGGCGCGACGACGCCGTGCCAGTCGCCGGTCCAGGTCGCGCTCGCCGTCGCCGCGGCGGCCGCCGGGAGGCCGACCGCCGCGGGACTTCGAGCCGGCGTCCCGGCGCAACCGGCGGCCAGCAGCGCGGCGGCGGCAGCGGCCAGGGCCACCGCCGGCCGCGCGGGGCCCGATCTGTCAGCAGCACCCGATCTGTCAGCGCGCACAGAGCACCGCTCCTCGCACGGCCGCGAGCAGGGTGCCGGCGAGGCGGCGGACGTCCTCGCCGATGACACGGACGCCGTTGATGCCGTGGGCCCGCAGGAAGGCACAGTCGATGCGCTGACCGGGGGGCGGGGTGCGGGGCACGCACACCCGGCGGCCGGTGTCGGCGGCGACGTAGTTGTTGTCGCAGCCGTCGATACCGAGCGCGACCGGGGACGGACTGCCGTTGCCGCGTGGCACCACCCGGCCGGAGAGCTGACCGGGTGGTGCCACGGCGGCGGCGACGGGCACCCCACGGCCGGGGGGTGCGGGGTGCCCGTCGGGTCCGGTGGGCAGGCCGCGCTGGACCAGGACGACCGCGGCGCCGTTGACCAGCACCACCACCAGCGCGACGAGCACCAGGGTGCCGCGGCGCCCGCTGTGGCCGGTCATCCGATCCGGACCCAGCGGGCGACCGAGGGAACCCCGGCGGTGTTCTGCGCGAACATCATGTAGTACCCCGGCGGTAGCAGGTTCGGATTGGCGGGGACGTCGACGTTGATCTGGCCGTTCTGGCCGGCGGTGACCGGCAGGTCGACGCTGCGCTGGTTGGGGTCGGCCTGATGGGTGACCGACGCGGGGCGCAGCAACGTGACGCGACCGATGTCGCCGGTGACGCCGAGGGTCTGATGGGAGCCGTAGCCGAAGGTGGCGGCGGCGGTGATCGACGGCCGGGTCCGGGTCATGTACCACGGCCGGTAGACGGAGATGATCTGGCTGAACGAGCCGTCCAGCGGGTTGTTGCCCAGCGCCGCGACGCTGCCGTCGGGCAGCAGGAAGGCCTGCGAGTGGTAGGTGCGGTCCTGCGGATCGGCGGGCACCGAGGTGAAGTGGTTGGTCACCGGGTCGTAGAGCGACGCCTCGTGCACCGGGTCGGAACGCAGGTGCCGGCCGCCGCCGGTCTCCAGGACCAGACCGTCGGGCAGGATCACCGCGCTGACGTACATCTTCGCCGCGGGCAGGTTCGGCCCGGGCTGCCAGTGCGGGTCGGCCTGGCGCAGGTCGATGAGGTCGGTGCTGGCGATCGCGTCGGCGCCGGCGTCGCCGTTGCCGCCGCCGAGGGTCAGTACCCGGCCGGCCTGGGCCGGTGGCAGCAGCACCGAGGCGCCCTGGTCACGCAGGTTGACGTCACGCAGGCCGGGGACGTCGTTGACGGTGGCGGTGGCGGTGGCCGGATCGTAGATGTTCGAACCGGCCGCGGTCGGCGCGTTGCTGAACGTGTGGACGCCGGCGTAGAACAGCCGTCCGTCGGACATCAGTTTGAGTTCCGGGTAGAGCCCCCAGAAGAAGAACGTCTGGGGTACCTGGGCCGCCGGCAGCCAGCGGCCCTGGGTGCTGTCGAACTGTTCGGTGGCCACACTGCCCGCCGCGTTCTGGTCCAGCCCGCCGACGGCGATGACGTCACCGGTGCCGAGCGCGGTCAGGCTCGGATACCAGTGGCCGCCGCCGGGAAGGTCGTTCGTGACGGTGTAGGTGCCCGCCACAGGATCGAAGACATAGCTTTTCGC